>NZ_VJYK02000045.1 GCF_007097205.2 Streptomyces alkaliterrae
GCCCCCGGTCCGGCGCCGCCGATCCGCTCGCGCCGCTCGCCGGGCTGCCCGGCGTGGCAGAGTCCGTCGAGTCCATGCGCAAGGCCGTCGACCGGGTCTACGGGCACCGCGTCATGCGTCGGCGCAGCGCCGAGGTCACCGCCGAGGCCGTGCTGCGCGGCGCACGCGCCAGCGCCGCGCTCGCCGGGGCGGACTGGGCGCTCGAAGAGGTCCGGCGGCGCAGCGACTTCGGCGGCGACGCCGAGGCCCGCACGGTCGGCGCCGCACTCCGGGTGACCGCGGAGGCCGGCCAACTGCTGCCGGTGTGGCGGCAGTCGCCGCTCCGGGTACTGGCCAGACTCCACCTCGTGGCGGCCGGCGGCGCGCCCGACGTGGACCCGGACGCCGTCGGTCGGCCCAGGCTCGCCGGCGAGGCCGTGGTCGAACCGATCGTCCGGCCGGCCCCGCCCGCCGACGAGGTCTCCGCCCGGCTCGACGCGCTGGCCGGGCTGATCGTCACGGGCGGCGAGACCCCCGCGCTGGTGATGGCGGCCGTCGTCCACGGCGAACTGCTCGCGCTGCGGCCCTTCGTGAGCCACAACGGCCTCGTGGCACGCGCGGCGGAGCGGATCGTGCTGGTCGGGAGCGGGCTGGACCCGAAGTCGATCAGCCCGGCCGAGGTCGGCCATGTCGAGGGCGGCGTCGACGAGTACCTCGCGGCGCTCGACGACTACGTCTCCGGCACCCCTGAGGGCGTGGCGCGTTGGATCGCGCACTGCGGTCGCGCAGCGGAACTCGGCGCCCGGGAGTCCACCGCCGTCTGCGAAGCGCTGCAACGCGGCGCCGCCTGACCAACTCCCGTGCCACGCGCGGTCGCGAGCGCTTCGACGCGGCTGACCTGAGACGCCGCTGCTGCGCCAAGCCGCTGTCCGCTGGGCCGCTGTCCGCCGGGCCGCTTTCCGCAGGGCCGGAAATGCGACGGCACCGCTGTTGAGGCGGTGCCGTCGCTGGCATGTCCACCGGGTTACCAGTGCGTGCTCGAATCTATTCCGATCAGGTCGGGGTCTTTGCCCGTCACCTGGTGCGGTAGGCCCGTATTCGACGGGTCGGCGTCGCGTGGGTTCCCGGTATTCATGCGTCGGTCCGTGGGGCCTTGATCTCTTTTCCTCGATCCTCTCGGATGTCGGTCAGGTCTCGCGGGCCGTTATGTCCTTTGTACCCCGTCTTGCCGTTGAGCGGAAGTCCTGCGCCGATCCGATGCGCGGATGGCGTGCGCGGACGGCGCGCGCCGAACCCGTACCTCAGCTCAGGGCGCGTCCGCGGCGCCGCGAGGTGTACCAGACCAGCCCGGCGGTGGCGGCCGCCGCCCCGACCGCCGCCGCGGCGACGAGAGCGGGCCGTCCGGGCATCGAGAGCGCGGGCATGCGCTGCTTCAGGCGCACCGGCCGAGAGAAGGTGAGTACGGGCCAGCCGCGGGCGATCGCCTCCTTCCTCAGAGCGCGATCCGGGTTCACCGCGTGCGGGTGGCCGACGGACTCCAGCATCGGGACGTCGGTGGCCGAGTCGCTGTAGGCGTAGCAGCGGGACAGGTCGTACCCCTCGGACTCGGCGAGTTCGGCTATCGCCTCGGCCTTGGTCGGTCCGTAGGCGTAGTACTCGACCTCGCCGGTGTAGCAGCCGTCCTCCACGACCATCCGGGTCGCCACCACCCGGTCGGCGCCGATCAACTCGCCGATGGGTTCGACGACTTCCGCGCCGGAGGTGGAGACGATCACCACGTCGCGGCCGGCCAGGTGGTGCTGCTCGATGAGGGACGCGGCCTCGTCGTAGATGATCGGGTCGATCAGCTCGTGGATCGTCTCGGCGACCAGCTCCTTCACGTGCTCGACGTTCCACCCCCGGCAGAGCGCCGACAGGTAGTTGCGCATCCGTTCCATCTGGTCGTGGTCGGCTCCGCCGGCCAGATAGACGAACTGGGCGTAGGCGGTGCGCAGCACTGCCCGGCGATTGATGAGACCGCCCTGGTAGAAGGACTTGCTGAAGGTGAGCGTGCTCGACTTCGCAATGACCGTCTTGTCCAGGTCGAAGAAGGCAGCTGTCCGCGGCAACGAGTGGTTTTCCACGAGGGAGAGGATAAGGCCACGCCATTCGGCGTAAGCTGGGGCGTGTGGGTTTGCCTGAGAGGGCTCTCGGGTACACCATGGAAGTCACGGATCGTTCGCGACCGTGCTAACCCGGTTCGACTCCTCCCCCCCCGAGTCGACCGAGGAAGACGACCCCCGCTCTCCCCCCCGGCGGGGGTCGTCGCATGTCCAGAGCTGGTCGGAGGCGGCTCCGGCTTCGACGCTCGGCGGCCGGTCGTGGAACCGAGGCGGGGCAGGGGCTGTCAGGGCGGGGTGCCGCAAGGCTTGTCGGCGCCTGGGTCCACCTTGTCGCATCACTCAGTGTAGTCGCAATGGTGCGGTGCGGAAGTCCCTCGTGCGGGTGACGAAGTTATTCACAGGCGGCAGGTTGTCCACAGTTCTGGACCAAGATCCACAACTTTTCCGGTTCTTCTGCACGGTGATTGCGCAAGGCGTCCGCGGCATTTGTGAATGTTCGCGGCCGCGAGACCGTGAAGTGCGGGAAGACCGGAAGGAACGCCTCATGGCCGAATCCATCCTGATCGTCACCGAGGATCCCGAGCTGCTGGACGATCTGCTGAGGCTGTGCGCCGCGGCGGGCGCCGAGGCGGAGGTGTCGCACGGCCCCGGCGAGAGCGGCGATCCGCCGGGCGAGCGGGCCTGGCGCTCCGCGGGCCTCGTCCTCGTGGGCGCCGACCGTGCGGCCGCCCTCGGCGAGGGCGCGCCGCCCGTTCCGCGCCGACCCGGTGTGCTCCTCGTCAGCCGAGACCTGGACGACCACCGCGTGTGGGAGCGTGCGGTACGGCTCGGCGCCGAGCACGTCGTCTTCCTCCCCGACGGCGAGGGCTGGCTGACAGGCCGTATCGCGGACGCCGCCGAGGGCGTGGGGCGGGCCGCGTTGACCGTGGGAGTGGTCGGCGGGCGAGGAGGCGCGGGCGCCTCCACCCTGGCGTGCGCGCTCGCTCTGACGGCGGCTCGGCGGGGAGTCCGCTCGATGCTGATCGACGGCGATCCGCTCGGCGGCGGGCTGGACGTCCTGCTGGGAGGGGAGTCCGCCGAGGGCCTGCGCTGGCCGGCCTTCGCCGAGTCGCGCGGCCGGGTCGGCGCCCGCGCGCTGGAGGAGGCGCTGCCGGCGATGCACGAACTGCGCGTCCTCAGCTGGGACCGGGGCGACAGCCTGGCCGTACCGCCGGAGGCGATGCGCACCGTGCTGGGCGCCGCCCGCCGCCGGGGCGGCGTGGTGGTCGTGGATCTGCCCAGGCAGCTGGACGAGGCGGTGGCCGAGGCCCTGGTCCAGCTCGACATCGGGCTGTTGGTCGTCCCCGCCGAACTGCGTGCGGTCGCCGCCGCCCGACGCGTCTGCTCGCGGCTGGCCATGCTGCTGCCGGACATCCGGGTTGTGGTGCGCGGCCCCTTCACCGCTGGGATCAACGCGGACGACACGGCCCGGCTGGTCGGTCTGCCGCTGGTGGGCGAACTGCCACCCGAGCGTCGGCTGGCGGAGGCGGTCGACCGAGGTGTACCGCCCGGCGGCGCCATGGACGGGCCGCTGGCGCGGTTCTGCTCGGGCTTCTGGCGGCAGGCGCTGTCCGACGACGGTCGGCCGGGGAGCGTGGCGGCATGAGCGGCACCACCACTCGCATGGCGACGGTCCCCCTCACGGCGGCGCGGGCCGCGGTCGGCGAGCGCGGCCCCTCCGGTCCGCCGACGGGCGCTCTCCTGCCGACGGCCGCCTCGCCCGAGCTGGTCGACGGGGTGCGCCGATGGCTGGCCGAGTCCGGCGCCGAGCCGACGCCGGCCAAGGTGGCCGCCGCCCTACGGGCCCAGGGGCGGCTGCTGGGGGACAGCGGAGTACTGGCGGTCGTCCGCTCGCTCCGCTCGGAGCTGGTCGGCGCGGGCGTGCTGGAGCCGCTGCTCGCCGATCCCCGGGTGACCGACGTCCTCGTCAACGGCCCCGATCGGGTCTGGGTGGACCGAGGAGGCGGTCTGGAGCGGACGGCGGTACGGTTTCCCGACTCGGCCGCCGTGCGGCGACTCGCCCAGCGACTGGCCACCTCCGCCGGCCGCCGGCTGGACGACGCCAGACCGTGGGTCGACGCCCGCCTTCCGGACGGTACGCGGCTGCACGCGGTGCTGCCGCCGGTGGCCGTCGAAGGTCCCTGCCTGTCGCTCCGCGTGGTGCGTCATCGCGCTTTCGGGCTCGACGAGTTGGTCGCGGCGGGCACGCTGCCGCCGGGTGGCGACAGACTGCTGCGGGCAGTCGTCGACGCCCGGCTTTCCTTCCTGATCTCCGGCGGCACCGGAAGCGGCAAGACGACCCTGCTGAGCACCGCGCTCGGACTGGCCGGCCCGGGTGAACGACTGGTGCTCGTCGAGGACTCGTCCGAGCTCCGGCCCGAACACCCGCACGTCGTAAGGCTGGAGGCGAGACCGCCCAACCAGGAGGGCGCGGGCCTGGTGGAGTTGCCGGACCTGGTACGTCAGGCGCTGCGGATGCGACCCGACCGCCTGGTCGTGGGCGAGGTGCGCGGAGCCGAGGTGGCGGCCCTGCTCGCGGCTCTCAACACCGGCCACGGCGGCTGCGGCACGGTCCACGCGAACGCCGCCGTCGACGTGCCCGCCCGGCTGGAGGCGCTGGGCATGACCGCCGGGCTCGGCCGGGCTGCGCTGCACAGCCAGCTCGCCGCGGCGCTGGCGCTCGTCCTCCACCTGGTCCGCGACCGCGCGGGCCGCCGCCGGTTGGCCGAGGTGCACGTGCTCGACCGCTGCGGCGACGGTCTGGTGCGGACCGTCCCGGCGGCCGCGTGGCACCCCTCCGGCTTCACCCGGGAGGCGGGCTGGTCGCGGCTGCGAGAGCTGTGCGAGCGGGGCGGTGGGGCACTGTGACGCCCGGCGGCGCGGGTCTGTCCGCCGAGGTCTGCTACGCGCTTTTGGCCTGTACGGCAGCGCTGTTCTGGATCCGGAGCGGGTCCGGTGGCGCGCGTGTGGCCACCGTGTTCGGGGAAGCGGGGCCGCCGCGCGGCGCGCCGTGGTGGTGGTCGGGCCCGGCCGCGCGGCCGCTGATCGGACTCCTGCGCCGGTTCGGCGACGCGTCGGGGGCCACCGCGCGGTTGGCGAAGGTCGGCCCGCCGTTGCCCTGGTCGGCCCTGCCGGCGGGCGCGATCATCGGGTGGCGGACGGGGAGCTGGCTGCCCGTGCTCGCCGGTGCCGCGGGCGTGTTCCTCCTGCGCCGGCTGCTGCGCCGCCGCGACGAGCGTCGTGCTGAGGAGCGGCGGGCGGCGGCGGTGATCGACCTGTGCGGTGGCATCGCCGCCGAACTGCGCGCCGGTCAACACGCCCGGCAGGCGCTGCTGCGGGCCGTGGACGACGCCCTCGGCCCCGAGGCCGCTCCGATCCGGGCGGCGGCCCGCTTCGGAGGCGATGTGCCGACCGCCCTGGAGGCGTTGGCGCGTCGCCCCGGCGCGGCGGGGCTTCGTGCGGTGGCCGCCTGCTGGCGGATCATGGTGGACGGCGGCACGGGTCTGGCGGGAGCGTTGGAGCGGGTGGCCGGCGCCCTGCGCGAGGATCGGGACCGACAAGCCGAGCTGCGCGCACAGTTGGCCGGTCCCCGGGCCACGGCCGTGATCCTCGCCCTGCTGCCCTGCATGGCGCTCGCGCTGGGAACGGCGATGGGTGCGGAACCGCTGGAGGTACTGCTTCGGACCCCGCTGGGTTGGGCGTTGCTCACCGGTGCGGCGGTGCTGGAGTGGGCGGGGCTGGCGTGGGTGGCCGGCCTGGCCCGCGCCGCCGAGGGCGGTCCGCCGGTGAGGGCCGTGCCGTGAGCGGGGAGGTGTCGGCTCCGGGTGTGGGCGCGCTGTTCCTGACGGCCGCGTTGTTGGCCGCCTGCCTCATCCTGCGGGCACCGGCCCGCTGGACCCGCTCGGTGCGGCGGCGTGTCCCGCCTCTCTCCCCCCGCTGTCTTCCTCCGACTCCCGGCGGCGGAGAACCGGTGCCACGGGCCCGTTGGCCTCTCATTGGCACAGCGCGGACCGCTGCTCGGTTACGCGGCTGGCGGGACGACGGAAGGGCGCGCCCGGCACTGGCCACCCTTGCGGCGGGCACCGTCCTCTGGATCGTCGTGGGCGGGCCGCACGGCGCGCTGGCGGGCGCGGCCACCGCCGCGTGGGTGTGGCGTTGGTCCCGCGACTGGATACCTCGTGCCGCCCTCGCCGCCGAGGAGGCGGCCCGGGAGCGTGAGATCGCCGCCCAGCTCCCCATGGCGGCCGAACTGCTGGCCGCGTGCCTGACGGCCGGAGCCGGACCGGCGGAGGCTGCCACAGCGGTTGGCACAAGCCTGGCGGGCCCCCTGGGCTCACGGCTGAACCGGGTGGGCGCCGAGCTGCGGCTCGGCGCGGAGACGGCGACCGCGTGGGCCCATCTGTCGGAGTCACCGGCCGGGAGCGGCCTGGCCCGCTGTCTGGAGCGGGCTCAGCTGTCCGGCGCCCCCGCAGTCGAACAGCTCGCCGGATGCGCCGCCGAGGCCCGCGCGGCGGCGGCCCGCGCGGCCTCCGCGCGGGCGAGGCGGGCCGGAGTCCTCGTCACGGCTCCGCTGGGGCTCTGCTTCCTGCCCGCCTTCCTACTGGTCGGAGTCGTCCCGGTGGTGATCGGCCTCGGCCGCACCCTGCTGTGAGCCCGACCGGCGCGACACACAACACGACGGAACGACAAGACCAGACCAGCACATCAGACCAACACGACCAGACCAACACGACCAGATGTACGCGACACACAGCGCGAGTACCGCAGAGGAGAACAACGTGATGACCCTCAGTCTGGTGACCAGTACCCGGATCCCGTCTGCGCCGGGCCGACGGGCCCGCGCCGGACGGTCCGACCGCACACGTGCCGCGCGGTGGTGCGCGAGTATCCGCCGAACGGCGTGGCGAGTGCGACGGTTCACCGCCGAGCGCTACCGACGGGTGCGCGGCGACGACGGCATGAGCACCGCCGAGTACGCCATGGCGACCTTGGCCGCGTGTGCCTTCGCCGCCGTGCTGTACAAGGTCGTGACGAGCAATCAGGTGGCCGCCGCGCTGCGGGAGGCGATCACCCGTGCCCTCGGCGGCCTGTGAACGGTGCCGAACGAGCGGGGCGAGGGCCGGCACCGGCCGGGCGGAGACGCCTCGGCGCCGTCGTCGGCGGGTGACGGACGAACGAGGTCAGGCGACAGCCGAGACGGCCGCGGTCCTGCCCGTCCTGGTCCTGCTGACCGGGATGCTGCTCTGGGGGCTGCTGGCCACCGTCTCCTACCTCCAGTGTGTGGACGCCGCCCGGGTGGGTGCCCGGGCGGCGGCCCGGGGCGACCCGCCGGCCGAAGTGCTCGCGCTCGCCGGGCGGTCCGCTCCGCGCGGGTCGCGGGTGCGGCTGGAGTGGGAGGGCGAGCTGGTCCGGGTGCGGGTCTCGGCCCGGGCGGCCGGCCCGGGCGCGCTCGCGGTGGAGCTGAGCGCCGAGGCGGTGGCGCGGGTCGAGCAGCCGAGGTCGTCCGTCGCGGGCGGGGCGGCCGACCGAGGAGGGCGGAGCCGTGTTCGCGCCGCCTGAGCCGCCACTTCCTCCCGGGGCACGCCTGCCTGCCTCGGACCGGGGGAGCGCGACGGTCTGGGCGGTGTTCTGTTCGGCGCTGCTGTGCTCGGTGTTCGTGGCGCTGCTCGGACTCGGGCAGGTGTTGGCGGTACGGCACAGGGCCGCCGCGGCGGCGGACCTCGCGGCGCTGGCGGCGGCCGATCGAGCCGTCCACGGTCGGGCCGACGCCTGCGCCACGGCCCGGCGGGTGGCCCGCGCCCAGGACGCGGCGCTGACCGCCTGCGTGGTGCGCGGTGAGGTCGCCGACGTCACGGCCGTGGTCGCCTGGGGCGGCTACTCCTTCCGGTCTCGCGCCCGGGCGGGGCCGCCGGGTGCGGCGTCGAGCAGTTCGGTCAGCAGTCGGAGGGCGCCGGCCTTGTGCAGCGGCTCGTTCCCGTTGCCGCACTTCGGCGACTGCACGCAGGACGGGCAGCCGTCGCGGCACTCGCAGGCGGCGACGGCGTCCCGGGTCGCGAGCAGCCAGCTCTCCGCCGTGCCGAAGGCGCGTTCGGCGAACCCGGCTCCGCCCGGGTGGCCGTCGTACACGAAGACCGTGGGAAGGAGGGTGTCGGGATGAAGCGGCACGGAGACGCCGCCGATGTCCCAGCGATCGCACGTCGCGAAGAGCGGCAGCATGCCGATGGAGGCGTGCTCGGCGGCGTGGAGCGCGCCGGGCAGTACCTCGGGGCCGATCCGGGCGGAGTCGAGCTGGTCCTCGGTCACCGTCCACCACACCGCCCGGGTGCGCAGTGTGCGGGGCGGAAGGTCCAGCTTGGTCTCGCCCAGCACCTCACCGGTCACCAGCTTGCGGCGCAGATAGGAGACGACCTGGTTGGTGACCTCCACCGAGCCGAAGCACAGCCGGCTCCCGCCCCAGGGCACCTCGGTCTCGGTCTCCAGCACGCTCACCGAGGTCACGTCGCGGGCCATCGTGGTCCACGGCGGCTCCTCGGCGGCGACCAGCGCGACGGGCCCGCCAGGGTCGTCCAGGTCGAGCCGCCGCACGACGTAGCCACGTCCCTGGTGGAGGTGGACGGCACCGTCGTGCACCGTGCTGTGCGCGGCGGCGGCGTCCACGGTGCCGAGCAGCCGCCCGGTGTCCTGCTCCACTACCTGTACCGGGCGGCCGCCCTGCCCTCGGATGTCGGCCAGGTCGGCGGCCCGTTCGCGGCGGGTCCAGTACCAGGCGGAGCCGCGGCGGCGCAGCAGCCGCCGCTGTTCCAGCAGCGGGACGACCTCGGCCGTGGCCGGCCCGAACATGGCGAAGTCCCCTTCGCCCAGCGGGCTTTCGGCCGCTGCGGCACACAGGTGCGGCGCGAGCACGTACGGGTTGTCCGGGTCGAGGACCGTCGACTCCACCGGCTGGTCGAACAACGCCTCGGGGTGGTGGACAAGATAGGTGTCGAGCGGGTCGTCGCGGGCCACCAGGATCGCGAGGGCGCCCTGCCCGTGTCGTCCGGCCCGGCCCGCCTGCTGCCACAGCGAGGCCCGGGTACCCGGATAGCCGGCGATCAGCACGGCGTCCAGACCCGAGACGTCGACGCCCAGCTCCAGCGCCGTGGTGGCGGCCATGCCGAGGAGTTCACCCGAGTGCAGGGCGCGCTCCAGCGCCCGGCGCTCCTCGGGCAGGTAGCCGCCCCGGTACGCGGCGATCCGTCCGGACAGCGACCGATCAGTTTCGGCCAGTCGTTCCTGTGCGATGACGGCCGTCAGCTCGGCGCCGCGCCGGGAGCGGACGAAGGCCAGAGTGCGGACGCGGTTCGCGGCCAGCGCCGCGAGTAGCTCGGCGGTCTCGGCGGTCGCGGTCCGCCGGATGGGCGCGCCGCGCTCACCCTGGAGGGAGGTGAGCGGCGGCTCCCACAGGGCGAACGTGACCTCCCCGCGAGGCGAGGTGTCCTCGGTGACCTCGACGACCGGCAGCCCGGTCAGCCGGGTGGCCGAGTGGGCCGGGTCGGCGGCGGTGGCGGAGGCGAGCAGGAAGGCGGGTTCGGCGCCGTAGCGGGCGGCGACGCGCCGCAGCCGCCGCAGCACCTGGGCGACGTGTGACCCGAACACGCCCCGGTAGGTGTGGCACTCGTCGACGACCACGTAGCGCAGCCCGCGCAGGAAGGAGGACCAGCGGGCGTGCCCGGGCAGCAGCCCGCGGTGGAGCATGTCCGGATTGGTGAGCAGGTAGTTGGCGTGTCGGCGTATCCATTCCCGCTCCTCGTACGGCGTGTCGCCGTCGTAGACGGCCGGTCGGAACCGGCTGCCGAGCGGTTGGGCCAGCTCCTCGAGTGCGCGGAGCTGGTCGGCGGCGAGCGCCTTCGTGGGGGCCAGGTACAGAGCTGTCGCGGTACGGCCGTCAGCGCCCTCGGCGCCGTCGGAGAGGAGGGTGTTCAGCACGGGCAGGGTGTAGGTGAGCGACTTGCCCGACGCGGTGCCCGTCGCGACCACGACCGATCGTCCGTCGAGCGCGTGCCGGAGGGCGTCCGCCTGGTGCCGCCAGGGCCGGTCGATGCCGACGGCGCGCACGGCCTCGATCACTTCTGGCCGGATCGGCTCGGGCCAGTCCGCATGACGTCCGACTCTTGGGGGCAGATGCTCCGTATGGGTGATCCGCGTGCCCCTGTCGGCCCCCTCGGTCAGCTCCGCGAGTGCCGAGCGCGGGGCGAAGGGGGCTGGGCGGGGGCCCGTGCTGCGTGGACGACGTTTGCTGGCCATCGACATCGAGTGTGTCACCACGGCGATGGACAATGTCCACAAGGCGTCGTGCGGGCAGGCGGGTAAGTGATTGAATGCCTCTGCGGCTGCCGATCCGTCCCTTCCCTACGGTTGGGGCAATGTCCCCTTCCCCGGTGGGGATAGCCCAAGGGGCGACCGCTCGATAGCAAGGTGCTGGAGGATCCGTGGACCTGTCCCTGTCGACCCGTACCGTAGGCGATCGCACGATCGTCGAGGTCGGTGGCGAGATCGATGTGTACACCGCGCCCAAGCTGCGGGAGCAGCTTGTGGAGCTGGTGAACGATGGAAGCTTCCACCTCGTTGTGGATATGGAGGGCGTCGACTTCCTCGACTCCACCGGTCTGGGCGTGCTGGTCGGGGGCCTCAAGCGGGTGCGTGCTCACGAGGGCTCGCTGCGCCTGGTCTGCAACCAGGAGCGCATCCTGAAGATCTTCCGGATCACCGGCCTCACGAAGGTGTTCCCGATCCACAACTCCGTCGACGAGGCGGTCGCGGCCACCGACTGACGGCGGTCCGGTTTCCTTGAGGCTCCCCGGGGTCGGCGGCTCGGACCGTCGGCCCCAGGGCGCCGTGTCCGAACGATCTTCAAGGGGATGGCATGGCCACCGTCGAACTGCGCTTCAGCGCGCTTCCCGAGCATGTGCGTACCGCACGCCTGGTGGCGGCCGCCGTTGCCCGACGTGCCGGGGTGGACGAGGCCGTGTTGGACGAGGTCCGGCTGGCCGTCGGCGAGGCGTGCAGCCGTGCCGTCGGCCTGCACACCAACGGCGGGCTCGGTACTCCGGTCCGGGTGGCGCTCATCGAGGACGAGAAGCGCTTCTCGATCGAGGTCGGGGACGACGCTCCGGCCGCGAGCGGCTCCGCCGACGCCTCGGGCGGACACGCCGCCGAGTCCGACGAGGAGAGCGACATGGGGCTGGCGGTGATCAGCGGCCTGGTCGACGACGTCGAGGTCACCTCGGACGAGAAGGGCGGCCTGATCCGGATGTCCTGGCCGACCGCCCCGGAGCCCGCGACGCTTCCCTGACCCTCCTCCTCCCTCCGGCGCGCCTTCTCGACGCTCCGACGTGCTCGGGGCTCCCCGGACGCGTCTTCTCCCACGTCCTCGGCGGGCGCGGCCCGGCCGCGCCCGCCGGTCGTGTTTCGGCCGACGTCCGCAGGCGCCCCCAGGCTTCGTCAGGCGCTTTGAGGCGCCTCCGAGTGCCCGACGGGCCGTCTGGGCGGCCGCGAGCGGCCTCGGCGTCGAGCCCGTGCGCCGTCGGGTGAATGCGTGCACAAGCCGGCACCCCGGGCTCCGCCACCATCCGGAAGGCGCCGTTCCTCCTGATCAGCGGGGGCGTGCACGATATTCGGCCAAGGTCGCGAATACGCTTCTAAGATCATTCTTCCAGCGGTCTTGAATATCTTCTCGTCCCCCTTGTGAGGGAATTCTCAAGTCAGCGTCTTCCGGATCTTCGTCAAGGTAGGCGAATAAGCGTTACCGCGCACTGTTTTGATCACCCGTGGATCTCTAGAATCCGCCACACCCTTATTGCAGCAGGACGCCTGAGCGTGTGCTTGCGCGCGCCCATGTGCCAAACGTCAAGGAGGACGAATGGCGGGGCAACTCCCCACAGTTCACAATCATGATCATCTGGCCGAGGCGGTACTGACGGCGGGGAACCGCGGTCTGGTGCTGGTGATCGCCGCGATCGCGCTCTCCGCACTCGGTGTCGCCGTGATGCTGCTCCGCCAGGTGCTCGCGGCCGGCGAAGGCACCGAGAGCATGAAGAAGATCGCCGCCGCCATCCAGGAGGGCGCCAACGCCTACCTGACCAGACAGCTGCGCACCCTCGGTGTGTTCGCCGTGGTGGTCTTCTTCCTGCTGATGCTGCTGCCCGCCGACGACATGAACCAGCGGATCGGCCGGTCGCTGTTCTTCCTGGTCGGCGCCGCGTTCTCGGCCGCCACCGGCTATATCGGAATGTGGCTGGCGGTGCGCAGCAATGTGCGGGTGGCCGCCGCGGCGCGGGAGGCCACCGCGCCGGAGGGTGAGACTCCCAGAGATCTCACCGAGGTCTCCCACCGCGCGATGAAGATCGCTTTCCGGACCGGCGGCGTGGTCGGCATGTTCACCGTCGGCCTCGGCCTCTTCGGCGCGGCCTGCGTGGTTCTCGTCTACGCCGCCGACGCGCCGAAGGTGCTGGAGGGATTCGGTCTCGGCGCGGCGTTGATCGCGATGTTCATGAGGGTCGGCGGAGGAATCTTCACCAAGGCCGCCGACGTCGGCGCCGACCTGGTCGGAAAGGTGGAGAAGGGCATCCCCGAGGACGACCCGCGCAACGCCGCCACGATCGCCGACAACGTGGGCGACAACGTGGGCGACTGCGCCGGCATGGCCGCCGACCTCTTCGAGTCCTACGCGGTCGTCCTGGTGGCCAGCCTGATCCTCGGCACTGTCGCCTTCGGCGACGCCGGTCTGGCGTTCCCGCTGATCGTCCCGGCCATCGGTGTGATCACGGCGGTCATCGGCGTCTTTGTCGTCTCCCCGCGACGGACCGATCGCAGCGGCATGACGGCGATCAACCGCGGGTTCTTCGTCTCGGCGGTCATCTCCCTCGTCCTGGTCGCGGTGGCCGCCTACACCTACCTGCCGGCGACCTTCGCCGAGTTGGACGGCATCACCAACGCCGAGATCGCCCAACACGACGGCGACCCGCGGCTGATCGCCCTCGTGGCGGTGGCCATCGGCATCGTGCTGGCGGCGCTCATCCAGCAGCTCACGGGCTACTTCACGGAGACCACCCGGAAGCCCGTCAAGGAGGTCGGCAAGAGCTCGCTGACCGGCCCGGCGACCGTGGTGCTCGCCGGCGTCTCGCTCGGCCTGGAGTCGGCCGTCTACACCGCCCTGCTGATCGGGCTCAGCGTGTACGGGGCCTTCCTGCTCGGCGGTACGTCGATCATGCTGGCGCTGTTCGCGGTCGCGCTCGCCGGTACCGGTCTGCTGACCACCGTCGGCGTCATCGTCGCGATGGACACCTTCGGTCCGGTCTCCGACAACGCGCAGGGCATCGCGGAGATGTCCGGCGACGTGCAGGGCGAGGGCGCGCAGGTGCTCACCGACCTGGACGCGGTCGGCAACACGACCAAGGCGATCACCAAGGGCATCGCGATCGCCACCGCGGTGCTCGCGGCGGCGGCGCTCTTCGGCTCGTACCGGGACGCCTTCGAGACGGCGGCCCGCGACGTCGGAGCGGCGGCCACGGAGATGAACCTCAGCCTGGACATCGCGCAGCCCAACAACCTCGTCGGGCTGATTCTCGGCGCGGCGGTCGTGTTCCTCTTCTCCGGACTCGCCATCAACGCCGTCTCCCGGTCGGCGGGCGCGGTGGTCTACGAGGTGCGGCGCCAGTTCCGCGAGCACCCCGGGATCATGGACTACACGGAGAAGCCGGAGTACGGGCGTGTCGTCGACATCTGCACCAAGGACGCGCTGCGCGAGCTGGCCACCCCCGGCCTGCTCGCGGTGATGGCGCCGATCGCCGTCGGCTTCTCCCTCGGTGTCGGCGCGCTGGCCGCCTTCCTGGCCGGCGCGATCTGCACGGGCATCCTGATGGCGGTGTTCCTCGCCAACTCCGGAGGCGCCTGGGACAACGCCAAGAAGATGGTCGAGGACGGCCACCACGGCGGCAAGGGCAGCGAGGCGCACGCCGCCACCGTCATCGGCGACACCGTCGGTGACCCGTTCAAGGACACCGCCGGGCCCGCGATCAACCCGCTGCTGAAGGTGATGAACCTGGTGGCGCTGCTGATCGCACCGGCGATCGTCACCCTCTCGTACGGCGCGGACGCCAGCGTTCCGGTCCGCACGGCCGTCGCCGTGGTGGCCGTCTCGGTGATCGTCGGCGCGGTCTACTTCTCGAAGCGGAGGGGTGTCGAGATGGGGGAAGGCGACGGTGACGACGAGGGGAGTGTGAGCAAGTCCACTCAGCCGAGCGATCCCGTGGCAGCACCCTGACACGACTCCGGTGAGGCGCCGGTGCGAACGGTCGGACAACGGCCGGCCGCACCGGCGCCGACCGGGGCGGACGGCCGATTTCCCACGGGCGGTGCGTACTTCGCGCACCGCCCGTGGCGCGTGTCCGCGGGACTCGGGCGAGCGGGTCGGACCCGGAGGGAAGCGGCGTTTGCGGCAAATGGCTGTTTTGGCGCCGGAAACAGGCGAACGCGTATCTTCGTCAGCACCCGGAGGTCGCTTTGTTGTGTATGTTCCGGGCCGAGTAGCCACGAAGGGATGGATCCGGTGAACAACAAGCTCGCCGCGGCGCTCTGCGGTAGCGCCGTCCTCGCGCTGGCACTGACCGGGTGCGGCGGGGACGAGGACGACGGCAAGGCGGACGCCTGGGCGAAGAAGGTCTGTGACCAGGTCCAGCCGCAGGTGAAGAAGATCCAGGACGCGAACACGGCGATCGCCGAGGTCAGCGCCAAGGACAGCTCCTCGAAGGAGGTGCAGCAGGCGGACTCCACCGCGTTCCAGCAGATCTCCGAGGCGTACAAGGCGCTCGCCGGGGCGGTCGCCCGCGCCGGGGAGCCCCCGGTGGAGGACGGTGCCAAGCTCCAGAAGGACGCGGTCAAGGAGCTGAACGACATCTCCGCCTCCTACGCGGGGCTGAAGACCAAGGTCGACGAGATGGACACCAAGGACCAGGCGAAGTTCGCCGACGGTCTGCGCGGCATCTCGAAGGAGCTGAGCACGCTCGGCAAGAGCGGTGACGTGGCACTCAACCGCCTCCAGTCCGGTGACCTCGGCAAGGCGATGGCCGAGCAGCCCGGCTGCCAGAAGCCGGCCGGGGGCGGCAAGGGCGCCGAGGACGCCAAGGACGCCGACGCGAAGGACTCCGCCGAGAAGAGGACCGACGCGAAGGACTCCTCCGACAAGGACTCCTCCGACAAGGACGGCGACAAGGACTCCTCCGACAAGGACGGCGACAAGACCTCCTGAGCGGAGGGTGGCCGGTGTCCGGAAGGTCGCCGGCCACCCTCCGCCGGACCGAGTTATCCACAGGTCTGGCACGGCCCGGGACAGCGCGTCGCCCAGGCACCACAATGGACGCGTGAGTACGCACCTCCCCACAGCCGGCCCGAACATCTCCGATCTGCGCGCGGCGTTCCTCGCCGCCTCCTTCACCGTCGACGGGCTGCTGGAGCGCCTTGGCGCCCCCGCCTACGCGGCCCTGGCCAGAAGCGAGACGGTGCCCGCGCTGCGGGCCACCAGAAGGGGCGACGCGCTCGACACGCTCACCCGCCTCTTCCTGCTCCGGCAGGAGGCGCCGCGCGAGGCGGTGAACGTGGCGTTGCCGCTGGAGCGGGCGCTGGCCGACGGATGGCTCCGGGAGAGCGGCGAGAGCGGCGGCCTGCTCAGCGCCACGGTCGACGTCCGCCCGTACGGCGGCCCCGACGGCGAGGACTGGTGGATCGTCTCCGACCTGGGCTGCGCGGTCGGCGGCGCCGGCGGCATCAACGACCGGCGGGAGGACGTCGTCCTCGGCGTCGGCGGGGCGTCAACGACGCTCGCCGGGCTGACGATCCGCGAGCCGGTCGGCCGGGCGCTCGACGTCGGCACGGGCTCCGGCGTGCTGGCGCTGCATCTGTCGGGGCACGCGACGCGGGTCACCGCCACCGACCTCAACCCCCGCGCCCTGCGTTTCGCCGAGCTGACGCTGGCGCTGTCCGGGGCTCCCGCCGCCGACCTGCGGCAGGGCTCGCTCTACGAGCCCGTCGCCGCTGACGTCCCCTACGACCTGGTCGTGTCCAACCCGCCGTTTGTCATCTCGCCGACGGCCGGCCGGAGCACCACGGGCGGCCGCGGCGTCGCCGCCGACCGGCTGACCTACCGGGACGGCGGCCTGCCCGGCGACGAGCTGTGCCGCACGCTCGTCCAGAACAGCGTCGACCTGCTGGCCGAGGGCGGCTACTGCCAGATGCTCGCCAACTGGCAGCACGTCAAGGGCGAGGACTGGCGGGACCGGCTGCGTACCTGGGTGCCGCGCGGCTGCGACGCGTGGATCGTGCAGCGGGAGGTGCAGGACGTCAGCCAGTACACCGAGTTGTGGCTGAGGGACGCCGGAGCGCATCGATCGGGGCCCGAGGAGTACGCGGCCCGGTACGACGCCTGGCTCGAGGAGTTCGAGCGCACGGGCACGGAGGCGGTCGGGTTCGGTTGGATCACACTCCGCAGGTCCGGCGCCGACTCCCCGGCGATCACGGTGGAGGAGTGGACGCATCCCGTCGAGCAGCCGCTGGGGGAGACGGTGCGCGCCCACTTCGAACGGCAGGACTTCCTCCGACGCAACGACGACGCCGCCCTTCTGAACACTCGCTTCACCCTGGCCGACGGAGTGGTCCAGGAGCAGGTGGGCCCGCCGGGTGCGGAGGACCCGGAGCACGTGGTCCTGCGCCAGCACCGGGGCATGCGGCGGGCGACGCAGGTGGACACGGTGGGCGCCGGCTTCGCGGGCGTCTGCGACGGCACACTGCCGGCGGGCCGCATCCTCGACGCCATCGCGCAGCTGGTCGGTGAGGACCCGGTCCAGCTGCGGGACCGGACGCCTCGCGCGATCCGCCTCCTGGTGGAGCAGGGCTTCCTGCTCCCGGTCACCGATTCCTGACCCCGGCCGCTCGAACAGCGCACGCACGAAGGGAAGTGGTGTTCATCGGATGTTCGACCCGGGGCCGCCCGGGCATGTGACGCTCCGGCCATGACAAGCGCCTGGGGGGCCGTGTCGGAGACCGGACCCGCACTGTTCGCCGGAACCGCCTGCGCGCTGTTCGGCGCCGCCCTCCTCTTGTGGACCACCGTGCGGCGGGCCCGGGGCGAGCCCGTGGCGGCCACCACGACGGTCGGACCTGCGACCGCGGTGGCGTTGGCGACGACGTTCGGCATGGCGTTCCTCGGCTACGGAATCTGGCAGCTCTCCACCCTCTGACCCGGACCGACGACCCGGACCAAGGCCGACCGACGCCGACGCCGACCGACGCCTTCCGGCAGTCCGACAGAACGCTTCCGGCCACAAGGCGACCGGGAACGGGCCAAAAAAAGGCGGTGGCCCGGGTACCAGACCCGGGCCACCCCCGTGACACCGCCTTGGACAGGCCCGGAGCGCGGCGCTCCGAACCGGACGTCCGCTCAGCTCTTGAGGATGCGACCCTCGGAGTCGGTGCGGTCGTCCTTGACGAGGAACATGATGCCGTCGATGAGCGCCCAGATGCCGAGACCACCGCAGGTCAGCAGCTGAGCCACGCCCATGCCGATGTGGCCGGTGTAGAAGCGGCCGACGCCGAGCGTGCCGACGAACAGCTGCAGGATGCCGGCGATGATCTTCGACTTCTCGGAGTACGGCTGGCCGTTGGGCGCGGTACCGGTCATTGCCATGGGGAGAAAACCTCTCTGAGCGGTTGTACCAACGCGCCGGACTGGATCACCCGACGCGAAGAATCCGACTCGAAAGGAGATCTGATGGTTGCACTGGCCGGACTTCTGTGATCAAAGGGTGATCTGGCGGCGTTTCTGACGCCCGATCAGCCGAGCCGCACCCACCTCAACCCGCATCAACCCGCATCAAGCCCACCGCGACTCCTCCTCAACCCGCCACGTTGCGCACGACCGCCCACACCGCGGCCGTGCCGACGATCACCGCCACGCCGCGGCGGCCGATCGCCGGTCGGTAGCGACGCCCGCGCAGCCCCTCGATCAGCCACCGGCCGCCGAGGTACGCGGCGAACGGCACGCCGAGCAGCAGTAGCGCCGCGTTGTCGTGGAACGCGGCGCCGAAGTCGCCGTGCATGAGGTCGTACGCCATGCGAGTGCCGCCGCAGGCGGGGCAGAGCAGCCCGGTCAGCCAGTTCACCGGGCAGCGCGGCAGGAACTGGCCCGGCTGGTGGGGGTCGGTGTGCCAGAGGTACACCGACCCCGCGGCGCCCGCGGCCAGAGTGGCCAGCGGGAGCAGGGCCGGATGCCGTGGGCGGCGGAGTCGCGACACCGGCGACCTGTCCAGCGACATGTCTGCGCCTCGCTCAGCTCTTGAGGATGCGACCCTCGGAGTCGGTGGAGTCGTCCTTGACGAGGAACATGATGCCGTCGATGAGCGCCCAGATGCCGAGACCACCGCAGGTCAGCAGCTGAGCCACACCGATGCCGATGTGGCCGGTGTAGAAGCGGCCGACGC
Organism: Streptomyces alkaliterrae; assembly: GCF_007097205.2. Lineage (GTDB taxonomy): Bacteria > Actinomycetota > Actinomycetes > Streptomycetales > Streptomycetaceae > Streptomyces > Streptomyces alkaliterrae. Next base: position 18,629 of record NZ_VJYK02000045.1, read on the forward strand.
CGAGCGTGCCGACGAACAGCTGGAGCACACCGGCGATGATCCGGGACTTCTCCGAGTACGGGCGGCCGTACGGGTCGTAGCCCTGGGGCGCGTTCGGGTCGTAGCCACCCTGCGGCGGCATCGGGGCCTGCGGGTAGCCGTACTGCGGCTGACCGGGCTGACCGGGCTGACCGGGCTGACCGGGACCGGGCTGGCCGTACGGGTTCTGGGCGGGCTGCTGCGGGTAGCCGTAGCCGGGCTGACCCTGCTGCTGGCCGTAGGGGTTCTGCCCGGGCTGGCCTGCGGGGCCGTACGGGTTGGGCGGCTGGGACATTCTGTTCCCCCTGTTGCTGGGACCTGTGCGATGACTCGCACATAGTGCCAGCTACTGCCGGGCGGCAGGAATGACGGTTGTCGGGTTACCGTTCGAGTGGCGTTGCGGTTTTATTCCGTTTGACAACGGACCGGGAGGTACCGTCACACTCCGCAGCGTCGGCCGGTGCCGGAGAGTGCCGATCGGCGCCGAGGCACCATGGAGGCACCGACCGAGGGACCGGCCGAGGCACAGAGCAAGGCACGGACCGCGACACCGAAGCACCATCCGAGACCACCAGCACCACCCCCGAGTCCAGCACCACCCCCGAGCCCACCACCGCACCCGCAGGCATCTGGCAGAGTCGGTGGGCGGGCCAGGGCCTACCGAGCGCGAGGAAGCGCCGACCGTCGACCGGAGAGAAGAGCGAGAAGTTGTCCCCGACCAGCGAGACCGCAAACGGCGGGCGCCGACTTGTGATCGTCGAGTCCCCCGCCAAGGCGAAGACGATCAAGGGCTATCTGGGCCCTGGCTACGTCGTCGAGGCGAGCGTCGGGCACATCCGCGACCTCCCGAACGGCGCGGCCGAGGTGCCCGCGAAGTACAAGGGCGAGCCGTGGGCGCGCCTCGGGGTGAACGTCGACCACGACTTCGAGCCGCTCTACGTCGTCAACAGCGACAAGAAGGACCAGGTCAAGAAGCTCAAGGCGCTGCTGGCCGAGTCCGACGAGCTGTATCTGGCCACGGATGAGGACCGGGAGGGCGAGGCGATCGCCTGGCACCTCCAGGAGGTGCTGAAGCCGAAGGTGCCGGTTCGCCGCATGGTGTTCAACGAGATCACCAAGGACGCCATCCGGGACGCGGTGAACAACACCCGCGAGCTGGACCAGAAGCTCGTCGACGCCCAGGAGACCCGCCGCATCCTCGACCGGTTGTACGGGTACGAGGTCTCCCCGGTGCTGTGGAAGAAGGTCATGCCCCGGCTGTCCGCCGGCCGGGTGCAGTCCGTCGCGACACGCCTGGTGGTCGAGCGGGAGCGGGAGCGGATGGCGTTCCGCACCGCCGAGTACTGGGACCTCACCGGCACGTTCGACACCGGCCGTACCGGTGACGCCTCCGACCCCGGCACCTTCAGCGCCCGGCTGGCCTCGGTGGACGGCCGGCGGGTCGCCCAGGGCCGCGACTTCGGTCCCGACGGCCGGCTGAAGACGAGCCGGGACGGCTCCCAGGCGCTCCACCTGGACGAGTCCGCGGCGCGGTCGCTGGCCGCGGCGCTCGGCGACACGTCCTTCGCGGTGCGCGCGGTGGAGTCCAAGCCGTACCGCCGCTCGCCGTACGCGCCCTTCCGGACGACGACGCTCCAGCAGGAGGCGTCGCGGAAGCTCGGCTTCGGCGCGAAGGTGACCATGCAGGTGGCCCAGAAGCTGTACGAGAACGGCTTCATCACCTATATGCGTACCGACTCCACCACGCTGTCGGACACGGCGGTCGCCGCCGCCCGTGCCCAGGTCACGCAGCTGTACGGGGCCGACTACCTGCCGGACAAGCCGCGCTCGTACGCCGGCAAGGTCAAGAACGCGCAGGAGGCCCACGAGGCGATCCGCCCCTCGGGCGACCGCTTCCGCACCCCGGCCGAGACGGGCCTGACGGGCGACCAGTTCCGGCTGTACGAGCTGATCTGGAAGCGGACCGTCGCCTCCCAGATGAAGGACGCCACGGGCCAGTCGGTCACCGTGCGGGTGGGCGGCCGCTCCGCCGACGGGCGGGACGCCGAGTTCACCGCCTCCGGCAAGATCATCACGTTCCACGGCTTCATGAAGGCCTACGTCGAGGGCGCGGACGACCCCAACGCCGAGCTGGACGACCGCGAGCGCCGGCTGCCGCAGGTCGGCGAGGGCGACGCGCTGACCGCGCGGGAGATCACGGTAGACGGCCACTCGACCAAGCCGCCCGCCCGCTACACCGAGGCGACGCTGGTCAAGGAGCTGGAAGAGCGGGAGATCGGCCGCCCGTCGACGTACGCGTCGATCATCAGCACGATCCTGGACCGGCGGTACGTCTTCAAGAAGGGCACCGCGCTGGTCCCCTCGTTCCTCTCCTTCGCGGTGGTCGGGCTGCTGGAGAAGCACTTCGGCCGGCTCGTCGACTACGACTTCACCGCGCAGATGGAGGAGGACCTGGACCGCATCGCGCGCGGCGACGCGGAGTCGGTGCCCTGGCTGCGCCGCTTCTACTTCGGCGAGGACGCGAGCGAGGGCGCCGCCGGCTCGGCCGCCGACGCGGGCAACGGCGACGGGGACCACCTGGGCGGCCTGAAGGAGCTGGTGTCCGACCTCGGCGCCATCGACGCCAAGGGCGTGTCCTCGTTCCCGATCGGCGAGGACCTGGTCCTGCGCGTCGGCCGCTACGGCCCGTACGTCGAGAAGCCCGGGCCGGAGGGCGAGCCGGGCCAGCGCGCGGACGTCCCCGACGACCTGCCGCCGGACGAGCTCACCGTGGAGCTGGCGAAGGAGCTGCTGGCCAAGCCCAGCGGCGAGCGCGAGCTGGGCACGGACCCGGAGAGCGGCCGGCCGATCATCGCCAAGGACGGCCGCTACGGCCCGTACGTCACCGAGGTGCTGCCCGAAGGCACCCCGAAGACCGGCAAGAACGCCGTCAAGCCGCGCACGGCCTCACTGTTCAAGAACATGTCCCTCGACACGGTGACGCTCGACGACGCGCTGAAGCTGCTGTCGCTGCCGCGCGTGGTCGGCTCCGACGCCGAAGGCGTCGAGATCACCGCGCAGAACGGCCGCTACGGCCCGTACCTGAAGAAGGGCACGGACTCGCGCTCGCTGGAGAGCGAGGAGCAGCTGTTCACGATCACGCTGGAGGAGGCGCTGGCGATCTACGCGCAGCCCAAGCAGCGTGGCCGCGCCGCCGCGAAGCCGCCGCTCAAGGAGCTGGGGAACGACCCGACGAACGACCGTCCGGTGGTCGTGAAGGACGGCCGCTTCGGCCCGTACGTCACGGACGGCGAGACGAACGCCACACTGCGGCGGGACGACGACGTCAGCACGATCACCCCCGAGCGCGCCTTCGAGCTGCTGGCGGAGAAGCGCGCGAAGGGCCCGGCCAAGAAGACGACCGCGAAGAAGACGACCGCCAAGAAGACCACGGCGAAGAAGACGACGGCGAAGAAGACGACGGCGAAGAAGACCGCCGCCAAGAAGACGGCCGCGAAGACCACGGCGAAGAAGACCACGGCCAAGGCGGCGACCAAGAAGACCGCGGCCGCTCGGGCCTCCGACGCCGAGTAGCAGCCGGCCCGGTGCCCCGCCCCGGCGCGGGGCACCGGGCGTCTACGGGCGAGTAGGAGCAAACCGCCCAGCGGGCGCCCGCTGCGTCCGGCCCGTCTCCCGGGAGCCCGCTCGGCCGTCGGTGGCAGCCGATACGCTGGCCCATATGACGCGTGCAGAGCAGCCTCCGGTTGGGAACCCCACATCCGAAGCCCTGGCCGCGGAGTCCCGCGAGCGTGCCGTACGTGCGCTGGTGCGGCACAGTCCGCTGCGGCGGCTGTGGAGCGCCCAGTGTGTGAGTTCCGTCGGGGACGTACTGGGCCTGTTCGTCCTGGTGCTCCTCGCCGTACAGGCGACACAGAGCGTGGCGTTCGCCGGCGGGACCCCCGTCTTCGGCACGGGCTACGCCGGTGTGGCGCTGGCGGTCGCCGCCGCGTTCGCCACCAGGCTGATCGCCACACTGCTCTTCGGCGCGGTCCTGCTCGGCCCGATGTCCTCGCTGGTGACACCCGGGAACGCGCTCGACCGCCGCTGGACGATGATCGTCTCGGACGGGGTGCGCGCGGCGCTGCTGATCGTGGCCCCGCTGTGGGTCAACTGGACGCCGGACAACGCCTACGCGATCCTGCTGATCACGATCTTCCTGGCCGGTGTCGCCGAACGGTTCTGGACGGTCGCCAAGGAGAGCGCGGCGCCCGCCCTGCTCCCGGCGGCGCCGCCGGAGGGCGCGGCCGTCCGTCCGCTGCCCGACCACCACGACGCGCTGCGCCGTCTCTCGCTGCGCACCGGTTTCCTTGCCGTACCGGCGGCCGCTGCCGCCCTGCTGTCCGTCTCCCTGCTGAACAACCTGCTCGGCGCCGGCGTCGCCTGGTTCCACAACCACCAGGCCGCCCTCCCCTCCTACGTGGCCGCCGGGCTGTTCGCCGCGTCGGTGTCCGTGCTGGTCTTCCTGCGGCTGCCGGGCACGGAGACGCCCCGCCCGCGCTCCCCGCTGGAGGGGCTGCGCCGGCCGAAGCACGCCGACGGGGTCGACAAGGGCCGCACCGGCGCCGTCCCGCTGCTTGTGCTGACGGGCGCGGCCGTGGCGGCGGCCGTCGCCGCAGCCGTCGCGGTGGCCGTGCTGCAGGCCCTCGGCCTCGGCGGTGGCCCGGTCACCTTCGCGCTCCTCGTACTCGGCCTCACCGGGGGCACCGCGCTCGGCATCCGCGGCGCCCACCGGGTGCTGCCGGTGCTGCCGAGGCGGCGGCTGCTCGGTCTCGCCGTCACGGTGTGCGGTGTCGCGCTCTTCGCCACCGGGCTGCTGTCCGACACGGCCACGGCGCTGCTGGCCGCTCTCCTCGCCGGGCTCTCCGCGGGCGTCGCCGCCCGCACGACCCACGAGCTGATCGACCTGGAGGTCGAGGAGTTCCGCCGCCCGCGCACCGGGGAACACCTCACCGCCGTCGTGCGGCTCTCCGTCGCGCTCGGTGTGCTGTGCGCGCCGCTGCTGGCCGCGCTTGTCGGCGAGCAGCGGGTGGAGAGCGGGAAGTTCGTCGTGGAGAGCGGCGGCGCGGGCTTCACGCTGATGCTCGTGGGCGCCCTGCTGCTGCCGGTGGCCGCGCTGGTGCTCGGCCGGGTCGACGACCGCGGCGGCGTGCCGCTGCGGCGCGACCTGCTCGACGCGTTCCGCGGCGACGACCCCGCCCAGGCGCCCGCGCCCACGGGGTTCTTCATCGCGGTCGAGGGCGGTGACGGCGCCGGCAAGTCCACCCAGGTCGAGGCACTGGCGTCCTGGATACGGGCCAAGGGCCACGAGGTGGTCGTCACCCGCGAGCCGGGCGCGACGCCGATCGGCAAGCGGCTGCGCTCGATACTGCTGGACGTCTCCACCGCCGGTCTGTCCGACCGCGCCGAGGCCCTGCTCTACGCCGCCGACCGCGCCGAGCACGTGGAGTCCGTCGTGCGACCCGCGTTGGAACGCGGCGCCGTGGTCATCTCCGACCGCTACATCGACTCCTCCGTCGCCTACCAGGGCGCCGGCCGGGAGCTGTCGGCCACCGAGATCGCCCGCATCTCCCGCTGGGCCACGCGCGGCCTCGTCCCGCACCTGACGGTCCTGCTCGACATCTCCCCGGCGACGGCCAGGGAGCGTTTCACCGAGGCGCCCGACCGGCTGGAGTCGGAGTCCGCCGAGTTCCACCAGCGGGTCAGGTCCGGCTTCCTGACGCTCGCCGCCGCCGACCCGGTCCGCTACCTCGTCGTCGACGCCGGGCAGGAGAGCGCGGCCGTCACGACGGTGATCCGCCATCGGCTCGACCAGGTGCTGCCCATGTCGGAGCAGGAGAAGCGGGCGATCGAGGAGGCCCGCCGCAAGGCGGAGGAGGAGCGCAAGCGCCGCGAGGCCGAGGAGGCCGCCCGCAAGGCCGAGGAGGAGCGGCTGGAGCGCGAGCGCCAGGAACAGCTCGCCAGGCTGCGCGCCGAGGAGGAGGAGCGTCGCCGCCGGGAGGCGGAGGCCGCCCGACTGGCCGAGGAGGCCCGCCTCGCGGAGGAGGCCAGGAAGAAGGCCGAGGAGGCCCGCCGCAAGGCGGAGGAGGAGCGTAAGCGCCGGGAGGCCGAGGAGGCCGCCCGCGAGGCCGAGCAGGAGCGGCTGCGGCAGCTCGCCGCCGAACAGGCCAGGCTGCGTGCCGAGGCCGAGGAACGACGTCTGGAGAAGCAGCGCAAGGCGGAGGAGGCGCTGCTGCGGGCGGAGAAGGCCCGACTGGCCGCCGAGGCCGCGCGCAAGGCGGAGTCCCCGGCCCCCCCGACCACCCCGC
>NZ_VJYK02000450.1 GCF_007097205.2 Streptomyces alkaliterrae
AGTCCACCCGACACACCCCCTGAAACCGCCCACCACACACCAGAACAGACACCACCACCCCAACGGTCTGTGCACACGGGGGTGACGGTGAGGTAGAGTGTGACGCGCCGATTCGGCTCTCCATGCCGATCTTCGCGGGTGTAGTTTAATGGTAGAACATGAGCTTCCCAAGCTCAGAGCGCGGGTTCGATTCCCGTCACCCGCTCCACGACAAACCCCCAGGTCAACGACCCGGGGGTTGTTTGCTGGTTGAGGCAAGCACGGGCCCGCGTGCCAGATCCGCGCCAGATAGACACCACTGAGCAAGCCTGGCGAAGCGAGCTGTCCGCAGGTGACCACCAGGAACCCCTGGCGTCCGAATAGCGAGACACATTTCACGTGGTCCGCACCACGCCTCCCGGGCCCGGCATACCTGCATGAATCCGGACCTAACGGGATGTCCTGCCATTCCCTTTGGGTGTTCGCAGTCCTCACGCGTCTCCTCGTCACACCGCGGGCGAGCCATGCCAGATTCGTGCCAGAACTGCACCTGGACGAGCGGCTTCAGTGGTAGTCGCCACCGGCCGCGCCCACTGCGTACGGATGGACGTAGCCTCCGTCTCCGAACGGCGAGAACCAGTCCTTCACCTCCATCGGTGCGATGCCCATATGGGCCAGCCTCGGGTCCTCGTCGATCCCGTCCATCGCGGGGTCGTAGAGCCACTCATGGTCCGTGTCCTCGTAGACCTCCGTGCTGAAGATCTCCCAGGCGGTCCGGATCTCGTCGCTCAGCAGCCCGTGAGTGTCCGCCACGACGAGTGCGTCCTGGAGGAGAATGCGCAGCAGCAGCTCCTCGGCGACGCAGCTCAGTCGCACGTCGCCCGGCTGGGTGAAGCGCGCGATCATCGAGACGGCTGCCACCGTGAGCCGCTTCGCGAACAGCGCCGAGTACCGGTGTGCGAACTGCGGAGGCAGTTCCTCAAGCACCATGAAGACCCCGTCGCTCTCGGCGACGCTGTCGCCGTCATCCTCGTACAGGGTCACCACGTCCCGGAACAGCTCGTCGACCAGGATCTCCGAGGCCCACACCAGGGCCCCTGCTGCCACCTCCGCGTCCTTCCGGGCGACCACGCGCTCTTCCGGGTCGTCCGCGTAGCCGAAGCACTCCAGGGGAAACGCCTTCAGGTCACGGGCGAGGGACCGGAGCTTGGTCCGCATCTCCTCGACTTCTTCCGGATCGAGCCGGGGCGGGTCGGCGGATTTCCTCGCCTCCGCGTGGCGACGTGCCCGCTCGGCCGGGTCCGCCGGTGGAGCCTCCTGCCCGCTGGCCGCCTCCAGGCTCCGTTGTGCAAGTTCGGGATGCAGCTCGACAGCGCACTTGAGGATCCGCCACTCAGCCAACGGATCGTGGCGCTCGAGCAGCTCCTCCACGACAGCGCGTCGACGGTGACGCCGAGCACAGCGCCCTCGGGGTGGGTGCCGACAAAGCAGTCGGTTATCTCTACCTCTACGCCGTCCGGCCCCTCGATCGCGTACACCGACTCAAGCCCTTTGACCAGCAACGACGCTGCTCCCTCCCGCTGGAGCTCGTCGAGCTGCTGTGTCCCATCCGGGATACCAACGTCCACAGTCACCGCGTATGTCACCTGCCCATCGTGCCTGAGTGGAACAGCCCCGTGGGCGTGAACGGGGGTACGGTCCTCCCCGGACCGCACCCCCGTGCCTCACTCCTCTCCGGCCTCAGGGCAAATGGCCGTCCTCATCCGCGCGACGCCCACGCACCTCGGCGTCTATGCCATCGGCGATCCTGCGCTGGTGGCGCTCGGTGGAGTGCTGGTAGATGAGCTGCGCTCATGTGGACGACTGCCCGGCACGGACCATCAGGTCCTTGAGCTTGGCACCGGTGTCGGCGGCGAGAGTGTTGCCCGTATGGCGCAGGTCGTAGAAGCGGAACCGCTCGGGCAGGCCGACCTCGGCGCGTGCTCGCCGCCACCGCCGCCCGAAGGTCGAGCGCCGAAAAGGGGCGCCCTTCTCCCCGATGAACAACAATCCTAGGAAGGCGGTCTGCGCATCCGCATCCTCGTCGACATCCGACGAGCCTTCGCCGCCGAAGGCAACCCGGCGGTCCTGCGCACAAGCCGCATCCTCGACTTCCTCAACGGAGACGAGGAAGCGCCATGGTCCGAGTACCGCACGGGCGGCCTGTCCGCGCGCGGCTTGCAGCAGCTGCTGAAGGACTACGGCATCAACCAGATCGCCCGCAAGCTCAACACCGGCGACTGTCCACACCGTGGGGACAGCGCCGCCCTCGCCCACGCCGAACGCACCCTCCACGCGGTCAGCACCGCCATCCGCCACATCGCCGAAGCCGCCAACCACGCCGTCACCGGACAGGCGTCCCGATGATCGCCAAGATCAGCAGCGGCAAGAGCACCGTCGGCCTCATCCGCTACCTCTACGGACCCGGCCGCGCCAACGAACACACCGACCTCCACGTCAAGCAAGCCCGCCGCCTCGGCCGCGCGCCCGAACGCCACGTATGGCACTGCTCCATCCGCGCCGCCAACACCGACCGCCACCTCGACGACTCCGAGTGGGCCGACATCGCCCGCCGGGTCGTCGCCGCCACCGGCATCGCACCCGCAGACGACCCCGACGGCTGCCGCTGGGTAGCCGTCCGCCACGCCCCCGACCACATCCACATCGCCGCCACCAAAATCCGCCCCGACCTCCGCACCGCCCGCCACTGGAACGACTACCTCACCGCCGACCGCGAACTCGCCGCCATCGAGAAGGAATACGGCCTCCACCAGGTCGCACGCGGCGACCGCACCGCCGCCAAACGTCCCAGCCGCGCCGAACAGGAGAAGGCCCGCCGCGCCGGCCACGACCAGACCGCCCGCGAACGCCTGCGCGCCACCGTCCGGACCGCCGTGGCAGCCGCCACGAGCACCGAAGAGTTCCTCACGATCCTCGCCACCACCGACACCGTCCACATCGACATCAAACGCTTCCCCTCCGGCGACATCCGCGGCTACAAGATCGCCCTCAACGGCGACACCAACGTCCAAGGCGAACCCATCTGGTTCTCCGGCTCCCAACTCGCCCCCGACCTCTCCCTCCCCAAGATCCGCGAACGCCTCAACGCCACCGACGCCC
>NZ_VJYK02000451.1 GCF_007097205.2 Streptomyces alkaliterrae
CCGTGACGGCCACCCTGCCGGGCCCCCGAACCGACCAGCACGCCCCGAAGCACTCCCCGAAGCACTCCCCGAACGAACAGAACGAGCAGAGCGACCAGAACGCCGAGGTGCGTCGATGAACACCACCACCACCGCCCGCCCCGGCGGGACGACGCCCGATCCCTACGAGCGGCTGCGCGCCGAGATCGCCGCCGGCCGTGTCCAGGAGGTCATCGTCGCCGTCCCCGACCTCCAGGGCCGACTCCAGGGCAGCCGACTGGCCGCCGACCACTTCCTCAACGAGGCCGCCGAGCACGGCTTCGACGCCTGCGTCTACCTGCTGGCCACCGACGTCGAGATGGACACCGGCCCCGGCTACGCCATCGACGCCTGGAACAGCGGCTTCGGCGACTTCACGCTGCGCCCCGACCCGGCCTCCCAGCGCACCCTGCCCTGGGACGAGGGCACGGCGCTGGTGCTCGCCGACGCCACCTGGCACGACGGCACGCCTGTCGCCGTCGCTCCCCGCCACGTCCTGCGGCAGCAGCTCGACCGGCTCGCCGAACGAGGCCTGGCCGCCTACGCCGGAACGGAGCTGGAGTTCCTGGTCTTCAACGAGGACTACCAGCAGTCCTGGGACCGCCGCTACCACGACCTCACCCCCGCCACCCGCTACAACGTGGACTACGCGCTCCAGGGACTGTCGGGCGTGGAGCCGCTGGTGCGCCGCATCCGCCGGGAGATGGTCCGCGCCGGCCTGCGGATGGAGACCGCCCGCGCCGAGGTGCACCCCGGCCAGTACGAGATCGTCTTCCGCTACGACGAGGCGATGCGCACCTGCGACAACCACGTCCTCTTCAAGAACGGCGCCAAGGAGATCGCCGCGCAGGAGGGTCGGGCGCTGACCTTCATGCCGAAGTTCGACACCGGCGAGGGCAACTCCTGCCACGTCCACCTCTCGCTGCGCGACACCGGCGGCGGCGCGGTCCTCGCCGACCCCGACGACCCGGACGGCATGTCGGAACTGATGCGCCACTTCGTCGCCGGGCAGCTCGACGCCCTCGCCGACTTCACCCTGCTGATGGCGCCGAACGTCAACTCCTACAAGCGGCTCCAGCCCGGCGCGTTCGCCCCCACCGGCATCGGCTGGGGCCGGGACAACCGCACCTGCCCGGTACGGGTCGTCGGCTCCGGCCACTCCCTGCGCATCGAGCACCGGGTGCCCGGCGGTGACGCCAACCCCTACCTGGCCGTCGCCGCGGTCGTGGCCGCCGGCCTGTACGGCATCGAGAACCGGCTCCCGCTGCCCGAGCCGCACCGCGCCAACGCCCTGGCGGACCCGACCGTGCCGAGGCTGCCGAGCACCCTCACCGAGGCGCTGCACCGCTGGGAGAGCAGCGCCCTGGCAAACGAGGTCTTCGGCAAGGAGACCGTCGCCCACTACGCGCAGGCCGCCAGGACGGAACTGGCCGCCTTCGAGAGCGCGGTGACCGACTGGGAACGCGTCCGGGGCTTCGAACGCCTTTAGCGTGCGCGGGCCCGCGGATCGGGACGCGGTGAGGCGGGCGCGCCGGCCGCGAGTGCGGCCGCCAGCCCGCGCCGGCCGGGGGAGTCCAGCTTCGCGTAGGTGTTCGTCAGGTGCATCTCCACCGTCCGCAGGCTGACGAACAGGTGGCCGGCGATCTGGCGGTTTGTCATGCCGTCGGCCGCCAGCCTGGCCACTCGCAGCTCCGCCGGCGTCAGGGCGGCGTAGCCGTGGAACGCGCGGGCGCGCGGACGGTCGCCGAGTTCGCCCAGTGCGCGTGCCGCGGCGGACGCGACCGGTTCGGCACCGCACTCCCGCGCCACGTCGAGTGCCTCCCGCAGCGCGGCGCGGGCGGCGGAGGCGTCCGACTCCCCGGCCAGCCGTCTGCCGAGGTCGACCAGCGCTTCCGCGAACCACAGCTGCGCCCCGGTCTCCCGGAGGAGTTCCACCGCTTCCCGCAGCCGGTCGAGGGCGGCTTCCCCCGGCGACACGGCCGCGTCGACCCGCAGCGCGTGGCCGACGAGTTCGGGCACGCCCGAGGCGAGGGCCAGTTCCCGTTCCTCCGCGGCGAGCGTCCGCGCACCGCGTGAATCGCCGAGCCCGACGCGGACCAGGGCCGCCCCCGAGCGCCAGCGGTGGAAGAGCGGTCCGGCGGTCCCCCGGTCCGTGCCCCGCGCGCCGCACGCCGCGAAGTCCGCGGCGGCATCGGCGAGCCGGCCTCGCGCCGCGTGCAGCCGGGCCCGCGCGAAGAGTGTGTGGTCGTGTCCCCAGCGTCCGTCGAGCGCGCCGTGCGCCCCGGCTGCCGTCAGGGCCCGCTCCGCCTCGTCGAGCCGTCCGAGGTCGACAAGCGCCTCCACCAGGACGGCGGTCGGCAGCACGGGGCAGGTGCCCAGCCGCTGGACGGGCTCGGCTCCGGCTGCCGTGTCGAGGGCCGCCGAGGCGTCGGCACGGGCCTCGTCGAGCCGCCCGAGGCGGTGGCTCAGGCTCGCTCTCAGGGTGAGCGCGTGCGCCAGGTGGTGGGGTCGGTCGGCGAGGTGGCCGTGACAGGCGACGGCCGAGTCGGCGTGGTCGAGAGCGGCGCCGGGTTCTCCGGCCCAGCCGAGTACCAGGAGCGCGACGCCGTGGATTCCGGACTCGTCGTCGGCCGGGTGGAGCCCGCAGGTCAGCGCGGTCCGGGCGGCCTCGCCTGCCCGCCGCGGATTCTCGCCGACCAGCGCCTCCCGTAACGCCAGCAGCGCGGCGTGGTGCCGCACCGAGGTCACCGCGTGGGCGTCCGCGAAACTCCCCGCGACGAGCGTTTCGCGCCCCTCGGCTGCGGTGTCACCGTGGGCGAGCGTGGTGAGCAGGGCGTCCACGGCCACGGCTCCGGTGTGCGTCGCCGACTCTCCATCGGCAGAGGCCTCCGTCAGACCGCGAAGCAGCCGTAGTGCCTCCGGATGTCGGCCGGCGCTCGCGAGCGCCGCGGCCAGCCGCCGGCCGGTGGTCGTGCGCTCGTCCTCCGAGGTCGTCAACTCCATTCTGTGACGCAGGAGTTGGAGAGCGGGCGGCTCGTCGCGGTCCGGCACGGCGGCCGCGTCGGTCGTGTGGGCCATCTGGGTGAGGGGGTGCGGCAGGGCACGGGGAGGGT
>NZ_VJYK02000452.1 GCF_007097205.2 Streptomyces alkaliterrae
CCGCCACCCTCCACACAGCCGCCCCACACCATCACCACAAACCCACTCCACCAGGCCAAAAGGTCCGGACCAGCACGGCCAGGCGGGTCACCACAGGTCCATCGCTTGCATCAAAGAAACTTGCATCAAAGAAACTTTCTTGCTTCCATCTTTTGTGGAGGGGTGATGCGCATGGACGGATTTGTGGGAAGGCGAGCGGAGCTCGGGGCTCTGGTCGACCTCCTGGAACCGGTACGCAGCGGTGGCCGCGGGGGACGGCGCGGTCGGGCCGTGCTCATCAGGGGGCGTCGACGAGTCGGAAAGTCGCGGTTGGTCGAGGAGTTTTTGGACCGGACCGGCCTACCTCACGTGTTCTTCACGGCCGTCGGGGGGTCGCGTGAGGAGGATCTGGCGGGATTCGCAGCAGAGGTGGCCGCCTCCGAGCTGCCCGACGCGGCTCGTGCTGCCGACTTCGCCGTGCCGCAGACGTGGGACGCGGCCCTGACACTCCTGGCCGGAGTACTACCAGCGGACACACCGAGTGTCGTCGTCCTCGACGAGATGCCCTATCTGGTGCGGGAGGACCCGACGTTCGAGGGTGCCCTGCAGAAGGCGTTCGACCGGACCCTGTCCAGACTCCCCGTGCTGCTGGTCCTCATCGGTTCCGACCTTGCCATGATGGAGCAGCTGAACACCTACGGGCGGCCGTTCTACCAGCGTGGGACGGAGATGGTCGTGCCTCCGCTCAACCCGGCCGAGGTCGGCACGATGCTCGGACTACCGCCGGCCGACGCCTTCGACGCCTTCCTGATCAGCGGTGGGCTGCCATTGATCCTCGAGGAGTGGCCCGAAGGCGCTGACCTGTGGGGGTACCTGGACCACGCGCTGCGGCGGCCGACCTCGGCGTTGCTGGTCAGCGGTGAACGCACCCTGGCGGCGGAGTTCCCCACCGAAGCCCAGGCACGCACCGTACTCGGCGCCATCGGGCACGGGGAGCGCACCTTCACCCTCATCGGCCGGGCGGCGGGCGGCGTCAACCCCGGCTCCCTGAGCCGCTCGCTGGAGCTGCTCACCTCCCGGCGGCTCGTCACCGCCGAGACCCCGCTCTCCACCCGTCCCAGCCGCGAAACCCGCTACCGCATCGACGATCCCTACCTCCGCTTCTACCTGTCCTTCATCGGCCCCCGCATCCCCACCATCGAACGCGGACGCGGCGACCGGGTCCTCCGCGCCATCCGCGACAGCTGGTCCTCGTGGCGGAGCAGGGCCGTCGAACCCGTACTCCGCGACGCCCTCTGGCGTCTGGCCGACGACCACCTTCCCGACGGCACGGACGTCATCGGCGGCTACTGGACCCGCACCAACGACCCCGAGATCGACATCGTGGGCGGCGACCGCGCCCCGATCGCCAAGAAGATCACTGTCGTCGGCTCGATCAAGTGGCTGGAGAACAAGCCCTTCGACCACCGGGACCTCTCCCGCCTCGTCGTTCACCGATCCCAACTCCCGGGCGCCGACGACACCACCCCGCTGCTCGCCGTCGCGCGCAGTGGATGTATCGCCGACGGGATCACCCACCTCGGCCCGAGCGACCTCATCAAGGCCTGGGCCTGACCGCGCACGTCCGGGGGGGGACCCACGGCGCGATGAGGCGTTGTCACTCCGCGGAAAGTACCCGAACGCCCCGGCCCGCCTGGTGGGGCCAGGCGGGCCGGGGCGTTCGGGCGGGACGGTGTCAGCTGGTCACCGGGGCTGGGGGCGCGCCGGCCCCGGCAGGCGACGGGGTGTCGTCGGAGAGGTCGGTGATGTCGAAGGAGGTGGCGTTGTCGTAGGCCCCGCGGTCGAGGATCTTCTCGCGGGCGGAGACGATGACCGGGACTGCCGCCTGGCCGGCGACGTTGGTGGCGGTGCGGATCATGTCGAGCACCGGGTCGATGGCCAGCAGCAGGCCGACGCCCTCGAGCGGCAGGCCGAGCGTGGAGAGCGTGAGGGTGGTCATCACGGTGGCGCCGGTGAGGCCGGCGGTCGCGGCGGAGCCGATGACCGAGACGAAGACGATCAGCAGGTAGTCCTGGAGGCCCAGGCTGACGTCGAAGATCTCCGCGACGAAGATCGCGGCCAGCGCCGGGTAGATGGCGGCGCAGCCGTCCATCTTGGTCGTGGCGCCGAACGGCACGGCGAAGGACGCGTACTCGCGGGGCACGCCGAGGCGTTCGGTGACCTTCTGGGTGACCGGCATGGTGCCGACCGAGGAGCGGGAGACGAAGGCCAGCTGGAGGGCGGGCCAGGCGCCGCGGAAGAACTGCACCGGGTTGACCCGGCCGGCGAGCGCCAGCAGCAGCGGGTAGACACCGAACATCACCAGCAGCGAACCGACGTAGACGTCGATGGTGAAGGTGGCGTACTGCCCGAGCAGGTCCCAGCCGTACTGGTTGATGGCGTTGCCGATGAGGCCGAGGGTGCCGAGCGGGGCGAGGCGGATGACCCACCACAGTGCCTTCTGGAGCAGCGCCAGCGCGGCCTCGCCGAAGCTCAGCAGCGGGGCGGCCTTCTCACCGAGCTTGAGCGCGGCGATGCCGACGACAACCGCCATGAAGACGATCTGGAGCACCTTCAGCTCGGTGAAGGGCGTGATGACGTCGGTGGGGACGATGCCGGTGAGGAAGTCGATCCAGGAGCCGGACTTCTCGGGGGCGGCGCCGTCGGCCGGGGTGAGGCCGGTGCCGGAGCCGGGGCTGGTGAGCAGCCCGATGGTGAGGCCGATGGAGACCGCGATGAGCGAGGTGATCAGGAACCACAGCAGCGTGCGGCCGGCCAGGCGGGCGGCGTTGGAGACGTTGCGCAGGTTGGTGATCGAGACGACGATCGCGAAGAAGACGAGGGGGGCGACGGCCAGCTTCAGCAGCTGGACGAACGTGCCGCCGATCTTGTCGAGGGTGGTGCCGAGCCACGATATGTCGCCGCTGCGGGCCATCCAGCCGAGGAAGACGCCGAGGACCAGGCCGACGAGGATCTGCGCCCAGAACGGCACCTTGGGGAGCCGGGACCGGACGGATCCGGTGCCGCCCGCCCGACTGGCGGTCGACGTGGGGGACGAGGAGGCGGACACGTACACACTCCGTGGGTGAGGAGACGGACGGGGG
>NZ_VJYK02000453.1 GCF_007097205.2 Streptomyces alkaliterrae
CGGCCCGTCCGCCCCGGCTCATCGCTCCCTCCTCCGCCCCGCGCTCTCGGCAGGTTGCGGGTCACGCCCCGCCGACGGCGGGCGGCGGGGCTCCCGCCGTCCATTCCATGGCATCCGAGACCGCCCATCCCCACCTCACCCGTGGCGGGGGAGGCCTGTGACCGGCCGCCCCACGGCTGTGCGCCCGCGCTCACAGCAGGCCGAGGTCCCGCGCTCGCCGGACCGCGTCGGTGCGGCGGTGCACGGCGAGCTTCCGGTAGACGCCCTTCAGATGGGTCTTCACCGTGTTGACCGAGACGTACAGATCGGCGGCGATCTCCTCGGTGGACATCAACCCCGCCAGCCGCCGCAGCACCTCGACCTCGCGCCCGCTCAGCTCCTCCAGGACCGGCGGCAACGGTTCCGCCCCGCCGCCGGGTGACCCGCCGGCCGGCGCCGTTTCCGAGGAGAGCCAGCCCGCCGCCAGCTCCCGTGCCGACGGGGTCGCCAGCAGCGGACGGATCCACGGGCGGGCGTCGAGGAACGGACGTCGCAGCCGATCACCACGCGCCGCCAGAAGCGCATGGGCGACCAGTCGCCGGGCCGCGCCCACGTCCCCGGCGTCCCGCGCGATCCGAGCCCGCGCGAGCGCCGCGCGGACCGTCACCGCCGGCCCGCCGCGCCGCGTCCCGTCGAGGCCGTCGAGCAGTTCGACCGCCCACGCCGCGCGCCCCGCCGCCGCCAGCACCCCCGCGGCCTCCGCCGCCGCCATCGGACCCTCCTGCGTTACCTCGGCGAGCACCCGGACCGCGTCCTCCGGCCGCCCCTCGGACAGATGGCCGGCGGCCCTCACCAACGACCGGTGACTGGTCACCCAGGGCGACTCCGTCGCCGCGGACGAGGACCACCCGGCCGCCCGCGCCGCGTCGCGCGCCCTGCCGCGGCCCAGCAGCAGCCGGGCGGTGACGAGGGCCTGTTCGGCCGCCGCCACCGGGTCCTCGGAGGAGGAGCGGGACCGGGCGGTCTCGTCCAGCAGCTCCCGCGCCCGTCCCAGCTCGTGACGTTCGACCGCCACGGCGGCCAGGACCAGCCGCCCGACAGGAGGGCGCGACTCCTCGGGCAGGCTGAACCGCTCCGCCTCGGACGCACCGGCCAGTACCCGGCGCTCAGCCCTTCCAGGCCAGCCGTCGAGGAGGTCGATCAGCGCCAGGTGGCCGACCGAGTCCTCCCGCGGCAGCGCGGTCGAAGCACCACCCGGCCCCTTCGCGGCCGCGCCGAGCGCCATGCCCGCCTCCTCGAAGCGTCCGGCCCACAGCCGTGCCGAACCCAGGTGGGTGAGGAGCAGCGCGGTCATCTCCGGATGCTTCTCGACCAGCGGCCGGGGCAGCTCCCGGAGCAGTCCGTCGGCGGCCTCAGCCGCCTCCTCGGCCTGGTCGGGGGAGCCCGTCAGCCGGGCGGTCAGCACCTCGAGCAGCGCGCAGCCGAGCCGCGCCGCCGTCTCGGGCACGGGCTCCGGGACGGCGTCGGGCCGGGCCGCCTCGGTCCGGTCCGGGGCGGTCAGCCGCGCCTCGGCACGCCGCAGGCGGGACGTCCCGTGCCGGACGTCGCACCGGGCGAGGTCGAGCGCGGCCCTGACGAGGTCCGCCGCCGGGCTTGTCGCCCCGGGCTCCATTCCCGAGAACAGCTCGCTGAGATCCGTCGCACGCAGCCCCGTCAGCAACTGCCCGAGTGCCAGTTCACCGACCAGCGTCTCCGCGGCGAAGTCCCACTCGCCGGCGGCTGCGCCGTGCGCCAGCGCGGCCCGAAGATCTCCCGACCGTCGCAGCCAGTGAGCGGCCCGCCGGTGCAGGTCGGGCTCCAGACCGGGCCGCCGCAGACGCAGGTGCGCCCGCAGGATCTCGCCGAAGAGCGGATGGAACCGGTACCACGCATGGCCCAGGTACTCGACGAACGCGTTCTCCCGGTGCAGGCCGACAAGCAGCGCCTCGGCGTCCCGCCGCGCGGTCAGCGCGTTCGCCTGGTCCGGGCAGAACCGGTCCAGGACGCTCAACCGCAGCAGGACGTCCTGGACGTCGGCCGGCTGCCGGGCCAGCACCTCCGCCGACAGGAAGTCGGCCACCGGGCTCCGGTTCGCCTCGAACTCCTTCAGACAGACCGCCGGATCCGAGGTGCCCGCCGCCGCCACGGCACACAGCCGCAGCCCGGCCGCCCAGCCCCGGGTCCGCTCCACCAGGTCGTGGCACACGTCCGCCGGCAGGCTCAGCCCGTGCAGCCCGAGCAGCGCGGCGGCCTCCGCCGCATCGAACGCCAGATCCTCGGCGCGGATCTCGACCAGCTCACCCGCAGCCCGGTAGCGGTGCAGCGGCAACAACGGCTCCACACGGGCCAGGAGCACCAGACGGAGGCCCGCCCCGGCGTGGCGCAGGACGAACTCCAACTGCGCGGGGACCTCCGGGCCGGTCACCCGATCGAACTCGTCGATCACCACGACCAGTGGCTCGCTGCGGCTCTCCAGGTCGGCCGCCAGCGCCGCCAGCAGCCTCCGGTCGACGTCGGCGGCGTCCGCCGGGGCCCCGACCGCCTCCGCCGCGGGGCTGCCGCAGCCGTCGAGAGCGTGCAGCAGATAGGTCCAGAAAACGCCGGGGCGCCGGTCCTCGGCCTCCGCGTTCAGCCACGCGACGGGCCGGTCCAGGCCGGCCACCCAGTCAGCCGCCAGCAGGCTCTTGCCCGCGCCCGCCGGGCCGTTCACGACCGTCAGCGGGGTGTGCGGGGCCGCGTCCAGCATGCGCAGCAGCCGGGGCCGCCGCAGGTGGGTCGGGGGGAGCACCGGAGGGGTGATCCGGGTGTGCAGCAGCGGGGCGCCGAGGGGATCGGTGCGCGGCCAGCTCGGAACGGTCGGTCCCCGAGCGTTGTCGCCCATCTCTACCAAGGCGCTCACCCCCGGTGGTGGTCACATCCAGACGTGGGCGGTGCGGAGGCGGGGCGCTCCCCGCACCTTCAGCATCGCAGCCATCCCCCACCACCGCGCGCCGTGCGCGTGCCGCCGCGCGGCGGCACGCGGCGGCACGCGCGAGCGTCGCCCCCATCTCCCGCAGGACGGAAGCC
>NZ_VJYK02000454.1 GCF_007097205.2 Streptomyces alkaliterrae
CGGCCGGCCGCTCCCCATCCCTTCCCTCCTCGCGCAGTGAGGTGCACTACCGATGGACCGCACGTACCAGCCCAGCCTCCGCCGCAGACCCGCCGTCGTGCTCGCCGCGACCCTCACCACCGCCGCCCTCGCGCTCGCCGGATGCTCCAGCGGCTCCGGCGGCAAGCAGGACCGGGAGGACGGCCAGAACGCCGCCGCCGGCAAGGCGGACACGCCCCGGATGACCGTCGCGATGATCACCCACGCCTCGCCCGGCGACACCTTCTGGGACATCGTCCGCAAGGGCGCCCAGGACGCCGCCGCCAAGGACAACGTCAAGCTCGTCTACTCCGCCGACCCCAACGCCGCCACCCAGGCCAACCTCGTCCAGAACGCCATCGACCAGAAGGTCGACGGCATCGCGATCACCCTCGCCAAGCCGGACGCCATGAAGGCCGCAGTCGCCAAGGCCCGCCGCGCCGGCATACCCGTCGTCGGCTTCAACGGCGGCATCGACGACTGGAAGAAGCAGGGCCTGCTCCAGTACTTCGGCCAGGACGAACGCGTCGCAGGCGAGGCATTCGGCCGCAAGCTCAACGAACTCGGCGCCAAGCACAGCCTGTGTGTCATCCACGAACAGGGCCAGGTCGCACAGGAGGCCAGGTGCGCCGGGGTGAAGGCCACCTTCGACGGCAAGGTCCAGAACCTCTACGTCAACGGCACCGACATGCCCTCCGTCAAGGCCACCCTCACCGCCAAGGTCAAGCAGGACCGCTCGATCGACCACGTCGTCACCCTCGGCGCGCCCTTCGCGCTGACCGCCGTGCAGGCCACCAAGGACGCAGGCAGCAAGGCGAAGGTCGTCACCTTCGACCTCAACAAGGCCCTCGTCGACGCCGTCCGCAAGGGCGACGTGGCCGTCGCCGTCGACCAGCAGCCCTACCTCCAGGGCTACCTCGCCGTCGACTCCCTGTGGCTCTACAAGACCAACGGCAACTTCAGCGGCGGCGGCGAGGCACCCGTACTGACCGGCCCGGCGTTCGTCGACAAGGACAACGTCGACGAGATCGCCGAGTTCGCCGCGAAGGGAACCCGGTGATGGCCATGACCCGGGCGACGCCCGCCCCGGCGGGCACCACGCCGACACCCACCGGCGGTCCCGCCGCCCCGACAAAGCCCGCGGCCGACGGACGCACCCTCCGCCGCTCCCTCGGCCGCCGCGTGCTCGCCCGCCCCGAGATCGGCGCGCTGCTCGCCGCCGTCGCCGTCTACCTGGTCTTCTTCACGGTCGCCCCGCCCTTCCGGGAGGCCGGCTCACTGGCCACCGTGCTCTACCAGGCCTCGGTGATGGGCATCATGGCGCTGCCCGTGGCGCTGCTGATGATCGGCGGCGAGTTCGACCTGTCCGCCGGCGTCGCCGTCACCACCTCCGCGCTCACCGCCAGCATGCTCAGCTTCCAGCTCTCGGTGAACGTGTGGACGGGCGTGCTCCTCGCCCTGGTGTTCTCCCTCGCCGTCGGCGCGTTCAACGGCTGGCTGCTGATCCGGACCGGACTGCCGAGCTTCCTCATCACCCTCGGCACGTTCCTCATCCTCCAGGGTGCCAACCTCGCCGTCACCAAGATCTTCACCGGCAACGTCGCCACCGACTCGATCAGCGACATGGACGGCTTCGCCCAGGCCGAGCGGATCTTCGCCAGCGAGATCGGGATCGGCGGCGTCCAGGTGAAGATCACGGTCCTGTGGTGGCTGCTCTTCGCGGGCCTGGCCACCTGGCTGCTGCTGCGCACGAGGTTCGGAAACTGGATCTTCGCCGTCGGCGGCAACAAGGACAGCGCCCGCGCGGTCGGCGTACCCGTGAACCTCACCAAGATCGCCCTCTTCATGGGCGTCGGCGCGGGCGCCTGGTTCGTCGGCATGCACCTGCTGTTCTCGTTCAACACCGTCCAGTCCGGGGAAGGCGTCGGGAACGAGTTCCTGTACATCATCGCCGCCGTCATCGGCGGATGCCTGCTGACCGGCGGGTACGGCTCGGCCGTCGGGCCCGTCATCGGCGCGCTGATCTTCGGCATGGTGTCCCAGGGCATCGTGTACGCCAACTGGAACCCGGACTGGTTCAAGGCGTTCCTCGGGGTGATGCTGCTGCTCGCCGCCCTTGTCAATCTGTGGGTCCGCCGCACGGCGACCCGGAGGTGATCAACATGACCGACACGCCAGAGACCGGCCACCGCCCGGCCGCCACGGACACCGCCACGGACACCGCCACCGACGCGCCGCCCGTCGTGGAGCTGCGCGCCGCCGGGAAGTCCTACGGCAACGTACGCGCCCTGCACGGCGTGGACCTCGCCGTCCACGCCGGACGGGTGACCTGCGTCCTCGGCGACAACGGCGCCGGCAAGTCCACCCTCATCAAGATCATCTCCGGACTGCACCAGCACAGCGAGGGCGAGTTCCTGATCGACGGCGAACCCGTCAGACTCTCCACCCCGCGCGAGGCGCTGGACCGGGGCATCGCCACCGTCTACCAGGACCTCGCCACCGTGCCGCTGATGCCCGTCTGGCGGAACTTCTTCCTCGGCTCGGAGCTCACCCGGGGCACCTGGCCACTCCGCCGCCTCGACATCCAGCGTATGAAGCGCACCGCCGACGAGGAACTGCGTGCCATGGGCATCGTGCTCGACGACCTCGAACAGCCCATCGGCACCCTCTCCGGCGGCCAGCGCCAGTCCGTCGCCATCGCCCGCGCCGTCCACTTCGGCGCGCGGGTGCTCATCCTCGACGAGCCGACGGCGGCGCTCGGCGTCAAGCAGTCGGGCGTGGTGCTGAAGTACATCGCCGCCGCCCGCGACCGCGGCCTCGGCGTCGTCTTCATCACCCACAACCCGCACCACGCCTACATGGTCGGCGACCACTTCACCGTACTGCGGCTCGGCACCGTCGAGTTGAACGCCGCCCGGGCCGACGTCGGTCTGGAGGAGCTGACCAACCACATGGCGGGTGGCGCCGAACTGGCCGCACTCAAACACGAGTTGGCGCAAGTGAGCGGCGTGGACACCGAAGAGCTCCCCGAGGAGTCGGAGCTGACCCCGCCACC
>NZ_VJYK02000455.1 GCF_007097205.2 Streptomyces alkaliterrae
CAGCGGGGGGCGCGGCGCGCTCGGCGGCCTCCTCGGCTGAGTCGCGCCACGCCCCGCCCCCGTCGGCCGGGCCGGTCCCCCACCGGCCCGGCCGACGCACCTCCGACCCCGCGCCGCCGCGCGGCGGCGCCGACCCACCTCATACCCTGCGCCCCCTGTGCGGCTGTTCGGGCTCACCGATCGCCGCCCCGCGACTCACCGACCGCCCCGAATACGGTCCGGGCCCGCTCGGCCGGGCCGCCGTGCCACTCCCGCGCGGCGACCCGGCCGAGCGGGCCCCGGTCCTCGACCGCCTGGCCCGTGCAACCCACCCCGGGCGGGCGGGACGGCATCGACGGTGCTGACCGACCTCACCCCGCCATGTCGGCGGCCCCCGTCGTGTCCCTCGCCTCTGCCGCCTCCGCCGCCAACTCCCTCGCCGCCTCCGTCAGATCCTTCGCCGTGTCGATCGCACGCCAGTAGGCGCCCTGCGGCAACGGGAAGCCGGCCAGCCGCCGTTCCCGCGCCAGCCGCGGGAAGGTCGAGCGCTCGTGGTCGCCGCGCTCCGGCAGCAGCTCGGTGAAGGAAGGCGAGAAGACGTAGACGCCGGCGTTCACCTCGTACTCGACCGGCGGCGACTCGATGAAGTCGACGACGTGCCCGAAGCCGTCCGTCCGGACGGCGCCCCACGGCAGCCGGGGGCGGGCGAGCGCGATCGTCGCCGTCGCGTCCCGCTCCACGTGGAAGTCGGCCATCTCCCGCAGCGCGAACCGGGTCCAGACGTCGCCGTTCGTGGCGTACCAGTCCTCGTCCGGGCGGGGCAGCGCGGCGGCCGCGAAGCGCAGGCCGCCGCCCCTGCCCAGCGGCTCCTCCTCGACCACCGTGCGCGTACGCAGGGGGAGTTCGGCCGCGTCAAGCCAGGTCTCCAGCACGGACGCCAGATGCCCGCAGGAGATCACCACGTCGGTGACCCCCTCGCGGGCGAGCCAGGAGAGCTGGTGGCCGATGATCGGCGTCCCCGTCCCGGGGATCTCCACCATCGGCTTGGGCTTGTCGTCGGTGTACGGACGCAGCCGGGAACCCTGGCCGCCGGCCAGGATCACCGCCTGCGTGGGGTACGTCTGCGGACTGGGACTCATGCCCCGCACGTTAGGCGGGGACGCGACCTCAGCGCGTGGCGGCCACGCCGGCGGCGAACGACGTGTCGCACACGGGCCGGGAGAACCGCTGCGCGCGCTCCGCGCCGTACTTGAGCACCGCCGCCTTGCCCAGAGCCCGGGCGATGTCCATGCAGTGCTCGGCCAGCGACGGCTTGCGGTCCACCGCGCGCTGGAGGCTCGTCAGGGCGACGGCCGGGTCCTCCTGCTGGAGTTCGGTGATGAGCCGGTCCCGCAGTGCCTCGTGCGGCGCGGGCGAACCGCCGGGACGCGCGGGCTTGTTGGCCGCCTCGTCGGCGGCCGAGGCCAGCACCTGCGACTCGGTCGGCGCGGTCGCCCACGGAACCTGGGCCACCGCGAGAGTCCCGGACAGCACCAGGACGACCGGGAGGACAAGAGCAAGAGTTCTGCCGATACGGCGTGCTGCCTGATTCACTGGTGTCTTCCTCGTGATGGGACGCCCCCGGGGAAACGGGAGGCGGATCGGGAGCCCGTAAAGGGGTCACACCGATGGTAGCGAGGAGTACCGGCCTGACGACAGCAAGTCACTCTGAAGGGGTATTAATCGGCGCGTATCCGAGGCGCGAAGTTGACGTTCGTGCTCTCGCCCCGTCTCCGCCCACCCCGTCCGAAAGGGCCCGGCGACGCGTCCTCCGCGCCACCGGGCCCTCCCGTCCTGCCACACGGCCTCAGTCGGTGAGCCGCTCACCCGTCGTCGACGAGAACACGTGGATCTCGCTGCTGCGCGGCACCACGTGGATCTCCGTGCCCTTCTCCGGCGCCTCACGGCCGCCGACCCGGACGACCAGGTCCTTCGGCTCGCCGCCGACCACGGCCGTGCCGTAGACGAACGCGTCCGCGCCCAGCTCCTCGACGACGTTCACCGTCACCGCGAGACCGGCCGGCTCGTCCTTGCTCAGCGCCTGCGCGCCTTCGCCGTTCACCACGTCGAAGTGCTCGGGGCGGACACCCACCGTGACCGACTTGTCGCCCTTCTTCGCCGCCTCCGCGATGGCCTCGCGCGCCACCGGCACCACGCTGTTGCCGAACTTCACACCGCCGTCGATGATCGGCACCTCGACAAGGTTCATCGCCGGCGAGCCGATGAAGCCGGCCACGAACAGGTTCTTCGGCCGGTCGTACATCTCACGAGGCGAGGCGACCTGCTGCAGCAGCCCGTCCTTGAGCACGGCGACCCGGTCGCCCATCGTCATCGCCTCGACCTGGTCGTGCGTGACGTACACCGTGGTGATGCCCAGCCGGCGCTGCAGCGAAGCGATCTGCGTACGGGTCTGCACTCGCAGCTTGGCGTCGAGGTTCGACAGCGGCTCGTCCATCAGGAAGACCTGCGGCTCCCGGACGATCGCCCGGCCCATCGCGACACGCTGCCGCTGACCACCGGAGAGCGCCTTCGGCTTCCGCTCCAGGTACTCGGTCAGGTCCAGGATCTTCGCCGCGTCCTCGACCTTCTTGCGGATCTCGTCCTTCGGCACACCGGCGATCTTGAGCGCGAAGCCCATGTTCTGCGCCACCGACATGTGCGGGTACAGCGCGTAGTTCTGGAACACCATGGCGATGTCCCGGTCCTTCGGCGGAAGGTGGGTGACGTCCCGGTCACCGATCCTGATCGCTCCGCTGTTCACGTCCTCCAGCCCCGCGAGCATCCGCAGGGAGGTGGACTTGCCGCAGCCGGAGGGGCCGACGAGGACGAGGAACTCGCCGTCCTCGATCTCGATGTCGAGCTGGTCGACGGCGGGCTTCTCGCTCCCCGGGTACAGCCGGGAAGCCTTGTCGTACGTGACCGTAGCCATGCTGTTGTGACTCCTTCACCGGCAGGAACGTGCCGGACGATCCGAGTAAAGGGAGGTTGGGCCGCCCACACGGAAGTGGGCGTTCTCGCGACGCTAACCCGCCGTACCCCCCTTTGTC
>NZ_VJYK02000456.1 GCF_007097205.2 Streptomyces alkaliterrae
GGTGGGATGTAGGCGGGGAGGCGGTCGAGGAGCTTGTCGTGGTGGGCGAAGCCGAGGATCCAGCAGGCGCCGAAGGTGACGAAGTCGGTGACGGCGGAGCCGGTCTGGCCGGGGATGTCGACGAGGTCGGTGCCGAAGATCGCGGTGAGGGCGAGCGGGGCGAGCAGCGTCTGCCAGGGCATGCGTCGGAAGAGCCACAGCATCAGCGGGGACAGCAGCACGAACCAGAAGTAGGCGCGCAGGTACCACAGCGGCGCTGCGGCCTGGACGGCCCAGGTGTCGGAGAGCAGGCCGGACTCGGACCCGATGTGCCAGGGGAAGGGCGGGCTGCCGACGGGCACGACCCAGCACAGCACGCGCAGCCAGAACCAGCCCTCCTGCCCCTTCGCCGGCCCCCAGCCCTGCATGAACAGGATCGTCAGGACCACCACGCCGTAGATCCACAGCGGCAGCAGCAGGCGGCGGACGCGGCTGCGGATGACGCCGAGGGCGGGGCGCCGCAGGGAACGGGCCATGAGGGAGCCGGCGAGGGCGAACATGACGCCCATGGAGGGGAAGACGAACGTCAGCCAGGCCCAGCCGAAGGTGTGGTAGACGACCACGCGGAGCAGCGCGAGGGTGCGGAGGAAGTCCAGGTAGCGGTCCCGGCCCTCCTTGCGTGCGGGGGCCGGTTCCGTGGACGGCCCGCCCTCGGCGGGCGGCGTGGGTTCCGGGCCGGTGGTGAGGCTGGTCATCGGGCGGCGCTTCTCTCGCGGGTGGGCTGGCCCGTCACGGGTGCGGACTCGACGGCGCCGGTGCGGCGGAGTTTCTGCCAGCGGAGCCGGCCGCCGGTGAGGGCGGTGATCCAGGACTGGAGCAGCACGACGTACATGAGCTGGCGGTAGAGCAACTGTTGCAGCGGCAGGGACAGCAGGTGCGTCATGCGTTCGCGGTCGAGGCGGAAGGCGTACGCGGCGCAGATCGCCTGGACGGCGAGGACGCCGAGCCAGGCGGCGACGGTCTTGCCGGTGGGGCCGAAGATGACGCCGTAGAGCAGGAAGATGTCGATGAGCGGTGCGAGCAGCGGCGCGACGACCATGAACAGGGAGACCAGCGGGAGGCCGACGCGGCCGAAGCGGCCGGAGGGGCCGCGTTCGAGGAACGCGCGGCGGTGCTTCCAGATGGCCTGCATGGTGCCGTAGCTCCAGCGGTAGCGCTGGGACCACAGCTGCTGGACGCTTTCGGGGGCCTCGGTCCAGGCACGCGCGTTCTCGGCGTAGACGACGCGCCACCCGTCGCGGTGCATGGCCATGGTGATGTCGGTGTCCTCGGCGAGGGTGTCCTCGCTCATGCCGCCGACGCGGTGCAGGGCCTCGCGGCGGAAGGCGCCGACCGCGCCGGGGATGGTCGGCATGCAGCGCAGCACGTCGTAGAGGCGGCGGTCGAGGTTGAAGCCCATGACGTACTCGATGTGCTGCCAGGCGCCGATGAGCTTGTCCCGGTTTCCGACCTTGGCGTTGCCGGCGACGGCGCCGACCTCCGGGTCCGCGAAGGGCTGGACGAGTTCGCGGACGGTGCACGGTTCGAAGACGGTGTCGCCGTCCATCATCACGACGATGTCGTAGCGGGCGTGCCGGATGCCGTTGTTGAGGGCGGCGGGCTTGCCGGCGTTGGCCTGGCGGACGACGCGCACGTTGGGCATGCGCAGCGACTCGACGATGTCGGCGGTGCCGTCGGTGGAGCCGTCGTCGATGACGATGATCTCGATGGGGTGGTCGCTGGCGTCGAGTGAGCGCACGGTGTTCACGATGCACTTGGCCTCGTTGTACGCCGGGACGAGGACGCTGACCGGTCGGGTGACGGGTTCGTCGCCCCAGCGGAAGTCGGGGCGGCGGACGCGCCGCGCGTGCAGCCAGGACAGCACGAGCATCAGCGCGAAGCGCAGCAGTACCAGCGAGCCGACGACGGCGAGCAGCACGGTGAGCACGCCCATGGCCTTGCCGGAGACGCTGACGGCGCCGACGAACGCCTTGCCCTTCCAGAGTTCGAAGCCGCCGACGGGGGTGTGGGCGCTGGGGGCGTCCAGCGCCTCGGTGACGTTGACGAAGCGGTAACCCTCGGCCTTGAGGCGGGGCAGCATGATCTCCAGCGCCTCGACGGTCTGGGAGCGGTCGCCGCCGGAGTCGTGCATGAGGACGATCGCGCCGTCGCCCGACTTCTCCGGCATGGCGCGGCGGATGATCTCCTGGGCACCGGGGCGGGACCAGTCCTTGGTGTCGGTGTCGTTGAAGACGGTGATGTAGCCGCGTTCGCCGAGGTGGCGGGTGACGGGCCAGGTGTCGTTGTCGAGGGCGTGCGCGTGGGAGGAGTAGGGCGGGCGGAAGAGGGAGGTGCGCACGCCGGTGGCGCCGACGAGGGCGAGCTGGTTCTGGGCCAGTTCCCAGTCGATGCGGGAGGTCGACTGGAGGGAGAGGTCGGGGTGGTTGAAGGTGTGCAGGCCGATCTCGTGCCCCTCGTCGACCATGCGGCGGACGAGCGCGGGGTAGCGGGAGGCCATCGTGCCGGTGATGAAGAAGACGCCCCGGGCGTCGTGCTGGTGGAGCACGTCGAGGACCTTCGGCGTCCAGACGGGGTCGGGGCCGTCGTCGAAGGTGAGGACCATGGTGCGTTCGGGTACGTGGTAGCTGGCCGTCTTGCCGTTGCGGGTGTCGACGACGGGCCCGCCCTCCAGCACGTCGGCAGGGACCTTGCTGTTGGACGTGGGCGGGTTGACGCGGTGGTCGGCGAGGAACTCGCTGTGCACGTAGCCGCGCAGCAGCAGCATCAGCATGATCGCGACGAGGAACAGGGCGGGCAGCAGGTATCTCAGCGGAAGGCGCGTACTGCGGCGCTTCCGGTGGGCGGCACGGGCCATGGCTACGCGTCACCGCCGTCGAGCGGCTCGCTGCCGCCGCTGAGCGGTTCGGTGCCGCCGTCGAGCTGAGGTCCGGCGCCCTGGCCGCCGTCGGCGGTGCCGTCGCCGTCGCCGTCGCCTCCGGGCGGCGGGTCGGCGGGGCCGGGTTCGGTGCCGGGGTTCTCGGGC
>NZ_VJYK02000457.1 GCF_007097205.2 Streptomyces alkaliterrae
ATCGTCGATACCGGCCAGAATCCGGGCCTCGCGCTTGAACCTGCGGGCCGCCGGGGCACCTCGCTCGGCGATTCGGAGAAACTTGGCCACCACCGTGCGGTCCAGCCTCAGGTCCCGCGCCTTCCACACCTCCGCCATGCCGCCGTGAAAGCGCTCGAGCAAGGCGTACCGGCCGAGCACCAGACTCCGCGTGGACGACTGATCCGTCCCTCGTAAGACCGACATGCCCGAACACTGTCAGCTGACGCGGCATCTGGTGGACGAAATGGCGAAAAAAAGGGGTGCCGGGCGAGGGTTACCGCCGAGTAATCGACGTCCGGACGTGGCCTTCCGTGAACGAGCGCACTCCGGTCGGTGAGCGCGCACGAAGGCCGGTCAGTCAGCGGGGTCCGGGGTCGGTGTCGGCGCGGAAGACGGGCAGGCCCGCGCGCATCCGGGCGAGGAGCGCGGCGTGGTCGAACATCTCCTCGCCGTCCTCCTCGTCCTCGTCGGCGGTGAAGACGTCGTCCACGAGGAGGGCCCGCAGCCGCTCCTGCACGCCGTCACCGTATCCCTGCTGGTAGTCGTCGAGATCGAAGTGGAGGCCGGCTTCGACGGTCGCGATCGTGGCGTGCTCGTCCTCGACGACCAGGCGGGCGCGGATCCGGCGCGCCTGCAACGTGTGGTCGTTGTAGTACCCGTGGACGACCTCCGCCTCGATGTCGCCGAGGACGCACATGTCGCCGTCGGTGAAGACCCCTCGGGCCGTGACACCGCCGCCGACGACCACCACCGAGTCCGGACCGCAGTCGGCCAGCAGCCCCCTGACGGTCAGCGAACCGGTCACCACGAGGGGCGCCTCCACGTCCAGGTCGCCCTCCACCACCAGGTCGCCGTGGTGGAAGAACGGATCGGCCAGCTGCTGGTCGCCGCTCAGCGTGCGCGCCGTACCGGTGTCGCCGAGGGCGGCGGCGCAGAGCCGGGGTATCGAGGGCAGCAGGTCCGGGTGGCACTCGTGTCTCAGCGCGGCGGCCAGCTCCCGGTAGCTGCCGAAGTCCGATCGCACCAGCCGTGCGAGTCGGTGGCTGTCGTCGGGTATTCCGGCGGCCTCGCACGCCGCGGCCTGCCCGGCGCAGATCGTGGCGGCGGCCCGGCGGACCGCGGCGGCGTCGAACGTGGCTTCACTCGCGACTTCGCTCATGGTGAGGACCCTAGAGCAGCCCTCTGACATCGACGCTGATGCAGCGGCCGCCGGCGGGAGGCTCGGCGGGCGGTCCGGTCACGGAGGCGGTGGCGCCGCGCGCCGCGCGTCGGCGTGGCGGGCGACCAGGGTGGCAAGGGCGGCGCGGGACGGGACGCCCGTCTTGCGGTAGGCACGGGCGACGTGGCTCTCGACCGTGCGCGGACTGAGGAAGAGCCGGGAGGCGATGGCCTGGTTGGTGAGGCCTTCGGCGACCAGTTCCGCTATCTCCCGCTCCCGCGCGGTCAGTCGGGCGAGCGCGGGGCCCGGATCGGCCGTCCCCGTCCACGGTCCCGCCGATCCGCCCGGCGGTTCCCGGTCCTGCCGGTCGGCGAGGTCGAGCAGCTGCACCGCTCCGCCCTCCGCGGCCAGGCGCCGGGCGCGGCGCCACATGTCCGCCGCCCGGTCGCGCTCGCCCGCCTCACGCGCGAACGGGGCGGCGAGCAGCAGGCCCTGCGCTTCGCGGAGGGTGGCGCCGCAACGCGCGCTCTCCTGGGCCGCTTCGGCGAAGGCTCGCGCGGCGGCCGCCGGATTCCCGTGGTGGGCCTCCACGCGCCCCTGGGCGCGCAGCGCCGCCGCCCGGCGGGTGGGCAGATCGATGTGCGCGGCTTCCTTCGCGGCGCGCTCGGCGGCGTATTCGGCCTCCGCCGTCTCCCCCACCGCCAGGGAGGCGGCGGTCAGCACTTCCAGGTACTCGGTGGCCAGAGACGGCTGCAACCGCGGCAGGTCCCTGCCGCCTCCCGCGTCGAGCAGCACGTCCCGGGCCCGGTGCGCGTCACCGGCGCCCAGCACGGCGAAGGCGAGCAGCGAACGCGCGAGCGTGGACCACCAGCTGTCGGAGGAGCCCTCGACCGCGGCCGCGGCCTCCTCCGCGGCGGCCAGCACCTCCGGGTCGCCCGGTGGGCGGGCCTGGCCGAGGAACAGGGCTCTGATCGCGAGCGTGCAGCCGAGGAACTCGCCGCTGCCCAGGGCCCGGGCGATGGTCGCGGCCTCGTCGGCCAGTTCGAGCGCCGAGGTGACGCGGCAGGTCAGGAAGTGGACGTAGGCCCGGCACAGCAGGAGTTGGGAGAGCATGTAGAGGCGTCCGGTACGCCGGGCGACGTCGGCGCCGCGTACGGTGTGGCGCTCGGCGTCGGCGTAGGCGTCGAGCAGCACCTCGGCCCAGCTCAGCCGGACCAGCGGCTCACACTGTCCCATGAGGTCGCGGTCGGTGAGGGCGTCCGCCAGTCCGGCCGCCGCGCGGGCCAGTTCCCGGGCTGCCGCCGTGTCGCCCTCGTACGCCTCGCTCATCGCGGCGAGGGTCACGGCGCCGAGCTCGCCGAGTCCGTCCCCGAGGGCGCGGGCGTCCGCGAGAGCCCCGGCGAGTTCCTCCCGCACCTCGGGGAAGCGGGCGACGAACTGGGCGCGGCAGCACCACTCGACTACCAGGGCGATCCGCTGGGACGGGGAGGGGCCGGGTCGCCGGTCCAGTTCGCGGCGCAGCAGCGCGTCGGCCTCGGCGTAGCGGCCGAGTTGGCGCTCGACGACGGCACACTGCAGGACGGCGGTGGTGCGCAGCGCGTCGCCGTCGCC
>NZ_VJYK02000458.1 GCF_007097205.2 Streptomyces alkaliterrae
CCCCTCCCCCTCTCACCGTCCGCCGGCGGGGCGGTAGGGCAGGATGGCCGCCATGAGTGCGCGTGACGACAGCCCCGTACCGCCCACCCGCCAGGACGAGGTCGCCGCGGCGGCGAGCGAGCTGATCGGCGGCCCGCTCGGCAGGCGGGCCCTGACCGGCACCGGCTGGTGGAACCCGGTGCGGATCGTCGTGCTGGTCGCGCTCGGCCTCTTCGCGCTCGGCATGGTGCAGAAACTGCCCTGCTACAACGAGGCGTGGTTCTTCGGCCAGGGCGCGCAGTACGTGCACGCCTGCTACTCCGACATCCCGCACCTGTACGTCGGCCGCGGCTTCCACGAGGGGGCCGTGCCGTACTGGGACTCGATCGCCGACTACTCGCGCGGCATGGAGTACCTGGAGTACCCGGTGCTCACCGGGCTGTTCATGCAGGTCGCCGCCTGGCTGACGCCGGGCTCCGACGTGCTGATGCACGAGCAGCAGATGTACTGGCTGGTCAACGCGGGCATGCTGATGGCCTGCACCGCGCTGCTTGTCGTCTGCGTCGCCCGCACCCACCGGCGCCGGCCGTGGGACGCCCTGCTCGTCGCGCTCGCCCCCGCGTTCGCGCTCACCGCGACGATCAACTGGGATCTGCTGGCCGTCGCGCTGACGGCCGCGGCGATGCTGATGTGGTCCCGGAGCCGGCCGCTTGTCTTCGGCGTCCTGCTGGGGCTGGCCACCGCGGCGAAGCTCTACCCGTTGCTGCTCCTCGGCCCGCTGCTGGTCCTCTGCTGGCGGGCGGGAAGGCTGCGCGAGTGGGGGATCGCCCTCGCCGGCGCAGTCGGCTCCTGGACGCTGGTGAACCTGCCGGTGATGCTGTACGCCTGGGACGGCTGGACGAAGTTCTACACCTTCAGCCAGGAACGGCCGGTCGACTTCGGCTCGGTGTGGCTGATCATCTCCCAGCGCACCGGCAGCCCGCTGGAGAACGCCAACACCTACGGCACCGCCCTCATGCTGCTCGGCTGCGCCGCGATCGCCATGCTCGCGCTGACCGCGCCGCGACGCCCCCGCTTCGCCCAGCTCGCCTTCCTCGTCGTCGCCCTCTTCGTGCTCACCAACAAGGTGTACTCACCGCAGTACGTGCTCTGGCTGATCCCGCTTGCCGCGCTCGCCCGACCGCGCTGGCGGGACTTCCTCGTCTGGCAGTCCTGCGAGGTCGTCTACTACCTCGGCATCTGGTACTACCTCGCCTACACCAGCGGCGGCGAGAACAAGCAGGGCCTGCCGCCCGAGGTGTACCAGCTGACGATCGCGGTCCACGTGCTCGGCACCCTCTACCTCTGCGCGCTGGTGGTGTGGGACGCGCGCAGGCCGCACCTGGACCGGGTCCGCCAGGACGGCTCGGACGACCCTTCGGGCGGTGTGCTCGACGGCGCGCCGGACCGGTTCTCCCTGGTCCACCCGTCCCGGCGGGCCGCATTGCAGGATCTGCGAAGCTGACCGGCATGGCTGACGCACGCACCGGACTGGTCCACGACGGACGCGTCCTTCTGCGCTTCCGCTACTTCCGCCGACTGCTCGCGGTGCGGCTGCTGTCCCAACTCTCCGACGGCGTCTACCAGGTGGCGCTCGCCACCTACGTGGTGTTCTCCCCGGAGAAGCAGACGTCACCCGCGGAGATCGCCTCCGCCATGGCCGTACTGCTGCTTCCGTACTCCGTACTCGGCCCGTTTGTCGGGGTGCTGCTCGACCGGTGGCAGCGCCGGCAGGTGCTGCTGCTCGGCAACCTGCTGCGCGCGGTACTCGCCGTCGGCACCGCCGCGCTCATCGCGGCGTCGGCACCGACCTGGCTGTTCTACGCCTCCGCCCTCTCCGTGACGGCTGTCAACCGCTTCATCCTGGCGGGGCTCTCGGCCTCACTGCCGCGTGTCGTCGACGCCGAACGCCTGGTGATGGCCAACTCCGTCTCCCCCACGGCCGGGACGATCGCCGCGACCGTCGGCGGCGGACTGGCGATCGGCGTCCGCCTGCTGGCCCCCGAGGGCGGCGCCTCGGACGCGGCCGTCGTCCTGCTGGCCGCCGCGATCTACCTGCTCGGCGGGCTGGCGGCCCTACGGCTCGGCCGTGAACTCCTCGGCCCCGAGCCGTCCTTCCTCCAGCCGCGCCTCGCGGCGGCGATCAGCGACACCGTCCGGGGGCTGTGGAACGGGCTGGGTCATCTGGCGCAGCGGCCTCTGGCCGCCAAGTCGCTGGCCGCCATGACCCTCCTGCGCTTCTGCTACGGCGCGCTCACGGTGATGGTGCTCATGCTCTGCCGCTACGCCTGGGCCGAGGACGTCACGGAGGGCATGGCACTGCTCGGCCTCGCCGTCGGCGTGTCGGGGTTCGGCTTCTTCGTCGCGGCGGTGCTGACGCCGCTCGGTGCGCGGCGGTTCGGGCGGTTGGGCTACATGGGCCTGTGGGCGGCGCTGGCCGCCGTCCTGCTGCTGCCGCTGGGCCTGCCGTTCCGGCCGGGGCCGATGCTCGTGGCCGCGTTCCTGCTCGGCGCGGCCACGCAGAGCGCCAAGATCTGCACGGACACCATCGTCCAGGCGGAGGTGGACGACGGCTACCGGGGCCGGGTGTTCTCCCTCTACGACATGCTCTACAACGTGGCGTTTGTCAGCGCCGCGGCCGTGGCGGCGCTGATGCTGCCACCTGACGGCCGCTCGGCGACGCTGGTGGTGGGGGTGGCGGCGCTGTACGCGGCAATCGCCTGGTGGATCCGCCGCATTGGCCGAGCCCGCCTAGCCGCTCGAGCAGGGTCCTGAGAGCGCTCGAACGTCACATCACCGCATCAGCCCTGTCACAAGGCGGCCCCGCCCGGACAGTTGTCACTCCTTATCGCTAACTTACGTGGGCCACCTCTACGAGGTGCGCGTCAGGCACTCCATCCCAAGGGGGACCCCGAATGTCCACTCCGCCTCCGCCCCCGCCGCAGGGCGACAACCCGTACGGCCAGCCCGGTCAGGGCCAGCCCGGCACGCCCCCCCACGGCATGCC
>NZ_VJYK02000459.1 GCF_007097205.2 Streptomyces alkaliterrae
CCGGAGGAGCGGGCGGCGGGGCCGGCGAGACCGAGCCGGCACCCGGGACGTACGCGCCCGAGCCGCCCGCGCCGTCGGAGTCGGCGCCGGACGTCGAGCGGGGGGCGCGACGGTCCGGCACGCCCATCCGGTCAGCGGCCTCCTGCAACCACTCCGGAGGTGTCAACAGGAAGGACGTCGCCTCCAGATCGACCCGCTGCGGCGGCGCCGGCTCCGGCGCCGCCTGCGTCGCGGCGGCGTAGTGCTCCTGGAACCGGCGGATCACCTCGCCCACCGGCAACGCCGGCCACAGCGTCGACTCGCCGCTGTCCCGGGCGATCACCAGCCGGACACCGCCGCCGTCCGACCGAGCGCCGCCCGCCCGGTCCTCCGCCCACGCCACGAAGCCCAGGTCGAACTCCCTTACCCGGACCTCCCGTTGCTGGTACGCCGGCACCCCGGCGTTCACCCAGCGCTCCGCACGCTCCTGCGCCTGCGCGAACGTCACCATCTGCGGGTCACCCCTCCACCGGGACGGCCCGCGCGAAGCCACCGTCCACCATCAGGTTGGCCACGGTCTCCAGCTCTGGCGGATTCCCCGCGAGCCGCAGCAGAAACTCGTCGAAATCGGCACCGCACGGCAGCAGCAGCTCCGCCATGCGCTCCGGCATGCCCAGCCCGTCCCGGTCCCGGGCGTCGTCGTAGGCGCAGAACCACACCGAGCCCTGACCCTCGCCGCGCACCTTCACCGCGAGCAACCCGCCGTGCACAAACGCCACACAGAGGAAATCCTTCGTGAGGTGGTCGCGCAGACACTTGTTGACGTACACGAGGTCGTTCAGGGCCGGCTCGTCGCGCACCGAGAAGAACGGCTGGTCCACCAGCAACCCCAGCTCGGCGTCCAGCGCCACCCCCACCGGCGCGCAACCGCCCGCCGCCTTCAGGAACGTCCGGTACGCCCCCGGCAGCCGGTAGCCCAGCGCCTCCTCGGCGTGCACCACCTGCTCCTCGGGCACCGCGACCGCGTGCGGCACCTCGAAGTGCGCCGGGCGGGTCTCCTGGAGCGGGCGGGTACCCCGCTTCGAGTGGTCCACCGCCGCCGTCGCCAATCCGCCGTGGTGGCGCAGAAGCGCCTTCACCTCCACCGGGACCAGCTCCATCCGCCGGCCACCGGGCACGTGATGCCACGTCCAGCCGTGCGGCGTCGCCACCGGCGGCAGATCCGTCCACAGCTCGTGCCCCGAGGCGTGCAGTGCCGCGTTCGCCGACACGTAGTCCGTCAGCCGCAGCTCGTCCACGCCAAAACCCTCGGGCGGCTCCGCCACCTCCGCGGCCGCCCGCGCGTACGGCGTGAACACCGGGAAACCGGCCGCGTCCACA
Organism: Streptomyces alkaliterrae; assembly: GCF_007097205.2. Lineage (GTDB taxonomy): Bacteria > Actinomycetota > Actinomycetes > Streptomycetales > Streptomycetaceae > Streptomyces > Streptomyces alkaliterrae. The sequence goes on from NZ_VJYK02000459.1 coordinate 1,360, forward strand.
GCGATCCCACGCGGGTGACGCGCTGCCCGGACCGGATCCGGGAAGCGCACGACCTGCCCGGCGTAGGCCCTGTTCGGCGGCGCGGCATCCTGCCCGAGCCGACCTGTCGTCATGGCGGTACTCCCTGGTGAATGCGGCTGACGCAGACAGCCTAAGGCGTCCCCCACACGCGGCGCCCGGGGCGGGAGTCGTGACATGACGGGGACACGAGTGGAACAGGCCCCGACTACCGCAACGGGGTCGACATTTGGCAAAGTCTTACCCCGCCCGCAGAAGGGACGCAGAACGGAACAGACCACCCGGAGTCACCAAGGCGCAACACACGCCACTCCCGTTACGTACTCCACCACACACCGACCACGCACCCGACCGCACCAACACACCGACACACCGACAACACCGCAGCGCACGTCCACCCCCATCCGCGCACCCCGCGGCACCGCGCGACACCGGCGGGCGACCGGCGCGCCACGGCAGCACCGGAGGAACCACACATGCACGTCGCTCAGCACACCGGGGACCCCCGGATCGGCTGGGGGAACAACCACGGGCTCAGTCACGACACCGCGCCCATCCTCCGCCACCGCCGCGACGGCATCCTCCCGACCACCGCCGCCGCGCTCTCCGCCCGCGGCACCACCCTCACCTGCACCGCCGGCCGTGCCGAGCAACCACCCGCCCACCACCCCCTCGTCCAGGACTTCCTCGACACCCTCACCACAGCGCACCGCGAACGACATACCGGACGCTGCCCCGAAGCCGTCCTCATCTCCCGCTACCTCACCACCGCCCAAAACGGCCGCTCCAAACGCGCCTCCCGTAAACCCCTCACCGCGGGCGACGCCCGCCGCGCACTCAAGAACGCCAAACTGACCACCCGGCGCATCCGCGAGGAAGGCGACCCCCGACACGGCACGTACGCCCCGCCCTGCCGCTCCTGCACCGCACTCCTCGCCCACTTCGGCGTCCGCGCCGTCGACCCCACCGCGACACAGTGACCACTCGCTTCCCCGTGGCCGTCGACGCCGCGCTGCGCGCCGCCGGCTGGCAACCGGGACGCTGGGACATCCGACAGGCCGAGATCTGGGCCGACACCCTGCGCGCCCACACCTCACCCAGCGGCCACCGCCATCACGTCTTCCCCGCCGCCGTCGAGGCCTGGGCCGAGTTCGGCGGACTCACCGTCAACGGCACCGGCCCCGGCCGCCACGTCGCCCCCACACCCGCGGTCATCGACCCCGCCCGAGGACTCCACTGGGCCCGCACCCTCACCGACCTCGGACGCGCCCTCGACACCCAGCTCTCCCCACTCGGCGAGGAACACCACACCGCCGCCGGCGCCGACGAGGGCACCGCCCTGCTCGCCATAGACGCCCAGGGCCGCGTCTACAGCCTCGACCACAGCGGCGACTACTACCTCGGTCCCCACCTCGACGCCGCCCTCGGCACCCTCGTCGAAGGCGTCCGGCCCATCCGACTCAGCTACGGCCAGGCCGCGGGCGTCACGCCGGACGGGCGTCCGGAATGATCGCCGACACCCGGAAACCGCCGCCGTCCGTCGGTCCCGAGACAAAGCCGCCGCCCAGCGCCGTCACCCGCTCCCGCATCCCCACCAGCCCGTTCCCCCCGCTCGGCAGACC
>NZ_VJYK02000046.1 GCF_007097205.2 Streptomyces alkaliterrae
CCCTTCCCCAGCGCGTACGAGCGCTGAGCCTCCAGCCGGGGCGGCGCTATGCGCGCGGCCGCCCCGGCTGGAGGCTCAGCGCTCGTACGCGCTGGGGAAGGGGAAGTACGCCTCAAGGAAGTCGGTGACCCGACGATCGATCGCCTCGCGCTCGTCGTCCTTGATGTCGACGTCGTTCACGCAGAACAGGTCGTACGCCCGGTTCTGGAGTAGATCGTCCAGCCGCTCGTCCATGTCCGGCTCGCCGAGGCCGACGTAGCGGTAGTTGAAGACGCCAGGCACCGCCCGTCCGGTCAGGTAGGCGTAGTGGTGGTGCAGGCTGGCGCCCATGCTGATGTCCGTGGTGGACCTGAACCGGGAGCGGCTCGTGCGCTCCACGTCCTCGGCGAACCGCTCCTCCAGCTCAAGCATCACCGAACGGATCTGGGGGTGCGGGGTGTGCTTGAACTTCTGCGTGATCAGGCGGTCGTGGGTCTTGAGCAGCAGCTCGCGCACGTTCTTGCCGGCGGAGTTCGGCGCCGGCTCCTCCGGGTGCGGAGCACCGATGCCGATCTGGACGGGGGAGAAGGGCAGCTTGGCGATCCCGTTGCCGTGGAAGAACAGGTCGGCGGACACCTTCCGCCCGAGGAACACATCGTCGTTGAAGTACAGGTACCGCTCGGAAAGACCCGGTATGTGGTGGAGCTGCGTGGCGATCGCGTGGGAGTTGAACACCGGCAACGCGTCGGCCTGCTGGAAGATCTCCTTGTGGTCCACCACGGTGACCAGACCGGAGGTGGTGTTCAGCCATGACGGCGTCTGTCCGTCCGTGACGATGTAGACGTGCCGGACGAAGTCGCCGTACATCTCCAGACTGCGGAGGGAGTACTTCAGCTCGTCCCTGCTGATGTAGCGGGAGGCGCCTGTCTCGCGGCTGGCTATCGCGAGACCCTGCTGCTCACGGTAGGAGTCGCGAACCCGGCGAAGCTCGGGGTCGTCGCCGTCGACCCAGGTGTAGACGATGTCGATCGGGAAGTCGATCTCTTCCAGGCGGGTGCCCTGCATCTCGGCGTACGCGGAGACGGACCGGTTGCCCACGGTGCGTCTGACGGGCGTCCGGGCGTCCGCGGGCAGGACCTCGGTGACGGGATTGGGGCGCGGCGCCACAAGCGCTGTCTCCAGCACCTCGGGCGGGGTCTGGGTGCGCAGCCCCGCGCGTCGGGCGGCGTCGGGAGTGCCGTCCAGCAGTTCGGCGCCGTCGCGCCAGAACTCGATTTCGCAGGCGTAATCGAGGTCGGCCAGTAGCTGGCCGTCCGGACCCAGCAGGAGTTCACCAAACCGGATGGTGCGGGCCCGCTTGACCTCGGCACCGAGCGCACCGTCGGCGTACAGCGAGGCCGAGTCGGGGAGGCTGTCCTTCCCGCTCCGGGCGGCGTAGAGGGCGCCGCCCCGGTAGGTCTCGCGGAGGGCCGACAGCACTGCCTTGCGATCGGAAAGACGCACGCCGATCACGTGGCGGGTGAGGGACCGGGACGGGACAAGGAAGTGCTCGATCCCCGCTTCCTCCAGGACGCTGACGACCAGGTCGAGGTTGTGGGCCGAGGCGGCGGAGGAGGTGAAGCGCTCGACGGTTCGACCGGGGCCGACCACTCGACCGATGAACTCCCGGTCGCCGACGGTCACCGTCCGCAGTTCGTCGTCGCCGGCCAGCAGCTCCTGGCGCCGGGCGGCGATCTTCTCCGCCCGGGCTTCCGCCTTCCGGCGTTCGGCCTCGGCTGAGGCTGCCTGCTTGGCAGCCTCCTGCGCGAGGCGCCGTTCCTCGGCGCGCCGCTCACGTACAGACCTGGGCAGGAGCCGTTCACCGCCGCGGGCTATCCGTGACCTCATCCTGTCCCCATCCGTGGTCGTCGCAGTTTCCAGCCAGTAGCAAAGACAGCTCGGCGAATCATACGTAAAGCAGATGTAAACGCGAATGGTTGTGCGAGTGGTCAGTGAGTCGCGAGGCATGGCCTGATCTCCTCCCGGCCGGCCGGTCGGTCCGCCGCGGGTGGGTCCCTCGGGGCGAGCTCTGTGATCGCTCGTCCCGCGAGAGCGCGTCCTGGCAGGTCAGAGATGTGCGCCGGGGCTACTCGCTGGTCAAATACTTGTGACGCCATCGATGTCGCTTCGCGTCCGACTTGTTGTCGCCCGAAGTACAACCCTCCGGTCGCGTGAGGGGAGTCACAGTCGACTTGGGGAACCGATCATGCTTCGCCCGGATTTGTGGATCTTTCGCTTCCGTCACCGCACGGCTACGTTCTGGCCCTTGTTGCATTCATTTGGCCATCACGTGTGTAAACGGAGTGTGTGGGGGCATGGGGAGACGGGTGCGCGGAAGCGCACGAACGGGGGCGCTCGCGATCACGCTGAGTGCCGCGCTTGCGGTGGGGTTGATGCCCGCCGCGAACGCGGTTCCGGTGGAACCGCAGCAACCGACTGAGACCGCATCAGAGAAGACCGCCGGCGCCGCGGCGGCAACCGAGGCCGAGGCGCTGGAGCAGGCGAAAGCCACCGGCGAGCCCGTGGAGATCGCCTCTCAACGGGCCGAGAGCAGCGAAGTGTTCGCGCTGCCGAACGGCAACCTCGAGCGACGCGAGTACCTTCGGCCGGTCCGGACGCGACTCGGCGGCAAGTGGCGTGACGTCGACACCGACCTCGTGAAGCGCGAGGGCGTCGTCGCACCCAAGGCGGCCACGGTCGGGCTGGAGTTCTCCGGCGGCGGGAAGGCACCGCTTGTCCGCATGAACCGTGCCGGCCGGCAACTGGAGTTGGGCTGGCCGAGCGTACTGCCGACACCAGTGCTCGACGGCGACACCGCAACCTACCGCGAGGTGCTCCCCGGCGTAGACCTGCGCATGGGTGCCCAGCCCGACGGCTTCACCCAGATCCTCGTCGTCAAGTCCGCCGAGGCGGCGGCCAGCGACGAATTGACCGAGCTTCGGCTGAAGCTCGACGCCGAGGGACTGGACATCGAGGAGACCGACGAGGGCGGACTGGCCGCGCTCGACGAGGGCGCCGGCACGGCCGTCTTCGAGGCGGCCACCCCCGTCATGTGGGACAGCAGCCGAGGCGCCGACGCCGAACCCAAGGCCAGCACCAAGCTTTCCGCTCCCGCCGCACGCTCCCTCGACCAGTCGAAGAGCGCCGCGCAGGCCGAGCGGGACGAGCCCGGGGCCGGCGAGTCCGGCAAGCTCGCCCCAGTGGGTGTCAAGGTCCGCGGCGAGCGCGAGCTTGTCCTCACGCCCGACAGAGACGTGCTGCGGGGCAAGGACACCGAGTACCCGGTCTTCATCGACCCGCAGTGGTACAGCCCCCGCGCCAGTGCCTGGACGATGGCCTCCAAGTACTGGGCCAACTCGCCGCAGTGGAAGTTCAACGGCGACCCGGACGCCGGCATGGGCTATTGCGGCTGGGCCTACTGCCAGCCGCAGGACACCAAGCGCCTCTTCTACCGCATCCCGACGTCGAAGTTCTCGGGCAAGAGCGTGCTGTCCGCCGAGTTCGTCGTGCGGAACGTCCACTCCGCGTCCTGCGAGGCGCGTGGTGTGCAGCTGTGGCGCACCAAGGACATCAACAGCTCCACGACCTGGAACTCCCAGAACGCCTCCGGCTTCTGGATCAACCAGCTCGCCTCACGTTCCTTCGCGCATGGCTACACCGGCTGTGCCGCCAAGGACGCCGAGTTCAACGTGAAATCGGCGGTGCAGGAGGCGGCCGACAAGAAGTGGTCGACGCTGACCTTCGGTCTGCGCGCCTCCAGCGAGACCGACCGCTACGGCTGGAAGCGCTTCTCGGACAAGGCGTTCCTACGGGTCCAGTACAACCGCCCGCCGTCGCAGATCAAGATGTCGCAGCTCACGATGGAGTACGGCGGCACCTGCAAGAGGCCGGAGAACCCCGCCCGGGTGCGCAGCCTCGGCAAGATCTACGCCAACAACGTGACCGACCCGGACGGCGACAACGTCTCCGTCCAGTTCCAGGCCAAGTGGGACAGCGGCGACGGCAAGGGCCTGATCGCCCGCTGGAAGCCGTCCCGTACGACGGCCAAGAAGTCCGGCTCGAGCTTCTCGATCTCACTGCCGTCGAGCATCCCGCAGAACCGGACCGTTCACTGGTACGCGCGCTCCTACGACGGTGCCCAGTACTCACCGTGGTCCTACGCCGGTGATCCGACGGGCTGCTACTTCGTGTACGACACCTCCGTGCCGAAGGCGCCGACGATCAGCTCGGGCGAGTACCCGGCATCCGACCCGGAAGACCCGCAGGACCCGTGGCACGACGGCGTCGGCCAGTACGGACGCTTCACGCTGAAGGCATCCGACGGCGACGTCACCCGCTACCGCTACGGCTTCAACGGTGACCCGATCGCCGCCAACCAGATCACCACCTCCGGCGGCGCGGCCCGCACCGCCGACCTGTTGCCGGCAAAGCCCGGGCTCAACTTCGTGACGGCCCAGGCGTTCGACTCGGCGGGCAACGCCTCCGAGGTCCGCACCTACCAGTTCCGCGTGAAGTCCGGACAGCCCGAGCGAGCCACTTGGCAGTTCGACGAGCCGGTCGGCGCCAGCCAGGCGGAGGGCACCACCCCGGCTCGTGTCGCGACACTCAACGGTGGCGTGACCACCGGAGTAACCGGAAAGAAGGGCAAGGCCGTCCGCTTCGACGGAACCTCCGGCTACGCCAGCAGCGACATCCCGGTCGTCGACACCAACCGCGGCTTCACGGTCTCGGCGTGGGTGAAACTGGACAACAAGCCCCAGAACGCGGCGATCATCGCCACCCAGCCCGGCAACCACGTCCCCGGCTTCGAGCTGTACTACTCTGCGGCGCTCGACCGCTGGGTGTTCAACCAGTACGAGACCGACACACCCGGCTCGCGGATCATCCGCGCGATGGCGTCCCAGCCCGGAGGAGTGACCGCGGGCCGCTGGACGCACCTCGTCGGCTCATACAACAGCGTGGACAAGGTCCTCCAGCTGTTCGTGGACAAGAAGCTGGTCGGCGAGACCCCGCTGCCCAACGCGTGGAACGCACGCCGTGGACTCCAGATCGGCGCCGGCTCCTACGGCGGTCAGCCGGGAGCCTTCTTCCCCGGGTCGGTCGACGATCTCCAGATCTTCGACAAGCGCATCACCCAGGGTGAAGTCGACAACCTCTACGCCCATCAGCGGGTCGGTGACCCCGGACGTCCCGCTGTCGCCGTCTTCAGCATGGACGAAGCCGCCGGTGCCACCCAGGTCGCCGGGCACGGTGACGTTCTGCCGGTCGACTACCACGGTGGTGTGACCACCGGACGGGACGGCGTGGCCGGCAAGGCGGTCAGGTTCAACGGCACAAGCGGCTACGGCAAGATCGGCAGCACCAGCGGGCCGCACGTCGTCACCAGCCGCAGCTTCACCGTCAGCGCCTGGGCGAAGCTCGACCGCAAGCCCACCGAAGCGGCCATGGTCGTCACGCAGGCCGGAAACCACCGGTCGGGCTTCGAGCTGTACTACAGCGCCTTCCACGACCGCTGGGCCTTCAACCAGTACAAGGCTGACAAGGCTGACGCCGGCTTTGTCCGAGCCATGCAGCCGACCGGCGGCACGACGCGTGTCGGAGAGTGGGTTCACCTGACCGGTGTGCACGACACCGTCGCCGACACCCTGACGCTCTATGTCAACGGAGTTCTGCAGAGCACCACCAAACTTGGTGGCGGTTTCTACGCCAACCAGTCGATGTACGTCGGTGCCGTCGCCTACAGCGGCTCGATGGCCGGCTACTTCCCCGGCACCATCGACGACGTCCGCGTCTTCACCCGCCCGGTGTCCGGCACCGAGGTGCAGCAGCTCTTCAAGCAGCGGCCGGTCGTCAAGGGCCGCTGGATGTTCGAGTCCGGCACCACCAGCGTCCCGGACGAGTCCCCCGAGGGGCAGGCCATGACGCTGGCCGGCGGAGCCCGCCGCGTCAACAACGGCTTCTTCGGAGGCGGCCTGGAACTGGACGGCAAGACCGCCTACGGCAGCGTCCCCTCCGTCCCGGTCGACACCAGCGGGAGCTTCACGGTCACCGCCTGGGCGCAGGCCGCGGCGCTCCCGACAAACGGCGTCGCGCTCGTCGGAGCCGAAGGCACCAACCAAGGCGCCTTCACCGTCCGCTATATACCGGACAGCAGCGAGCGGACACCCGGCCGCTGGCAGCTGGAGGTGGGCGACCGCGACTCCAACTCGGCGACGGTCGCGCACGCCGAGAACGGCAACTTCAACGACGCGCGGGAGTGGACGCACCTCACGGTCGTCTACGACGGCTTCGCGAAGGAGATGCGCCTGTACGTCGACGGCCAGATGGAGGAGTTCGTCTGCGCCGACGACGACGCGGACGGCGACGTCGACGACAGCGCCTGCCGGGAGCTCGTGCCGTGGGCGGAGAACGCCCTGACCTACAAGGCGAGCAAGACGCTGCAGGTCGGCCGTACCAAGCGCGCCGGCAGCTGGGGTGAGTACTTCCCCGGCCTGGTCGACGACGTCTGGGTCTTCCAGGGCGCCCTGAGCGACACGCAGGTCGAACGCCTCGCGGCGGAGTTCTTCGAGATCCCGACCGAGGTACCGAACGCCTGATCACGCAGCGTACGGGCCGGAGCCGACACGGGCTCCGGCCCGTACGCACACGACCACCCAGCCAGTCACTGACAGCGCGCCGCCCCACCGGTGGCGCTCGAAACGAGGACTGAGGAAACGATGAACGGGAAAGCAGGACCGCGCCGAAGAGGCGGCGCGTTCCGTAGACGAACGGCCCTGGGGATATCGGCGGTCATGGTCGCCACCCTCCTCCAGGCCGCCGCGATGCCGACCGCCGGCGCGGCCGACAAGGACAGCGGACTGCCGGGCCTCCCGGCAGCCGAGAAGCCGGTGGACGGCAAGGCCGTCAAGAAGACCAAGCCGCGCGCCGCCACCGGCCTGCCCTCGGAGGAGAAGCCCAAGACCGCCTGGCCGAAGGCCGACTCGGCAGTGGTCGAGATCCCCGAGGCACCGGCCAAGGCCGGTAAGGCAGCCAAGCCGGTCGAAGCCAAGGGCCTGCCGCTCGCGCTCAGCGCCGGGCAGCCGTCCACCAAGGCCGGCCGTGCCGCCGAGAACAACGGCGGCAACGGCCAGGTCCGGGCGCGCGTCCTCAGCCGCAAGACCGCCGAACGCGCAGGCGTCGACGGCCTGCTCTTCACCCTGGAACCGCAGCCGGAAGCCACGACCAAGAACCGCCGTGCCGCCGAACAGGACACCCCGGCGAAGGCTGCCGACACCGCCGAGAGCGTCGGTACCCGCCTCGACTACTCCGGCTTCGCCGACGCCTACGGCGGCGGCTACGGCTCCCGCCTCACCCTCGTCGAGCTGCCCGAGTGCATCCTGACGACCCCCAAGAAGGCCGCCTGCCGCAAGACGAAGCCGGTCCCGACGACCAACGACACCGAGAAGCAGACCCTCACCGCCGACGCGGTGACCTTGCGCACCTCCAGCCCGACCCTGATGGCCGCCGTGGCCGGCGAGGAAGGCGAGAACGGCGACTACACCGCCACCTCCCTCTCCCCGTCGGCGACCTGGGACACCAACCTCAACACCGGTGACTTCAGCTGGTCCTACGACATGGGCGTGCCCGACGTCCCCGGCGGCATGACGCCGAACGTCGGCCTCAGCTACTCCTCCGGCTCGATCGACGGCCGCACCGGCGGAACCAACAACCAGGGCTCCTGGGCCGGCGACGGATTCGACCTGTGGCCGGGCTACATCGAGCGCCGCTACAAGCCCTGCGCCGACGACGGCGTGAAGAACGCCGACGGCAACAAGCCTGGTGACCTCTGCTGGGCGTACGACAACGCCTTCATCACCTTCAACGGCAAGGGCGGCGAACTCGTTCCCACCAGCGGCAACGAGTGGAAGTTCAAGAGCGACGACGGCTCCCGCATCGCCCGCCTCACCTCAAGCAACCGGGGCAACGGCGACAACGACGGCGAGTACTGGCGCCTCACCGACCCGGACGGCAACCGCTACTACTTCGGTTTCAACCGCCTCCCGGGCTGGTCCTCCGGCAAGCCGGTCACCAACTCCACCTGGACCGTCCCGGTCTACGGCAACAACTCCGGCGAGCCCTGCAACGCCGCCACGTTCAAGGACTCCTGGTGCCAGCAGGCCTGGCGCTGGAACCTGGACTACGCCGTCGACCGCCACGGCAACGCGCTCGCGTACTACTACACCAAGGAACAGAACTCCTACGGGCGCAACCTCGACGCCAAGGCCAACACCCGCTACACCCGCGGCGGCTACCTCAACCGCATCGAGTACGGCCTGAAGTCCAGCTCGATGTACGGCACCAAGGCCCTGGCCCGCGTGCAGTTCACCAACGGCGAGCGCTGCTTCGTCTCCAAGTACTCCGACTGCGCGTCCATCGAGGAGGACACGGCCTACTGGCGCGACACCCCGTGGGACCTCAACTGCGACGCGAGCGCCGAGTGCGACCGCGGCCGCTTCTCCCCGTCCTTCTGGACGCGTAAGAGGCTCACCCACATCACCACCGAGGTCCTGAACGGCAGCACCTACGACAAGGTCGACACCTGGCAGCTGCGGCACGCCTGGGGCAAGGCCGACATCGACTACCAGCTGCTGCTCACCTCTATCGAGCGCACCGGCCACACGGCCACCCCGACCATCAAGCTGCCGCGCACCACCTTCGCGTACACGCAGCTCGTCAACCGCCTCGACAAGACCGGCGACGGCTACGCGCCCTTCGTCAAGTCCCGCGTCTCGACCGTCGATGACGAGTCCGGCGGCCAGATCTCGGTCAACTACTCGGCGCCCACCTGCGACGAGAACAACCTGCCCACACCGCAGAACAACACCACCCGCTGCTTCCCGCAGTACCTCGGCGGCTCCGGCACCGACGACCCCGAACTGCAGTGGTTCAACAAGTACGTCGTCACCTCGCTCACTGCGACCGACCGCACCGGCGGCTCGCCCGACCAGGTCACCCGCTACCAGTACAACGGCGGCGCCGCCTGGCACTACGACGACGACAACGGTCTGACCAAGGAGAAGCACAAGACCTGGTCGCAGTGGCGCGGCTACCGGCACGTCAGCGTGCTCAACGGCGGCCAAGGCGGCACGTCCGCGATGCGCTCGCAGACCGACAGCTACTTTCTGCGCGGCATGCACGGCGACCGGCAGAGCCCCAGCGGCGGCACCAAGTCCGTCAGCGTCACCCTCGACGAGGGTGAGGGCGACCCGATCACCGACCACGACGCCGTGGCCGGCTTCAACTACAAGACGGTCACCTTCGACAAGCCGGGCGGCAAGGTACTCGCCAAGACGGTGAACCGCCCGTGGCGCCACGAGACCGCCAAGAAGGTCCGGGACTGGGGCACCATCGCCTCCCACTTCACCGGCACCTCCTCCTCCCGCGACTGGGTCTCGCTCGACGACGGCGCCGGCTCCGACTGGCGCACAACCTCCGTCTCGACGACGTACGACACGGTCGCCGGCCGCGTCGTCCAGGTCGACGACCGAGGCGACACCAGCACCGCCGCCGACAACCAGTGCACCCGCACGACGTACGCCACCAACACCTCGCTCAACATCCTCAACGCGGTCTCACGCGAGGAAACGGTGTCCACGGCCTGCGCCAACAGCCCGAACCGCGCGAAGGACGTCGTCTCCGACGTCCGGACCGCCTACGACGGCGGCGACTACGACGCCCCGCCGACCAAGGGCGACGTCACGGCGGTCGCGACCCTCAAGTCGCACAACGGCACCACGGCCACCTACCTGGAGTCCGGCAGCACCTATGACTCCTACGGGCGCCCCCGCAACACGACCGATCTGACCGCGAACGTCACCGCGAGCAGCACCGGCGGCGTCGTCCGCACCGCCCGCACCGACGGCCGCACCAGCACCACCACCTACAGCCCGGCGACCGGCTTCCCGACGACCATCGTCCAGAAGACCCCGCCGGCCAAGACCGGTGACAACACCACCATCCAGACCACGACCACGGAGGTCGAGCCGCTACGCGGCCAGCCGGTGTCCGTCGTCGACACCAACGGTGTCAAGACGACCCTCACCTACGACGCCCTCGGCCGCTCCTCGAAGGTCTGGCTGGCGGACCGCCTCACGGGCACCACGCCCGACAAGCAGTTCGTCTACCACGTCAACAACGGTCAACCGGTCGCGGTGGAAACCCGCACGATGACCACCGGCGGCGGTTCGCAGGTGCCGTCCTACACGATCTACGACGGCTTCCTGCGCGAGCGGCAGACCCAGGCGCCCGGCCCGAACGGCGGCCGCCTGATCTCCGACGTCTTCTACGACGAGCGCGGACTTGTCAGCAAGACGTTCGCGCCTTACTACAACGAGAGCGCCCAGAGCCGGACGCTCTTCCAGCCCAACGACGCGCTCACAGTCGAAACCCAGACCCGTCACGTCTACGACGGCCTGGGCCGTGAAACCGAGTCCCGGCAGATCGCCGGCAACGGCGACGGCGGCACTGTGCTCGGCGTCACCCGCACGATCCACGGCGGCGACCGCACGACCGTCATTCCGCCGGTCGGCGGCACCGCGACCACCACGCTGGTCGACGCGCGCGGCCTCACCACCGAGCTGCGCCAGCACCACACGCGTTCCGCCACGGCCGCGTACGACACCACTCGCTACGCGCACAACAACCGCGGCGAGCTGACCCGGGTCACCGACCCCGGCGGCAACGTCTGGACGTACACCTACGACCAGCTCGGACGTCAGATCCAGACGACCGACCCGGACAAGGGCACGACAACCCAGACGTTCAACGACCGCGGCGAGACCACGTCCCGCACCGACGCGCGCGGTGTGAAGCTGGTCAACGTCTACGACGGCCTCGGTCGCCAGACGGCCGTGCGCGAGAACAGCACGACCGGTCCTCTGCGCATGACCTGGACCTACGACACCGTCAGCGGCGCCCAGGGCCACCTGGCCGAGACGACCCGCTATGTCAACGGCTCCACGTACACCTGGAAGATCACCGACTACGACAAGCACTACCGCGCGGTGCGCACCGCCGTGGAGATCCCCTCCTCCGAGGGTGCTCTCGCCGGCACGTACCACGAGGCGTCAACCTTCTACATGAACGGCCTGCCCCGGGCGCGCAGCTTCTCCGCCATGGGCAACATCACCGGCAAGGGATGGAACTACAACTACGAGGACGACACCTTCCGTCCGACGGCAGTCTTCTCCGACGGCTTCCGTGCGGACACGGTCTACTCCCTGACCGGCAAGCCGCTCCAGTACACCCTGGGCGCTTCCGGAAGCGGAACGAAGAAGACGCAGGTCACCAACACCTTCGAGTGGGGCACCCAGCGTCTCGCCACCTCCCGCGTCGACCGCGAAGAGGTACCGGGCGTCGACCAGCACAAGACGTACCGCTACGACGAGATCGGCAACGTCACCTCGATCTCCGACGTCTCGCGCGACGGCACCGACACCCAGTGCTTCACCTACGACTACCTGCGGCGTCTCACCCAGGCATGGACGCAGGGCACCAAGACCTGCGCCGGCGCCCCGACCGCGTCCAACGTCGGCGGAGTCGCCCCCTACCGGCACTCCTACACCTACGACAAGGTCGGCAACCGCCTCACCGAGACCCTGCACGACGTCGCCGGTGACAGCACCAAGGACGTCCGCCGCGCCTACGAGTACCCGGAGACCGGCCAGCCGCAGCCGCACACCCTGAAGTCCGTGACCCAGACCGGCCCGACCGGCACATCACAGGACACCTACGGCTACGACGAGACCGGCAACACCACCAGCCGCCGCGTCTACGGCACCACCCAGCAACTCACCTGGGACGCCGAAGGCCGCCTGGCCCGCGTGTCCGAACCCGTCGAGGGCAAGGCCGACAAGGTCACCGAGTACCTCTACGACACCGACGGCAACCGGCTCATCGCCCGCACCGACAAGGAGACCACCCTTTACCTCGGCGACCACACCGAACTCGTCCTCCCCAAGGGCGCGTCGAAGCCGAAGGCCACCCGCTACGTCCCGCTGGGCGGCGGCCACCAGGCCGTCCTCTCCGACGACGGCAAGTGGACTCTGACGGTCGCCGACCACCACGGCACCGGCAACCTGGCTATCGAGGCCGCGACGCTGGAGATGACCCAGCGCCGCACCCTCCCCTTCGGCGGCCTCCGCGGCACCCTGCCGAACTCCTGGCCCGGCACCAAGGGCTTCGTAGGCGGCACCGACGACACCGACGTCACCGGCCTGATCCACCTCGGCGCCCGCGAATACGACCGCATGACGGGTCGCTTCATCTCCGTCGACCCGCTGATGGACCTGACCGACCCCCAGCAGATCCATGGCTACACGTACTCGAACAACAACCCAGTGACGCTGTCTGACCCAACAGGCCTCATCCCTGCTGACTGCATCATGATCAGCGGCATCAGCTGTTCCAAGAAGGACGGCCGCTGGTCTGCGGAGCCGCCGAAGAAGAAGTCCAAGGAATCATCCACCGGAGGTGGAACCGGAAACGCAAAGCCAAAGGTCACATCGAACACGGTTCCTGTAGTAGACGCCAGGACCACGAAATATTTTGGTAAGAAGATTGACGAGAAGACCTACAAGTGGTTCCAAGACATGGGATACCAGGGCTCTCGTAGCTTCACTATCGATGAGGCGGCAGCCTTCTCGAGTGCTGATCTAAGCGGTCGCGTGTATACCATTCTCTGTCAAATGCAGGGACGGAATATAGCTGACTGCCAAGGGGAGCGTACGGAGATATTCGCCGATGTTGAGAAGTGGCATAACGATCGGAACGTATTCGCGGCTGGAGCGGCTCTTCTTGTAGGTACAGCTGCTACTGCCGCGGTTTGCGCTTCGACAAGCGTTGCCTGTGTGAGTGCAGGTCTCGCAGTGACGGGGGGCGCTGCCTATCTGGCAGGGACGGAAAAGAAGGACTGGACCGTTTCTGGTCTTGTGATCTCGTCGGCGGCTTCAGGCGTGGCCGGTGGTGCCGGTGTCCTCGTCCAGGCTTCTAGGGGTGGGGCGCAGGTGGTCGCTCGAGGCTCACAAGGAGTGGGTGGCGGCGCGGCTGGCTCGGTAGGGTCCAGCTCATTGGCTGAGCGAGTTATCGAACTTGAGATATCTGTAACTCAGATGGAGTTGGCGGTGGTACGCTTGACGCGATATGCGCGCGAGGCTGGGATAATCAAGTGATTGTTCAGCGAGACAAGCGATTGGGGATCCGATTGTGCGGCTTATCGACTGGTACCTGGGGCTCGATCGTGGCGTGCGAATTTTCGTCATGGCTGTGTGCGGAGTGGTTTCCTTGCTACTCTGCTCTCCACTATCCTCGCCAATGAATATCGCGATACCTCTGGCGATATCCTCCTTCCTTGCGGGGTGTGCTACTAAGTAGTTCTGGGGACTTCCCTTCTTTGATTCTGTGCTAGCCGTGAACGCTGGCCCATCTCGATTGGGTGGGTCAGCGTTCGCATTTCATGTGAAAGCGAACCTCCTTCATCCTGTCTCGCAGGGGCGAAATGGCCTGGTCGGCGCTGGTGGTGACGAGGCGGGCCACTCGTCGTTGGCGTGGTGATTCCACTCATCACGCCAGCGACCGGAAGGGGTGCCCTGTTTATTCCGTATCCTTCCATGCTCGATGTCCCTCACGAGCTCGTTGAGTCAAGCGCACTACTGACCTGCGACTACTCAGCATGCAGGAGGTTCATTAAGTTAGGAGGACTCGATGGAACAAGTGATTGTCACCCCCGATTACCGGCCTGATGAAGGGCTGCGCTTCTTCTGAGATGAGGGATTTGAGATTGCGGTCTCTGCGACTCGATCGGAAGTACTCATTAAGGCCAACCGTGCGGGGCTCACTTCATTGGCGCGACACCTTCTTACGCTTGTGCAGGAGGGGGTAACCAATGGGATGCATGTCCACCTTACTGCTGGCCAAGAGATCGAATCCGAGATTGATCTGATCCTGGAGCGGATGGCAGACTGAGTCTCTCCGACTCACAAATGTTCGGCTGATCGCGTTCTGCGTGGATAGACGTACCGAAGGCCCGAGGCTTTACATCTGCGCTCCCGTGATTTCAGTGCGTTTGATGCGCAAACTTCCTCTCCTCGACGGCAACGGAGGAGAAGATCGCATGTCTAAAATTGAGTGGAGTTCATCTTTGAAGCGCATTCTTAGGCAGCTCGTATGCCTCGTCATTTTCGCGAGTGTGGCTCCGCTGGTGGCGTGTGAGCCTTATCGCTATGAGGACGCCGCCCGTGATCAGGAATTTTCGCGGAGTGACGCGGAGGGTGTGTGGCGTGGATGGCGAGGCAGCGTACCGGAGCTTCTTCCTTCCGGTGAAGCGAGGGTGCGAAAACTTGATGGCCAGAACTCTTTCCATGCTGAGGGATGGCGAGTTTCGGGCGGAGGTAGCTGGACCTACTATGGCAAAGGAGAGTACAGAGTTAAGAGGAATGTTGGGACTGGTCCGGTGGTAGAAGTGAAGATAAAGACTGAAAGATTCGAATGGCGTGATTGTGGCAAGATGGAGGCGTTGCAGGACTGTAATCGGGAAGAGCCCTATGGGGTAATTGAGTGGGCATTCGGAGTGACTGGTGAAGGGGAACCGCAGCTCTTTTTCTTGGTGGGAGACCCGGATCATCAGAATCTCTATCTCATGGAGAAAGAATGAGCTTTCTGCTTTCCTGGTGAGCCCGTGCACAGTACTGTAATCAGTCAGGTGTCACCAGTGGCGCAGAACTCGGTGTTCACACTCTCGTGCTGAGGTCAGGTCGGGGGCCGTGTCGTCCAGGTCGACGACCGAGGCGACACCAGCACTGCCGCTGACAACCAGTGCACCCGCACGACGTACACCGCCGACACCGACCTGAACCTCCTTAACGCGGTCTCGCGTGAGGAGACGGTGTGCACGGTCTGCGCCAACAGCCCGAACCGCGCGAAGGACGTCGTCTCCGACATCCGCACCGCCTACGACTGCGACGCTCCGCCGACCAAGAGTGACGTCACGGCGGTCGCGACCCTCAAGTCGCACAACGGCACCACGGCCTCCTACCTGGAGTCCCCGCATCGCCTACGCCTCCTACGGCCGTCCGCTTAACGCGACCGACCTGACCGCGAACGTCACCGCGAGTAGCACCGGGGGCGTCGTCCGCCCCGCCCGCACGGACGGCCGCACCAGCACCACCACCTACAGCCCGGCGACCGGCTTCCCGACGACCATCGTCCAGGAGCCCCCGCCGGCCAAGGCTGGTGACAACACCGCCATCCAGACCACGACAACGGGCCGACATCCCCACAAGCAGTTTCCCTACGGGGCTAAGATCAAATATCTGAACGAAGCATCGCTGGCGCTGCAGCACTTCATAAAGGGAAGTCAAGCGGATGTTGAACTCAATATTTGGTGGAGCGACCGGATGTCACTCCGGTAGTAGGCGTCGCATGTCAGTGCTGTTGCTGGTATGCGTCCTAGGGCTTCCCTCCCTCGTGGCCTGTGGGCTTCTGGAAGACAAAGAGGATAGGCCTGAAGTCAGCGAGGTAGTTGGCCTCTGGCGTGGGGGAGGTGAGAGAACCGTGGAGTTTCATGCGTCGGGTGAGGTCGAACTCGGCAACGTCAGATGCAAGGAAGTGCTCGCCTCTGCGGGCTCCGGCATGGCCAACAAGGTCGGCGAGTGGGAAGTGGGACAGGATCGGACTGGTGCGGAGGTAATCCTTCTCGAATTCCCGAAGGGGTTCTGTGACTCCCGGGGTAGCATGGAGCGGGTATTCTACTACTATCGGAAGTCTGGGGAGCTTTATCTTCACCTAACGAACCCGGATATGCATGACAAGAACCTCACGTTTCGCCGAGTTTCGGTTCATGCCGATGGGGATTCTGATCAATAGCGGTTGACTGAGATCGTGGCATCGGTCTTCATGTCCAGATATCTGGACATGAAGACCGATGCGTTGTGCCGTTTGATTGGCTTGCGTAGGTTGGCCACCTGAAAGCGACAGCGAGGCGGTGTCGGTCAGATCCGCGTGCGGCTGCATAGACGCCTGGCTTCGGCCGTGGCCCCGTCAGTGTCAGGTCACCCGTCCAAGGTGGACCGCAGGCGGACAAGCCAGTGTTGGCAGGTGGCGAGGGTAACCGGGGTGAAGAGCTCGGGGGTGGATAGTTCGAGCAGGAACTGGGTGAGCAGGTCGAGGTCGTTGTCGTTGATGTCGACGTCTTCCTCGAAGTGCACGGCTTGGGTCCAGGCGGCGAGCTGCGAGGGGATGGCCAGGCCGGCGATGGTCCTCTCGAGCGCGGCGGCCGCGTGCGAGCGGGTGAAGGTGACCGTGGCCGGGCCAGTGTGACGGCGGAGGGCGGCGCGGAGCTCTGGGAGGTCGCGGCGCCAGTGGATGAGGTCTTCGAGCGTCTCGCGCCGGGTGGTTGCCACGGCTTCATTCTGCTGTGTGCCTGGGAGGCGGTGCCCGTCCGGGGCGTGGGGCGGTGGCAGCCCCGGACGGGTGGGCGGCGGTTACCAGCTGGATTTGGTGACGCCGGGGAGGTGGCCGGCGTGGGCCATCTGGCGGAGGTTGATGCGGGAGAGGCCGAAGGCGCGGAGGTGGCCTCGGGGGCGGCCGTCGACGCTGTCGCGGTTGCGGACGCGGGTGGCGCTGGCGTCGCGGGGCTGGCGGGAGAGTTCGCGCTGGGCGGCGATGCGGTCGTCGTCGCTGGTGGCCGGGTTGCGGATGATCTCCTTCAGCTCGGCGCGGCGGGCGGCGTAGCGGGCCACGATCTCGCGGCGCTTCTCGTTGCGCGCGATCTTGCTCTTCTTTGCCATCAGACCTTCTCCCCTCGGGCGCGGATGCGGGCGACCGCCTGCTCGATGCCGATCGTGTCCACCGTCTTCATGCCCTTGGTGCTGAGCGTGAGGCGGACGAAGCGGCCCTCGCTGGGCAGCCAGTAGCGCTTGCGCTGGATGTTGGGGTTGAAGCGGCGTGAGCTTCGGCGGTGGGAGTGGGAGATCTGCTTGCCGAACGTCGGTGCACGTCCGGTGAGTTGGCAGTGGGCGGACACGGGGTTGCTCCTCCAGCTAGATGGAAATGATTTTCGTTTGTGTATAGTACCCGCATGCCACGCAACGACCTGCGCCCGGTCGTCCGACTCCGGTCGACGGCCGGCACCGGATACACCTACGTCACGCGCAAGAACCGCCGTAACAACCCCGACCGGATGGAGCTGCGGAAGTACGACCCGCTGGCCCGCCGGCACGTCGTCTTCCGCGAACAGCGCTGACCGGCCGGTCAGCCCGTCGCGGCGGCGCGCCGCGCGTCGGGCGCGTACGCGCCGAGAGCAACCAGGAGTGCCCCTATGAAGCCCGGAATCCACCCGCCGTACCGGCCCGTCGTCTTCCGTGACAACGCCGCCGGCTTCGCCTTCCTCACCCGGTCGACCGCCACCAGCGAGCGCACCGTGGAGTGGGAGGACGGCAACACCTACCCCGTCATCGACGTCGAGATCTCCTCCGCGAGCCACCCCTTCTACACCGGCAAGGCGAAGGTGCTGGACACCGCCGGCCGTGTCGAGCGGTTCGAGCGCCGTTACGCCCGTCGTGAGGCCCGCTGATGGGTGCGTACGCCTCAGCGCCGCCGCTGCCCGTCGTGATCGTCGGCGGGCTGCACTCGGACGCCCGCCGGGCGGCCGTTGACCGGCTGCTGACGACCGTGCCGGGCAGTGTGGTGCTGCACCACGACCTGTCGGAGTCGGCGAGCACGCCCGGTGCGCCGGTGCGCCGGGTGGTGCGGGAGGCCGGCGGGGTGCTGGACACGGGTGAGACGCCGCTGGTCAACAACTGTGCGTGCTGCGCGCTGCGTGAGGACCTGATTCCTGAGCTGCTGCGGCTCGCGGCGGGCGGGACGTGTCGGCTGGCCGTCGTCGAGCTGTGGGACTCGGTGGAGCCGAAGGCGATGGCCGAGGTCGTCCACGCGCACAGCGGGGACGCGCTGCGGCTGGCGGGCGTCGTGACGGCGGTCGATCCGGCGCTGGTGCTGCCGTACCTGGGCAACGGGGACGATCTCGCGGAGGCCGGGCTGGCCGCCGCGACGACCGACCAGCGGACCGTCGCCGACACCTTCGCCCGGCAGCTGGAGTACCCGACGGTGCTCGCGCTCGCGGAGGGCGAGGAGGCGGCTGATGACACCGACCGTGAGCTGTTGACGCAGCTGCATCCGACGGCCCGGCAGGTGCCGGTCGAGGCCGAGGACTTCGCGGCGGCGCTGACCGGGGGCTTCTCCGTCGCGCAGGCGGCGGACCGGCAGCACCCGGCGTGCGCGCTGCTGCCGCAGGAGGCCGACGCCGACGGTGTGACCACGCTGGTGTGGAAGCGGCGCCGTCCGTTCCACCCGGGGCGGTTGTACGCGGCGCTGGAGGAGCTGTGCTGTGCGGCTGCGCGGAGTCGGGGGCGCTTCTGGCTTGCGGACCGGCCGGACACGCTGCTCGCCTGGGACTGCGCGGGCGGTGCGCTGTGTGTGGAGGGCGTCGGGCCGTGGCTGGCCGCGCTGCCGGACGCGGCCTGGGACATGACGCCGGCCGTGCGGCGTGCGGCCGCCGCGCTCGACTGGGACCCCGAGCACGGTGACCGCGTCCAGCACCTCGTCTTCACGTCACCGGATCTCGACCGGGACAACCTCGTCGCGCTGCTCGATTCCTGTCTGCTGACGGACGCCGAGTACGCCGCCGGGCACTCGGTGTGGAAGGGCCTGTCCCCGGCCTTCGACGCGCTGCTGGACCCCGTCGCCTCCTGAGGGCGCGTCGCCTCCTGAGCGCCGCCTTCGGGTGGCCCGGTTCGGCGTGCGGGGCGGACGCTCGTGTCGTGACGGGCGCGGGCGCCACCGGCCGTGTTGGGGCGGCCGGTTGTCCTGATGCCCCGGGTGGGTCCGGGGCGTCCAGAAGCGTCCAGGGGTGGCCGACCGGCGGTGCCGCCCTTGGACGATCACCGCCCGCGGTGCTCCCAGTGCGTTGGGAGCGCCGGGGCGGTGGTCCCTCCCTCGCCTGGCCGTTCCCGCCTCCCCGGGACGGCCGGGCGCGGTCGGCGCCGGCCGCCCCCCGGGGGGGGATTTCTCATCTATCGAAAGGAACAGCTGTCGTGGCACGTCGTCAGAACGCGGGGAAGCCCGCGCGGCCCCGGCCGAACCCGCTGGACGCGGCCGGTATCACGTACATCGACTACAAGGACACCGACCTGCTGCGGAAGTTCATCTCCGATCGGGGGAAGATCCGCAGCCGCCGGGTGACGCGGGTGAGCGCGCAGCAGCAGCGGTTGCTGGCGCGGGCGATCAAGAACGCGCGGGAGATGGCGTTGCTGCCGTACGGTCCCGTGCGTTGAGCGCGTCCCGTGCGTTGAGCGCGTCCCGTGCGTTGAGCGCGTCTCCGCGTTGAGCACGTCGCGCGCTGAGGCGCGCGCTTCCGGGCCCGGCCACCGACGAATCGTCGGTGGCCGGGCCTGCGGCGTTTGTGCCGCGCGCCACGTGGTGAACCCGGCGGGCGTCCCGCACGTCTATTCGTGTGTAAACGGCATCGGATGCGACCGAACGGCACGAGTCGTCGCTGGCCGGTGCGTTCGACGGGGGCTCTGACCGGGGGTGATGAAGCCGCGACACGCTGTCGTGCACGTGCATCGGCACATGCATCAGCACGTGAACGCGGCTATGATCCCAGGAAGTTGGGTCCTGAACTACCTGGGAGAGGCCAATGCACATACAGAACGGCATGGCGTCCAAGGACCTTCACGGGGTCAGATGGCAGAAGAGCAGACACAGCAATTCCCAGGGGACCTGCGTGGAGTTCGCGAAGCTGCCGACGGGTGACGTCGCGGTGCGCAACTCGCGCTTCCCGGACGGCCCCGCGCTCGTGTACACCCCGGCGGAGGTCGAGGCGCTGCTGTTGGGTGTGAAGGACGGCGAGTTCGACCACCTGGTGGCGGACTGACGGTGTCGGTCGTCCACTCGGCCGTGTGACGGGGCGCCCGAGTGGACGACCGGCCGTACCGGCGGCCGAGCGCGAGGAGCCGCGAGGAGCCGCGAGGAGCACTGACTCCGACCGGTCGGCGCCGCCTGTCCTCCCGTGAGCCGAGGAACCGCGCGTGACGGCGGGGATCCCCCGGTGCCGGACACCCCCGTGACCCGGCCCGTGGGACCCCCGCCGCCTGTCTGTGTGCGGCCGCTGTGGTGCTGTGCGCGCCCGCTGTGGTTCGGTGTGCGGCCGTGGTGCCGCCGTGGATCGCCGCCGCCCTTGCGCGGTGGCTTCTTCGCGCGTAGCCACCGGGCCCGGCGGACGTGGGGCCGTGGCGTCCGCCGAGCGCGCGGCGCCCGTGCCCGGGGGAGCGGGGTGGACCCGTCCCGCCGGGTGTGGGGGCGGCCCGCCGTGCGTGACGTGCGGGCCGCGCCTCACGCGCGGGCTTCGGTGGGCGGTAGGCGGAACAGGGCCCAGACGACCTTGCCCGCGGTCATCCCGCCCGGTGGTCCGTCGACCGCCTCCCAGCCCCAGCTGTCGCTGAAGGCCTCGACCAGGAAGAGTCCGCGCCCGGATTCCGCGTCGTCGTCGGCGAAGCCGGCCGTGGTGGTCGGCAGTCCGTCGGCGTCCTCGTCGGAGACCGGCGCGTGTCCGCTGGGGTCGCGGACCGCGCAGACCAGCCGGGACGCCCAGCGCATCAGGTGCAGCCGCACCGGCGGGTCGAACGCGCCGCCGGGTCCGGCCGTCGGCAGGCCGTGCCGGAGCGCGTTGGTGACGAGTTCGGAGACGACGAGTGTCACGTCGTCGCAACGGCCGCCGAGCTGCCAGGCGTTGAGAGTCACCTGGGTGAACTCCCGTGCGGTCCGGACCGCTTCGTAGTGCGGGGGGAGTGCGCAGGTGGCGGAACCGGAGAGGCTGTCGGGGTCGGCCGGCGGGAGGCCCTGCCATAAGGGCTCCAGCACGGTCAGTCCTTCGGTCACCATGA
Organism: Streptomyces alkaliterrae; assembly: GCF_007097205.2. GTDB lineage: Bacteria > Actinomycetota > Actinomycetes > Streptomycetales > Streptomycetaceae > Streptomyces > Streptomyces alkaliterrae. Next base: position 20,997 of record NZ_VJYK02000046.1, read on the forward strand.
TGAAGCTCCCCCTGGCGTGACGGCTGTCGAGACCGGGCAGGTCCCGTGGCGGCGCAGTCCCGATGGTCTCGGGAAGCCCAAATGGGCGTGCACAAAGTGCACTTGGACTGTCTCCATGGTTGCCAATGCCGTCTGCGGATGCAAGGGCAGATGCACGTGCACGCAGATTTTTCGATCGTGTGTAACCGCGCGGGCACTCAACGGAGCCCAAAGATGGCAGACTGCTGGTCGAATGAGGGTGGGCGTCTTATCTGTATAGGAGCAAATCCGGTGACAGGCGGAGTGATCGGATCAAGCGGGTCAAGTGGGACAGGCGGGGCGGGTGGTTCGATGGTGCGCCGCATCCTGCTCGGCTCCCAGCTACGCAGGCTCCGGGAGGGCCAGGGCGTCACCAGGGAGGCGGCGGGCTACGCGATCCGCGCCTCCGAGTCCAAGATCAGCCGGATGGAGCTGGGGCGGGTGAGTTTCAAGGCGCGTGACGTGGCCGACCTGTTGACGCTGTACGGCGTCACCGAGGACTCCGAGCGGGAGCCGCTGCTGAACCTCGCCCGCGAGTCCAGCATCGCCGGCTGGTGGCACAGCTACAGCGACGTGCTGCCCAGCTGGTTCCAGACGTACGTCGGCCTGGAGGGCGCCGCCTGCGGCATCGACACGTACGAGGTGCAGTTCGTGCACGGCCTGCTCCAGACCGAGGCGTACGCGCACGCCGTCGTCTCCAGCGGCCACCGCGAGCAGGTGCCCGAGGACGAGGTGGACCGCCGCGTCGCGCTGCGCCTGGAGCGGCAGAAGCTGCTCTTCAAGGAGAACCCGGCCACCCTCACGTGCGTGCTCGACGAGGCCACGCTGCGCCGCCCGTTCGGCAGCCACGCCATCATGGACGCCCAGCTGGAACACCTCGCCGAACTGTCCGAACTGCCCAACATCAACCTCCAGGTGACCACCTTCGAACTCGGCGGACACCCCGCCGAGAGCGGCGCGTTCACCGTCCTGCGCTTCCCCGAACCGGAGATCTCCGACGTCGTCTACCTCGAGCAGCTGACCGGCTCGCTCTACCTGGACAAGGCGGAGGAGGTCAACCAGTACGAGGGCGTCATGCGCCGACTGACGGAGAACAGCCTCTCGCCCGAGGAGACCCGCACCTACCTGCACAAGATCCGCCAGCAGTACTGACGGCCGCCGTGCCCGGACCGGCCGTCGGCGCGTGCCTTGTCGGAGACGGACGAGAACCGGGCGGGAACGGTCAACTGCGCGCGTCCACACGTAAGATGACGTGCCATCACTCCGCTGATCACCTCCCACTCACCGAAGGAACGGCATGCACCCCTTCACGGAACTGGCCTCGCAGTACATAGACGGTGAATGGCGCCCCGGAAGCGGCTCCTGGGACATCATCGACATCAACCCGTACAACGGTGAGAAGCTGTGCTCGATCACCGTCGCCACCCGCGACGAGGTCGACGAGGCGTACCGGGCGGCGGAGCGGGCCCAGCGCGAGTGGGCCGCCACCAACCCCTACACGCGCCGCCTCGTCTTCGAGCGCGCCGTGCGGCTCGTCGAGGAACGCGAGCAGGAGATCACCGAGGCGATCATCGCGGAGCTCGGCGGCACGCGCCTGAAGGCGGCCTTCGAACTGCACCTCGCCAAGGAGTTCCTGCGGGAGGCCATGCACCTCGCGCTGGCCCCCGAGGGGCGCATCCTGCCGTCGCCGGTCGAGGGCAAGGAGAACCGCGTCTACCGGGTGCCGGTCGGTGTCGTCGGAGTGATCTCGCCGTTCAACTTCCCGTTCCTGCTGTCGCTGAAGTCCGTCGCGCCGGCACTGGCGCTGGGCAACGGCGTGGTGCTCAAGCCGCACCAGGACACGCCGATCTGCGGCGGCGGCCTCGTCGCGCGCATCCTCGCCGACGCGGGCCTGCCGCCCGGCCTGCTGAACGTCGTCGTCACCGACATCGCGGAGATCGGTGACGCGCTCATCGAGCACCCCGTGCCCAAGGCGATCTCCTTCACCGGCTCCGACAAGGTCGGCCGCCACGTGGCGACCGTCGCCGCCCGCGAGTTCAAGCACGTCGTCCTCGAACTCGGCGGCAACAGCGCCCTCATCGTGCTCGACGACGCGGACGTCGACTACGCCGTCGACGCCGCCGTCTTCAGCCGCTTTGTGCACCAGGGACAGGTCTGCATGGCCGCCAACCGCATCCTGGTCGACCGCTCGATCGCCGACGAGTTCACCGAGAAGTTCGTCGACAAGGTGCGGAAGCTGCCCGTCGGCGACCCCGCCGACCCGTCGACGCTCATCGGCCCGCTGATCAACTCCAGCCAGGCCGAGCGGGTCTCCGCCGCCGTCGACCAGGCGCTCGCCGACGGCGCGACCGCGTTGCTGCACGGCCGTGTCGACGGCAACGTCGTCCACCCCAGCATCCTCACCGACCTGCCGGAAGGCTGCGCGGTCCGCAACGAGGAGGTCTTCGGGCCGGTCGCGCTGCTCATCCCGTTCGACGGGGAGGACGAGGCGCTGCGCATCGCCAACGACAGCCCGTACGGGCTGAGCGGCGCCGTCCACACCGGCGACGTCGAACGCGGCGTCGCGTTCGCGCGACGAGTCGAGACGGGCATGATGCACGTCAACGACGGCACCGTCGCCGACGAGCCCATCGTGCCGTTCGGCGGCGAGAAGCACTCCGGAGTCGGCCGCCTCAACGGTGACCACTTCGTCCAGGCCTTCACCACCACCCGCTGGATCGCCGTCCAACACGGCCGCAGCACGTTCCCCTTCTGAACGCGACTTCCACGTGACCGGGCCCGAGCCCCCATCCGGGGCTCGGGCCCGCGCGTCGCCTGGAGCACTTGGCGACCTTCGAACTCCCCGCATGGATGACCCCACCCCGCCCGAGCGGCTGGGAGCCCGACGACCTCGACCAACTACCCGAGGCGCCACGGCACACCGAACTCGTCGAAGGCGCGCTGCTCTTCAGGCTCACGCCGCAGCCGTCGTGGCGCTCGCGGCTGTTGGAGAACCTGACCTTCGCCCTGCGGCAGGCGGCTCCCGACGGGTTCGAGGTCGAGCGGGAGATGACCGTGCGGCTCGACAGGAAGAGCCGTCCGGAACCGGTCCCTGAAGCCCTTCAAGTCGCGCAGGCGCGGCTCCCCCACTTCTGGCGAGTGGAGGACGAGACAGCCGGGCCGGAAGTCCACACGTACGAGCTCGACGCGATGACCGGCACGTACGTGCCGACCGGTATCCACCGCGGCCGACTGAAGGTCGCCGTCCCCTTTCCGCTCGACGTCGACCTGACCGCTCTGGTGCCGTAGGCCCTGCGGGGCCACGCCGTGTCGGACGCGGCCCCGCCGGTGTAGGACGCGGCCCCGCGGTGTCGGACGTGGCCCCGCCGGGCCCGGTGGACGTCAGCCCATGGCCTTGTGGCCGTCGATCGTTTCGCGGATGACGTCGGCGTGGCCGGCGTGGCGCGCGGCCTCCTCGATGAGGTGCAGCAGACCCCAGCGCCAGGAGCGTGGGCCGCCCTGCTGCCAGGGGGCGTCCGCGAGCACGAACGTGTCGTCCAGCGACGGCACCTCGCGGACCGCCTTCTCGGTCTCCGCTCCGACCCGGTCGTAGCGCTCGAGCAGGACGGCGACCGTCTCCTCGTCGGTGGGGTGGAAGCTCTGCTCCCACTCCTTGACGGCCGCCTCGTCGTCGGCGCCGGGCGTTCTACCGCTGCGCATCGAGTCGATCCAACCGGCTTCGCCGGAGGTGACGTGCTTGATGAGGCCCGCGAGGGAGAGTTCGCTGGCGCTCGGTGTGCTGCGGGCCTGTTCCTCGCTTATACCTTCCACCGCTTGACGGAAGGCGGCGCGCTGGCTGGCCAGAGCGGCGAGCAGGGCGCCGCGCTCGTCGCCGTGGGCCTCGGGGGGAGTGGTCATGGTTCCTCGACCTTTCGTGAAGAGCGGCGGGGTGGCGGGT
>NZ_VJYK02000460.1 GCF_007097205.2 Streptomyces alkaliterrae
GGGTTGGGGGCGTACCGTGGGTGCGGAGTGCCGCGCGGTCGACTGTCGGACTCCTCCCCTATGGTGGCTTTTGTCGTTGATGTACCTGGGGAAGGGAATCGATGGAAGCCACCGTCGTCCGCTGTGCCGAAGGCCACGAGTTCAGCACCTCCACGTTCCCGATGCAGCAGCTCGGCAGTGAGCGGATCGGGCCTGGACGACTGCTTCGCTGTCCCCGCTGTGCTCGACTGCGTCATGCCGTGCCGGTGCGCAGGGGAGTGAAGGGGGCCTGAGCCCCGTGGCGGGTGGTGCGTGAGGTTCGGCGCGCCGACCCGCCGGTGTGAATGAGTGCGTGAAGGGCCCGGCCGGGTGAGCCGGGCCCTTCGTGTGCGCGTACGCTCGTCCCGTGCTTCTCTCAGACAAGGACATCCGTGCCGAGATCGACGCTGGACGGGTGCGGATCGACCCGTACGACCCGGCGATGGTGCAACCCTCCAGCATCGACGTACGCCTCGACCGCTACTTCCGGGTCTTCGAGAACCACCGTTACCCGCACATCGACCCGGCGGTCGAACAGCCGGACCTGACGCGGCTGATCGAGCCGCAGGGGGACGAGCCGTTCATCCTGCACCCGGGCGAGTTCGTGCTGGCGTCGACGTACGAGGTGGTGTCCCTGCCGGACGACATCGCGTCGCGGCTGGAGGGGAAGAGCTCGCTGGGCCGGCTCGGTCTCCTCACGCACTCCACTGCCGGCTTCATCGACCCCGGCTTCTCCGGTCACGTGACGCTGGAGCTGAGCAACGTGGCGACGCTGCCGATCAAGCTGTGGCCCGGTATGAAGATCGGCCAGCTGTGCATGTTCCGGCTGACCTCGCCCGCTGAACACCCTTATGGGTCGGAGAAGTACGGCTCGCGATACCAGGGGCAGCGGGGGCCGACGCCGTCCCGCTCGTTCCTGAACTTCCACCGGACGAGGGTGTGAGGACAGCGGAGTGAGCGAGGTACGGGAGAACCTGACGTACGAGGCGTTCGGTACGGCGGTGCGGGAGTTGGCGCAGACGATCGCCGACGACGGTTTTGAGCCGGACATCATCCTTTCGGTAGCGCGGGGCGGGGTATTTGTCGCGGGTGGTCTGGCGTACGCGCTGGACTGCAAGAACCTGCACCTGGTGAATGTGGAGTTCTACACGGGTGTGGGTACCACGCTGCCGATGCCGGTGATGCTCGCGCCGGTGCCGAACGTCGTGGACTTCTCGAAGAAGCGGGTGCTCATCGCCGACGACGTCGCGGACACCGGCAAGACGCTGAAGCTGATCCACGACTTCTGCGAGGGGCACGTCGCGGACGTGCGCAGCGCGGTGATCTACGAGAAGCCGCAGTCCCTGGTGAAGTGCGAGTACGTGTGGAAGCACACGGATGAGTGGATCAACTTCCCGTGGAGTGTGCTTCCGCCGGTGGTGGAGCGTGAGGGTCAGGTTCGGGACGCCTGATCAAATGGGGCAGGGGCCTGCAGCCTTGGCGGTCGGAGTGGACCTGCGCGAGCGCGCGTATCGCGAGGAACAGCAGCACGCCGATCGGTGAGAGCAGGATGCTGAGCAGGAGCACCGGGCCCATGAGGAGCGGGTGTATGCGGAGGCGGCGGCCCTCGCGGTACATCCACTGCCCGATGAACAGGTCCCAGGCGATCACCTGAGCCCAGATCGCGGCGGCGCCGCCGTCGAGGGCGGTGAATCCCTGAAAGGCCGCCAGGTCCGGTCGGCGCACCGCTTCCCACAGTTCGGGGAAGGCGGGCAGCGCGAGAGCCATGTACACAAGCACGATCGGGACGATGGGGAGTACCGAGGCGGCCACTCGGTCCGTCCAGCGCCATCCGGGCGCGAAGATCAACAGAGCCCAGGTGGGCGCGGCCAGAACGAACGCGAGGCTGAAGAGCGTGTCGGTCACCGTACGGCCTCCGGCGTCGTCGTTCGGCTGCGGGGTGTCGGACGCAGGGCGAGCGCGGTGGCGGCGAGCGTCGCGACGGCCAGGGCCGTCCACGCGGTCAGCGTCAGGGTGTCGGGGCGGACGAGGGGCTGACCGCGGAGCGCCTGCCAGGTGACCAGTAGCACGACGCAGCTGTAGCCGCCGGCGGCCACGAGGGTCAGGCGCAGTCGGACGCCGGTGTCCCGGAGGCGGGGGAGACGGCGAGCGGCGAGGCGGAGGCAGGGTACGAGAAGGGGGAGGAGCTGGAGCGCGTGCATGCCGACGAAGTGTGGGATGCGCAGGTCGCCTCCGACGGTGCTCCAGCCGGTCAGGGGCATGCCTGGGCCGCCGTCGGGGACGCCGACGCTGTGCGCGCCGAGGACACCGGATATCTCACCGGAGGCCTGCTCCGGCGTGGGTGTCAGCATCAGCCCGCCGAGGGCCAGTCCGACAAGGGCTGTCAGCGCCCCGAGTCGCAGCGCCCATGCCTCCGCGGGTTCGCGGAGTCGCTCGCGGAGGAGTAGGAGGGCGATGACGAGCGTCGCGACCCAGAGCACGATGATCGTGAGCCCCATCAGCGCGAACAGCAGCCGTTCGAGGTCGGTCGCCACGTTGAAGTGGCTGCGTCGCCCGAGGGCCGCGGCGCTCACGATGATGGCCATCTCGACTGAGCCCGCGATGACGATCGCCGTGCCGGCGGCGCCGCCGAGTGCGGTGAGTCGGCGACTGATGCCGCCCGGGAGACGGGTGGAGGGTGGGTGCGATGTTCGCAAGGACAGCATCCAGGCGAGGGTCACGCCGTAAAGCGCGAACGAGACCGAGAACTTGAAGGGCTTCAGCCAGACCGGGTCTCCGACGACCACGCGGTCGTCGATCAACAGCCCCAGGGCTGAGAGCGCCGCCATCAGCAGCATGGCGGCCGAGAACAGCATCAGGGGGCGGTGCCACCGCAACGCGGCGGCGAGTGCCGACGTCGCCGCGGGGCTGTGGGCGGTCAGTGGTCCGGGTGGGGGCCGGTCCAGCGGCGGTGCGGGTTGGTCGGGTGATGGG
>NZ_VJYK02000461.1 GCF_007097205.2 Streptomyces alkaliterrae
CGCTGCGGCGGGTGCTGCCGAAGGCCGAGGTGCTGACCGGCCGGGTCACCACGATCGACCAGGACCGCAAGGTCGCGACGATCACCCCGCTGGTCGGCGACGCCTACGAGCTGCCGTTCGACTTCCTTGTGAAGGGGCTCACGAGCACCCCTCTGGGGGAGGGGGGATACTCGAGGCATGAGCACCACGGAGCGTCCTCGAATCCTCGTAGTAGGTGGCGGGTACGTCGGTCTGTACGCAGCTCGCCGCATCCTCAAGAAGATGCGTTACGGCGAGGCGACCGTGACCGTCGTCGACCCGCGCTCGTACATGACGTACCAGCCCTTCCTCCCCGAGGCGGCCGCTGGCTCCATCTCCCCGCGCCACGTCGTGGTCCCGCTGCGGCGGGTGCTGCCGAAGGCCGAGGTGCTGACCGGCCGGGTCACCACGATCGACCAGGACCGCAAGGTCGCGACGATCACCCCGCTGGTCGGCGACGCCTACGAGCTGCCGTTCGACTACCTCGTCGTCGCGCTCGGCGCCGTCTCCCGCACCTTCCCGATTCCCGGTCTCGCCGAGCAGGGCATCGGCATGAAGGGTGTCGAGGAGGCCATCGGTCTGCGCAACCACGTCCTCGAGCAGCTGGACAAGGCCGACTCCACGAAGGACGAGGAGGCCCGTCGTCGGGCGCTGACCTTCGTCTTCGTCGGTGGTGGCTTCGCGGGTGCCGAGACTATCGGCGAGGTCGAGGACCTGGCCCGCGACGCGGCCAAGTACTACCCGAACGTCAGCCGTGACGACATGCGGTTCGTCCTCGTCGACGCGGCCGACAAGATCCTTCCCGAGGTCGGCCCGCAGCTCGGCAAGTGGGGTCTCGAGCACCTCCAGAAGCGCGGTATCGAGGTCTACCTGGAGACCTCCATGGACTCCTGCGTCGACGGCCACGTGGTGCTCAAGAACGGCCTCGAGGTGGACTCCAACACGATCGTGTGGACCGCCGGCGTCAAGCCCAACCCGGTGCTCTCCCGCTACGGTCTGCCGCTCGGCCCCCGCGGTCACGTGGACGTCGACCCCACGCTCCAGGTCAAGGGCACGGACTACATCTGGGCCGCCGGCGACAACGCCCAGGTGCCCGACCTCGTCGGTCGCGCCGCCGGCAACGAGAACGCCTGGTGCCCGCCGAACGCCCAGCACGCGCTCCGCCAGTCCAAGGTGCTCGGCGACAACGTGATCTCCGCGCTGCGCGGCTTCCCGCAGGCCGACTACAAGCACGCCAACAAGGGCGCTGTCGCCGGTCTCGGGCTGCACAAGGGCGTCGCGATGATCGTCATGGGCAAGATGAAGATCAAGCTCAAGGGCCGTCTCGCCTGGTACATGCACCGTGGCTACCACGGCATGGCCGTGCCGACCTGGAACCGCAAGATCCGGGTCTTCGCCGACTGGACGCTCGGCATGTTCCTCAAGCGCGAGGTCGTCTCCCTCGGCGCGATGGAGAACCCGCGCGAGGAGTTCTACGAGGCCGCGCGCCCGGCCCCGGTGGCCCCCGCCGCCGAGAAGGCGAAGGACAAGCCGAAGGCGAAGGCCGGCTGAAGTCCGCGCCGCGTACGCTGACAGGCGTACGCGCACAACGCGCCGAGGGGCGCCCACCAATCCGTGGGGTGGGCGCCCCTCGCGCGTGCCCGGGCGACCGTCGTCCTCAGCCGGCGACCGTGGCGGCGGGGCTCGCGTGGTCGGGCGCGAGGACGTGCCCTTCGGAGATTTGGAGGCGGGCGCCGGTGAAGCGGGCGCGGGTGCGGCGGTCGTGGGTGACGAGTACGACCGCGCCGGGGTAGTCGGCCAGCGCCGCCTCCAGTTCCTCCACCAGCGCGGGCGAGAGGTGGTTGGTGGGCTCGTCGAGCAGTAGCCGGTCGACTGGTTCGCTCACCAGGCGTGCCAGCTCGACGCGTCGACGCCGGCCGTAGGACAGCTCGCCGATCCGCGCCCGCAGGGCGTCCGGTTCGAACAGCCCGAGCGACAGCAGCCGGTCGGCGTGCTCGTCACGGGCCGCGGAGAGGTGCCACGGCGGCGGATCGGGGCTCTACGCGGCCGGGCGCGGGGCGATCACAGCGTTCCCATGGAACGAGGCCCGTAGTGGCCGCGCCGGTGCCGTCGCAAAGTCAGCCCGGGCGTTGTCAGCGGGGCGTGTCAGCATGGGCCACATGACCACCATGCCTGACGGACGCCCCGTCCCACCGATGCTCGCCGGGGAACGCGCCACCCTGGAGGGGTGGTTGGACTTCCACCGCGCGACGCTCGAGCTGAAGTGCTCCGGCCTTGAGGACCGTCGCGCGCGGACGGCCGCCGCGGAGCCTTCCTTGATGACCCCGCTCGGTCTTGTGCAGCACCTCGCCGAGGTCGAACGGAACTGGTTCCAAAGGGTGTTCGCCCGACTCGACGTGCCTGCGGTGTTCGACGACGCCGGTGAGGACGGCTTCGCGCTGAGCCCGGACCGGGGGCTTGGTGAGGCGTTGCGGGTCTGGCGGCAGGAAGTTGCCAGGAGCAGGGAGCTGATCGCCGACGCCTCGCTCGACGACCACGGCCGTCTACCCGGCCACGAGGCGGCCGTGATCGGGGACGCGCGGGTCTCGCTGCGTTGGATCCTCGTCCACATGGTCGAGGAGTACGCCCGGCACAACGGTCACGCGGACCTGCTGCGCGAACGCCTCGACGGCGCCACCGGCGCCTGACGGGTCTGTCGGGCCGGTCGGCTTCCGCGGCAGTGCGAAACGGATGTCGTCGTGTCAGTGGGTGTGCGTACTGTGGGGGTATGCGCACATCCCGACGACCGGCCGAGCCGACGCGTCCCCGCGTGCACGACGTCAACGCCCGCATCCGACGGCTCATGGACCAACCAGCCGATGAGCGGCGGGCGGCGGAGTACATACGCCTGCTGCACCTCTGGGCCGAGGCGACCAGCCCGGCTCCGCAGTCGACCCCGTCGCCCCGCC
>NZ_VJYK02000462.1 GCF_007097205.2 Streptomyces alkaliterrae
GCCCCGTCCCGCCCCCGGACCAGCGAAGGACTCCATGGCCAGCGACCAGCAGCTCGTCCCCGCCGGCGAACCGTACCGGGCGGACAATCCGGCGATCGCCGCCGACCTGATCCGCGCCGAGTGCCTGGCCGCGCGCTTCAACGCGACCCCGGCCGACGATCCGAGGGCCCGCCGCGCCGCGCTGGAGGCGCTGCTCGGCGAGGTGGGCGAGGACGTGGAGATCCGCCCGCCGCTGTACGTGGACCACGGCTCGCGCGTCAGCGTCGGCGCCCACTCGTTCGTGAACTTCGGCGCCGTGCTGCTGGACATGGCCCCGATCACGATCGGGGCGTACGCCCAGTTCGGGCCGCGGGTGCAGCTGCTCACGCCGAGCCATCCGATCGATCCCGGGCGGCGGCGGGAGTCGTGGCAGTGCGCGAAGCCGATCACGATCGGCGAGAACGTGTGGCTCGGGGGCGGCGTCATCGTCTGCCCGGGAGTGACGATCGGCGACAACACGGTGGTCGGCGCGGGCGCGGTGGTCACCAGGCCGCTGCCGCCGAACGTGGTGGCGGTCGGCAACCCGGCGCGCGTGCTGCGGGAGATCGTCCCCGACGACTGACCGGCTCGGCGCGGGGTCCCTCGCGGCGTTCCTGTGCGAGGCTGCCGACATGAGGGCATCCGGCGCGACGTCCTGCTATCGGAACCCGGCCGCCCGGGCCGCCGTGGCCGACTGGTGCGCGGACCGGCTCGCGCGCTGGCCGGTACCGCACCGCACGACGCTCCTCGACACCGCCGCCGGCCCGACCCACGTCACCACCGCCGGCGACGGCCCCCGGGACGTCGTCCTGCTCCCCGGCACCAACTTCAACGCCGCTACCTGCCTCCCGCTCGCGACCGCGCTCGCCGCCCGGCTGCGCGTCCACGTCGTCGACCTGCCCGGCCAGCCCGGCCTCAGCTCCCCCGCCCGGCCGCCCCGGGCCGTGCTGGGCCGCTGGCTGGCGGAGGTGCTGACGGCGACAGTCGAGCGTCCGGCCGTGGTGCTCGGCTACTCGCTCGGGGCGCTGCCCGCCCTGCTGTGCGACGCGCCGCCGCTCGCCGGGCGGGTGCTGCTGGCGCCCGCCGGGCTGGTCCGGCTGCGGGTCACCCCGCGGGTGCTGGCCGCGACGCTGCCGTGGCTGCTGCGGCCGACCGACCGGCGCAGCGCCGCCCTCCTCGACGTGATGTCCGGGCCGGGGCGGCGGCCTCCCGCGGAGCTGGCCGAGTGGATGACGCTGGTCTCCCGCTCCTGCCGTTCGACCATGGCCCCGGCGCCACTGCCGGACGACGCCCTGGCCTCCCCCAGCCTCCTGCGGGGAGGTTCCCCCAGCGCCCGCCGTCCCACGCTGCTGCTGACCGGCTCGCACGACGTGTTCCTGCCGACCGCACGGCTGCGTGACCGCGCGGTCAGCCAACTTGGCGCGGACGTACACGAGTTGACCGGCGTGGGCCACCTTGCGGCCGAGGAGGCTCCGGAGACCGTGGCCGACCTGGCCGCCGGGTTCGCCGAGTCGACGTAGCGTCGGCCGAACCGGCGCGGAGAACCCCCGGCACGTGTATTGCCCGTGGCATCCGGGGCGGCCAAGCTCAATGGTATGGACCTGGAGTTGCGGCATCTCAAGACGATCCGGGCGATAGCGGACGCAGGCAGCCTCACCAAGGCGGCGTCCAACCTCGGCCTCGCCCAGCCCGCGCTCAGCGCACAGCTCAAACGCATCGAACGCACCCTCGGCGGCGAGCTCTTCGTACGCGGCAGGCGCGGCGTACGGCCGACCCCGCTCGGCGAACTGGTACTCGACCGGACGAGGCTCGTCCTGCCGGCCGTACGCGAACTCCAGGAGGAGGCCGCGCGGTTCGCCCGAGCCTGGCACGAGATGCCGCGCCTCCGCGTCGGCGGCACCCACGGCCCGCTGCTCGGCGGCCTCGTCGACCGGCTGGCCGCCGGCGACCCGGGAATGCCCGTCTCCACGAACACCTCCTGGTCCGAACGGGAGATCGCCGACTCCGTCGCCGACGGCCGACTGGACTTCGCGCTCGTCGGCACCTGCGGCGAGAGCCAACCACCGCGCGCCGACCGGCTGGTGTGGCGGGAGGTCGCCGTCGATCCCGTCTTTGTCATGCTCGCCGACGCGCATCCGCTCGCCGACCGGTCCGAGATCGAACTCGGCGCGCTGGCCGAGGAGTCGTGGACGGACGTGCCGGGCGACGGCTGCTTCGGCGACTGCTTCGCCGCCGCCTGCGCCCGCGCCGGTTTCACACCCGCCCGGGTGTACGAGACGGACACCGCGTCGTGCGTGCACCTCGTGCAGGTCGGCCGGGCCGTCGGGCTCTGCCGCGCCACCTTCCCGCCCACGCCGGGACTGGTCACCCGCCCGCTCGTCGACAACCCGCTGAGCTGGCGGCACGTACTCGGCTGGCACCCCGGCGGCGGCGCGGCCGGGGCGGCCGACGTCGTCATGGGCCACGCCCGCGCGGCGCACGAGGAGGCCGCCGCGCGCAGCGACAGCTACCGCCGCTGGCGCGCCACCCACCACCACCTGCACTCCCTCGCCACCCGCGACCACAGGCCGCCGCCCGCGCGACGGGGAAGGGCGCTCCGAGGGCGGCAATGACCGACTCGCCGGCACGCCCGCATCGCCGCCCGCCGGCACGCCGCCCTGCCGACCTGCCGACCTGCCGACCTGCCGGCCCCGCAGGCCCCGCAGGCCGTAGCCATAACGCCGGGCAGGGGGTCAAGTGACAGCTGACGGCGGCTGGTTCGGGCCGTCTACGGTTTCGGCACCTCCCACCGAGACCGAGGAGACACCCCATGCTCCAGCGACGCCTGACCGGCGCGTGTGCCGCCGTCGTCGCGGCCGGCGCGTTCGCCCTCACCGGGGCGAACGGGACGGCCGGTGCCCTGCCCGCGCCGAACCCCGCGCAGTCCGCCACCCCCGCCG
>NZ_VJYK02000463.1 GCF_007097205.2 Streptomyces alkaliterrae
GGGCCCGGCCGCCCCGGCGGGCGACGACCGGCAGTCCGTCCCGGCGCCCGAACCCCGGCCGACCGCCGAGCCGGCCCCCGCCTCGGCGGCCCCCCGCACCGCGTGGTGCGCTGCCTGCCGGGCCGCCGCCGTCGACGCCGACGGCTACTGCGAGCGGTGCGGGCACGCCCAACTCCGCGAGCGGGACCGGCTGGAGCAGGTGGACGGCCCGGTGGCGGTCGCCACCGACCTCGGGCTGCGGCACCACCGCAACGAGGACTTCTTCGCGATCACCGGCACCCCTACGTCCGAGGGGCAGCACGCGACGGTCGCCGTGGTCTGCGACGGCGTGTCGTCCTCCACCCGGCCCGACGAGGCGTCCGCCGTCGCCGCCCGCACCGCCTCCGCCTGGCTGGAGCGGGAGTTGTCCGTCGGCGGCGACGCGCGTTACGCGATGTTCGACGCGATCATCCGGGCCCACCAGGCCGTCACCGCGCTGGCCGAGGGCGGAAGCCCCGAGCAGAACTCCCCCGCCTGCACGATCGTCGCCGTGGTCGGGCAGCCCCGAGTGGTCACCGTCGGCTGGGTCGGGGACAGCAGGGCCTACTGGGTGCCCGACGACCGGACGTCGCCGTCGTCCAGGCTGACCGAGGACGACTCGTGGGCGACGCAGATGGTCGCCGCCGGTCTGATGAACGAGGCCGAGGCGTCCGCCGATCCCCGGGCGCACGCGATCACCGGATGGCTGGGGGCCGACGCGGGCGAGGTCGAGCCGCACGTCGCCTCGTTCGCCCCGGAGGGCCCGGGCGTGGTGGTGGTGTGCACCGACGGCCTGTGGAACTACGCGGAGTCCGCCGGGGAGATGGCCGCCGCCGTGCCGCCTGACGCGCGCGCCCGGCCCCTGGAGGCGGCCCGCTCGCTGGTGGCGCACGCCCTGCGCGGCGGGGGCCACGACAACGTAACGGTGGCACTCGTTCCGTTCCCGGCGTACGCGACGCGGGCAGGATCGGCCTGACGTAACGGGGCGTTCCGCCCCCGTCGGCCGCCGGGTGGCGGCCTGTCCGGACAACCGAGCGGAAGCAGGACGCAGCAGGGATGGCCAACTTCGCCAAGTCGAACGTGCCGCGGTTCTCGGTCGACGTCTACCAGAACCGGTACCTCGCCGAGGGCGCCCAGGAGGTCAACGCCATAGTGACGGTCACCTCCACCGGCGGCGGCACCTCGGGCGGCATGCCACTGGTGCGGCGGGAGGCGGTGGACACCGGCCGGGCCGCCGTGGTGATCATGATGGACTGCTCGGGCTCCATGGACTATCCGCCGAGCAAGATGCGGAACGCCCGGGACGCCACTGTCGCCGCGATCGACACCCTCACCGACGGCGTCGCGTTCGCGGTCGTCGCCGGCAACCACCTGGCCAGGGAGGTCTATCCGGGCGACGGGCGGCTGGCGGTCGCCGCCCCGGCCACCCGGGAGCACGCCAAACAGGCCGTCCGGGAGATCAAGGCGCGCGGCGGCACCGCCATCGGCACCTGGCTGCGGCTCGCCGAGCGGCTGCTGAGCGACCACGACGCCGCGATCCGGCACGGCATCCTGCTGACCGACGGCCGCAACGAACACGAGGAACCGGAGGCGCTTCGGGAGGCGCTGGCCGCCTGCGCGGGCCGGTTCACCTGCGACGCGCGCGGGGTCGGCACGGACTGGGAGGTCGCGGAGGTCACCTCGGTCGCCTCCGCGCTGCTCGGCACCGCCGACATCGTCGCCGATCCCGAGGGGCTGGCCGCGGACTTCACCCGGATGATGACGGCCGCGCTGCGCAAGGAGGTCGCGGACGTCGCGCTGCGGCTGTGGACGCCGCTGGGCGCGGAGGTCGTGTTCGTCAAGCAGGTCGCGCCGACCGTGGAGGACCTGACCGACCGCCGTACGGACTCCGGGCCGCGTTCCGGGGACTACCCGACCGGCTCCTGGGGCGACGAGTCCCGCGACTACCACCTGTGTGTACGGGTGCCGGCCGCCCGCGTGGGGCAGGAGATGCTCGCGAGCCGGGTCTCCCTCGTCCGCTCCCGCGCCGACGGCACCGCGCACACGCTCGCCCAGGGACTGGTCCGGGCGGTGTGGACGGCCGACGCGGTCGCGGCGACGACGCTCAATCCGCAGGTCGCGCACTACACCGGCCAGGCCGAGCTGGCCCGGGCCATTCAGCAGGGGCTGGAGTTGCGCAAGGCCGGCGACGTGGCCGGCGCCACCGCCAGACTGGGCCGCGCGGTGCAGCTCGCGGCCGCCTCCGGCAACGAGGACACCGCGAAGCTGCTCGCGAAGGTGGTGGACGTGGTGGACGCCGCTGCGGGTACTGTTCGGCTGAAGGCACGGGTGACGGAGGCCGACGAGATGACGCTGGAAACCCGTTCCACGAAGACGGTCAGAGTGAAGAAGTAGCGGCGACAGCCACGACGTGAGGGGGCAGCCGGAGATGCGGACTTGTCCGAACGGCCACCAGTCGGCGGCCGACGACTGGTGCGAGGTCTGCGGGCATCGCATGGCCCCCGCGCCCGGAGCGGGCCAGCACTCGCCGCCCCCGCCGTCCGGCGGCTACGGCTACCCCGCCCCGCCGGGCCCGACGGCACCGATACCCGACGACGCGACGGCGCAGGCCGAGCTGTGCCCGCGCTGCCGCACGCCGCGTGAGGAGCGCGCGCAGTTCTGCGAGGAGTGCCGGCACGACTTCCGTACCGGCGCGCCCGGCTCGTTCCCGCCGCCACACGGCGGGCAGGGGGCCGCGCCGCTGGAGTACACGAACTCGGGCCGCACCCACCTGAACCGGCCCGCCGAGCCGATACCGCCGCAGCCGGCCACCGGCGACGCCGACTGGCAGCTGGCGCCCCCCGGTGCCCCCGCCCATCCGCAGGGGCCGCACCAGGGCCGGCCGTACGGAGCGACGCCCGAGCAGTCCTACCC
>NZ_VJYK02000464.1 GCF_007097205.2 Streptomyces alkaliterrae
CTCCTCGCCCACCTCCCCCCACTTCCCTGACCCGACGTACGGAGAGCCGGCCCTCGGCGCTCCGCTGGCCCCACTGGTAAGGGGCCGTTAACATCTCGTTCCATGGGAGAGGAACCATCGGAGAAACCGCGGCTGTTGTCGGGCGGGAATCCACAGATCCCAAAAGGCGACGGCGACGAACCCGTCCAGGCGTATATCGCCGCGATGCCGGGCTGGAAACAAGAACTAGGCCGTCACCTGGACACCCTCATCACCGGTGCGGTCCCGCACGTGCGCAAGGCCGTCCGCTGGAACTCCCCTTTCTACGGGGTGGAGGGAAACGGCTGGTTCCTCAGTTTCCACTGCTTCGCGAAATACGTGAAGATCACCTGGCTCAACGGCTCGTCACTGGACCCGCTTCCTCCGGACGACTCCAAGCACAAGCATGTGCGCTACCTCAACCTCCACGAGGACGACACACCTGACGAGGCCCTCCTCACGGACTGGATCCGCCAGGCCGCCGCCCTCCCCGGCGAAGACCTCTTCTGACCACCCTCACCGCCGAGCGGAGCACTGCAGGACATGTCCTGGAAGCTGCTGGACGAGAACAAGGTCACGGAGTGACGACTCGCAGGACTGTTTCTCCTGGCCGCGTTATGGGATTTTTTCTCTCTCGTGCCATCGTGCTGATTCTTGAGTTTCCCGGGTGTGGGGCTGCGGGTCCTCTGCTGGTGGAGTGCGGATTGGGTTTCCTCGCCGATACGGTCCATCACGCCGCACGCGTGGTCTCTTTGGGGTGTGTGTCTGGTGCCTGCTTCGGAGTGGCGATCGTGCTGCGGATGGCCCGGCGATATCCTGGCAGCGTCGTGCGTCTGATGCTCGGCGGCGCAGCTCACGGGGCTTCGCCTGAGTAGGTGGAGGCGGCCGAGCGATGGCGCGTACTGGCCGAGGAAGGAGCCTTCGAGGCGCTAGCGCGGGACGTGGCCGCGCAGTTCATGGCCCCCGAGGGGCACGGCATGGTCCGCCGTAGGTCAGCTGTCGCACGGTTGATGCGCAGGAGGTTCGCGAACCTGACCGAGCGTGAACTGGCGATGGGCATGGTCCACTACGAACGTCTCCTCACTCATCCGTGGAGTCTGCCGCAGCCGGATGTCACTGCCCCGGTTCTGGTGTTCACCGGGGAGTTCGACACCATCACCCCACCACCGGTCGGCAGGAGTGTCGCCCAGCACCTCGCGGGCCGATTCACCACCATCAAGGAGTCCGACCACCTCGTCCAGATCGAACGTGACAGTGAACTGGCCGACCTGATGGTTCACTTCTTCACCGACCGCCCCCTCGGTCGCCTCCCCTACCTGAACCCCGTCGAGTTCTTCTCCTCGAACATCACTTCCCCCGCAAACGTGTAGTCAACAGCCACCACCCACAGGAGAAACGCGACGCCACTCCTACACAAGCCGCTGAACCGCCCTTGCCCGAGACACAAGGCCCAGCTGGGCAGTACCCTCACGTTCGGGTACCGCGAACTGACGTACTACCGCGGCAAAGACAGCGAGGAGACGGCATGGGCGCAGGCCGGGCCGTGTCGCGCCTACTGGAAGCGATGTGCGCGGTCGTCGCGATGCTCCTCGCTCTCCTTGTGGTGCTGGCCTCCGACTATGAGGCCCTACGGGCCGCTCACCGCAGCGGTGCTCTTGCCTCTGTGGTCATGGTCTTCGTGGTGGCGTGCACTGCCTGGCTGGTTCTGTGGCGCAAGCGCACCGGGCGAGGTGTATCGGCCTGGCTGGTCGTCGCGCTGCTGGCCTGCGGCACTGCCGTGGTGGCAGTGGCGGGGGGAGCGGCCCTCACCACGGACCACCAGCGGCCTACCGAGCCCGCCGTATCGGAATCCCCGTCACCTCCAGGACCGCCTTCCGCTGGGCCATGATGGGCGGACGTACCAGACGGCCTTTTCCTCGCCGCAATGGATCAGCCGTCTCGGACCCCGGCCCCACGTTTCTTGATGCCGTCTATCAGGCTACTGATCATGTACTCACCACACGTCTCGACAACAGCGGTCTTGAGGTGGGTGGGCTTGCTGCATGATCGGGCGACATCTGAACTCGCTTGCCCTGTTGATGGTCTGCGTGAGGCTGTCAGTGGAGAGTCGTCACCTGGAGGTCAGTGGTATGACCCCCGTGACCTGCTAGTCCTCGCTGCTGGGTCGTGACGCACTGGCACTGACAGTAGTGACGAAAGCCCAGGTCATTTTCGTGCCGACTCCTACTCATCACCGGAAATCGGCACCAGGTCGATCACGACCTCCGCGCTCTCCCCTCGCGCCGCATCCACCTACGCCATCGCCGCCGCAACCAGCTGCAGCGGGTCCGGCTTCACCCCCGCCGCTGCCAGCGGCCGATGTGCCGGCAACGCCAACACCAACTCCGCCCGCGCGGTATACAACCGGCGGCTCGCCACCTCCTTCCCAGCAGCACGGCGTCCCCGCACGCCCCACACCCTCGACAACATCGCCCTCAACCCTCCTCACCAGCCGAAGCCGACACCGGCGGCACTCCCTCGAACCGAATCCGCGGGACACCACCGCTCTTCTCCTGACCGCTCCCGACCTCGACGTCGGCGTACGCCGACGTCCGAAGCAACGCCGCCGCCCGCTGCGGCCCCTCCACCGCGTAACCCAGCTGCCCGCCCTCGCAGAACAACCGCACTCGCACTCCCGCAGCCCGCCGCGGAACCGCGCCGGCCGCCGCCGGCACCTGCGCCAACTGATCCGCGAACCAACCGATCTCCTCCAGCTTCGGATCGAATCCATCCGCCGGCACCAACACCACCCGCACCCGTTGCTCCAACGCTCGCCGAACCTGCCGCCGCCATGACACCCACACGCCCGCCGCGAGCCCCCGCCCAGCACACCGGCACACAC
>NZ_VJYK02000465.1 GCF_007097205.2 Streptomyces alkaliterrae
CCGCGGCCCGCGCGCGGTGAACCCGCGCGACGCCCGGGCGATCCGCATCCGCCGCAGCTCGTCGGCGATCACGTCCAGGTAGCGGATCATGAAGGCCGCAATCTGCACCAGCCCCGACGACAGCCCGGCCGACCCGAGCCGGACAACCGGACAGGACGATCGGTCCGCCCGACGCCCACGGCGAACCCGACGGCGCCACCGGGCGGCCGCGCCACCGGCGCGGCGGCGGCGAACACTCCACCCGACCGGAGGTGTGCTCTCATGACGGTGACCGAGCAGCGAGGTGCCTACCGGCCCGCTCCGCCGCCGGCCTGGCGGCCGCGCACGGACGCCGCGCCGCTGCTGCCCGACGAGGAGCCGTACCGGCTGCTGGGCACGGGCGCGGAGCTGGACGAGAAGCTGCTGCGCCGGCTGTACGAGGAGCTGGTGCGCGGTCGCCGCTACAACCAGCAGGCCACGGCGCTGACGAAGCAGGGCCGGCTGGCCGTGTACCCGTCGTCGACGGGCCAGGAGGCGTGCGAGATAGCCGCCGCGCTGGCGCTGCGCGAGCAGGACTGGCTGTTCCCGAGCTATCGCGACACGCTCGCGGCGGTGGCGCGCGGCGTCGACCCGGTCGAGGCGCTGACGCTGCTGCGCGGCGACTGGCACACGGGCTACGACCCGCGTACGCACCGCGTGGCGCCGCTGTCGACGCCGCTCGCCACGCAGCTGCCGCACGCCGTCGGGCTGGCGCACGCCGCGCGGCTGAAGGGCGACGACGTGGTGGCGCTGGCGCTCGTCGGCGACGGCGGCACGAGCGAGGGCGACTTCCACGAGGCGCTGAACTTCGCCGCCGTCTGGCAGGCGCCGGTGGTGTTCCTGGTGCAGAACAACGGCTTCGCGATCTCCGTGCCGCTGGCCAAGCAGACGGCCGCGCCGACGCTCGCGCACAAGGGCGTCGGGTACGGCATGCCGGGCCGGCTGGTGGACGGGAACGACGCCGTGGCCGTGCACCGGGTGCTGGCGGAGGCGGTCGAGCGGGCACGCGGCGGGGGCGGTCCGACGCTGGTGGAGGCCGTGACGTACCGCGTCGACGCGCACACCAACGCCGATGACGCCACCCGCTACCGCGAGGACGCGGAGGTCTCCGCCTGGCGGGAGCACGATCCGATCCTGCTGCTGGAGCGTGAACTGACCGAGCGGGGCCTGCTGGCCGAGGAGGACAGGCGACAGGCGGCGGAGTCCGCCGAACATCTCGCCGCCGACCTGCGGAACCGTATGAACGAGGACCCCGAGCTGGACCCGATGTCGCTGTTCGAGCACGTCTACGCGCGGCAGACCAGCCAGCTGCGGGAGCAGGCGGAGCAGCTGCGGCAGGAGCTGGCGGCGGCCGAGGAGGCCGACGACGCGCAGGAGAAGAACGACGACGAGCGGCACCGGGGAGAGGCGCGATGAGCACGGCGGCGGCGGAGAGGCGGGCCGACGGGACGGCCGCCCGCAAACCCGCGACGATGGCGCAGGCCCTGAACCGGGCGATGCGCGACGCGATGGCCGAGGACCCGACGGTCCACGTGCTGGGCGAGGACGTCGGCACGCTCGGCGGCGTCTTCCGGGTCACCGACGGGCTCACCGCCGAGTTCGGGCCCGAGCGCTGCACCGACACGCCGCTGGCCGAGGCCGGCATCCTCGGCACGGCCGTGGGCATGGCGATGTACGGGCTGCGCCCGGTGGTGGAGATGCAGTTCGACGCGTTCGCGTACCCGGCGTTCGAGCAGCTGGTGTCGCACGTCTCGCGGATGCGGAACCGGACGCGGGGCGCGATGCCGATGCCGCTGACGATCCGCGTGCCGTACGGCGGCGGGATCGGCGGCGTGGAGCACCACAGCGACTCCTCCGAGGCGTACTACCTCGCCACGCCGGGCCTGCACGTCTTCACCCCGGCGACGGTCGCGGACGCCTACGGCATGCTGCGCGAGGCCATCAACTCCGACGACCCGGTGGTCTTCATGGAGCCGAAGCGGCTCTACTGGTCGAAGGACGCGGACTGGGACGTGAACCGTCCGCCGGCCGTGCCGCCCGCCGGGCAGGCCGTCGTACGGCGGCGCGGGACGTCGGCGACGCTGATCACCTACGGCCCGTCGGTGCCGGTGTGCCTGGAGGCGGCGGAGGCGGCGGCCGAGGACGGTCTCGACCTGGAGGTCGTCGACCTGCGCTCGCTGGTGCCGTTCGACGACGCCACGATCTGCGAGTCCGTGCGCCGCACCGGGCGCGCGGTGGTCGTCCACGAGTCGACGGGCTTCGGCGGCCCCGGCGCGGAGATCGCCGCGCGGATCACCGAGCGCTGCTTCCACTTCCTGGAGGCGCCGGTGCTGCGAGTGGCGGGCTTTGACATCCCCTATCCGCCGCCGATGCTCGAACGCCACCACCTGCCGGGGGTTGACCGGGTGCTCGACGCGGTCGACCGTCTCCAGTGGGAGGCGGAGTGGACCGAGGGGAGCACACGCTGATGGCCGAGGTACGCGAGTTCCGGCTGCCCGATCTGGGCGAGGGGCTGACGGAGGCGGAGATCGTCCGCTGGCTGGTCGAGGTGGGCGACGTGGTCGCCGTCGACGAGCCGGTGGTGGAGGTCGAGACGGCAAAGGCGATGGTCGAGGTGCCGTGTCCCTACGGGGGCGTGGTCACCGCGCGCTACGGCGAGATCGGGCAGGAGATCCCGGTCGGCTCGCCGCTGGTGACGGTCGCCTCGTCCGCCGCGGCCACGGGGGAGGGTGCGGCCTCCGGCGCGCCCACGGCGCAGGCGGGCCCTGCGTCGGAGGCCGACACCGCCCGGTTGGGCGGAACCGCCGAGGCGGGCGGGACGGAGAGCGGGACCGAGAACGGTGGCCGGGCGAACGGGCGGGCCGGGG
>NZ_VJYK02000466.1 GCF_007097205.2 Streptomyces alkaliterrae
AGGGAGCCGTTGTTCGCCGGGTGGTAGAACACCGCCGACCGTTCGGCGTCGAGGCCGCCGTCGGCCCGCGCGTGGCTGAGGCCGGCGCGCAGCAGGGCGTCGCCGAGGTGGACGAGGTGGGTGCTGCTGATCCTCCTCGTGACGCTCGGCGTCACCGGAAACCTCGACTGAGGACCCGTACACCCGAGGACCCGTACGCACGCCGAGGACGGCCGGTCACCGGACCGGCCGTCCTCGTGTGTCGCTGTACCGGGGCTCTCAGTCCTCGGCGACCAGCGGGGGCGTGTCGCGGGTGAGCACTTCGCCGCGGAAGAAGGCGGGGCTGCGGCGCTGCATCACCGCCATCACCACCAGGCCCAGGGCCAGCACCCCGACGCCGATCACGAACACGCTGCCCATGCCCGCGATGGAAGAGCCGCTGCCGTAGGCCGGGTCCCACATGTCGCGCATCGTCTGGAAGAACACGGCAGTCAGCATCAGACCGCCCAGCGCCGGCAGCACGCCCTTGAAGACCGCGTCCCGCACGCTGCGCCGCAGGTCGTGGCGGAAGTACCAGACGCAGGCGAAGGCGGTCAGCGCGTAGTAGAAGCAGATCATCAGGCCGAGTGCGTAGATGGTGTCGATCAGTACGTTCTCGCTGACGACGACCATGACGGCGTAGAACACACCGGTGGCCACGCCCGCGGCGACGGTGGCCCGGCCTGGCGTGTGGAAGCGCGGGTGCACCTTCGCGAAGGAGCGGGGGAACGCCTCGTAGGTGCTCATCGCCAGCATCGTCCGGGCGGCCGGCAGGAACGTCGTCTGCAGGCTCGCGGCGGCGCTGGCCAGCACGGCCAGGAACAGCAGCGGGCCCAGCGGTCCGAGCACCGGGCCGGCGAGAACGGCGAACACGTTGTCGGCGGTGTCCGGGTTGCCCAGGCCCAGGCCCTCCTCGCCGACGCCCGCGTACATCAGGGCGGCCACGGCGGTGAGCGCGTAGGCGGAGACCAGTACGAGCATCGCGATCAGCGCGGCCCGACCGGGCGTCTTGTGCTGGCCGGTGGTCTCCTCGTTCACCACCAGGGTGGTGTCCCACCCCCAGTAGATGAAGATCGACAGGGACAGGCCCGCGGTGAAGGCGGCGAACGAGTTCACCGACAGCGGGTCGAACCACTCGAGCGAGGGGGTGAGCGAGGTGGCCCCGCCGCCCGGCGCGTCGCCGGACTTGACCATGGCCATCACGATGAACAGCGCGAGCACGACCATCTGCAGCGTGACCAGCGAGTACTGGAACCACTTGGTGGCGGTCATCCCCCGGTAGCTGATCGCCGTCGCTATCGCGATGAACAGCAGCACGGTGACGATGTGGACCACCGTGGAGGAGCCGAAGTCGACTATGGCCTGGCTGCCGGTGAGCTCGCCGATGAGCAGGTAGAAGAACTCGGCCGCGACCCCGGCCAGGTTCGACAGCACGATGACCGTGGCGGTCATCAGCCCCCAGCCGGTCAGCCAGCCGATACGGGGGCCGAGCGCCTTCACGGTCCAGGTGAAGGAGGTGCCGCAGTCGGGGAGTGCCTTGTTCAGCTCTCGGTAGGCGAAGGCGACGAGCAGCATGGGGATGAAGCCCGCGATGAAGATCGCCGGCATCTGGAGCCCCACCTCGCTGACCGTGGGGCCGAGCGTGCTGGTGAGGCAGTACACGGGGGCGACGGTGGACAGGCCGATGACCGCGCTGCCGAGGAGACCGACGGAGTTCTTGCTGAGCCCCTTTGATCTGTAGTCCTCGCCGGCGGCCACTTCACTGTCCCCGGGGGACGTCGCCTGGTTCAGGAGCTGTGCCATGGCACGGACCGTATAGCGTGCGTTTTCCGCAACAGGACAACGGCAACAGCATCCGACGCTCCTCCGGATCAAAGGTGACAATGGGAGTTGATCATGCCATGAAAGGCGGTGTCCGGATTGTTCTCGCGGATGCAAAGATCCGTTAAGTTGAATTCCGGATTGCGGTAATCGTAGGGCGCCCGGTTTGTCCGGTCTGCAGATTTTCCGCGACTACTTTCCGTCACCGCCCAGGGGGTGGCCGGCGGGTCGCAACCCGGCCTGGGACAACCGATTTCCCCGCTTCGTCGCCCCTCCCTCCCGGCCCGCCGACCTGCTCACAATCCCCGCCCGGCGCACCGATCTCGGAATTCGAACGTGAACCGGCGGGTAACACCCGCACGGTGAACTCGTCCACTCCCGCGTAATGCCGACCGCCTCACCCGCTCTCTCTGCTGGCCGCCGCCCGAAGGCCGGGCGACGACGTGGGAGAGGTTGGGACGACATGAACGGCGAGACGGCTACCAGGCGAGCGGTGGAGTGGCTGGCCGCGGCGGCGCCCGACCCCGAGGACTGCAGACGCCAGTGGGAGCGCAACCCGCTCGCGGTGACGCTGCTGCCGGCCGGACTGCGCTGGGACGTGCTGATCCTCAGCGGCGCGCTCGGCGGACTCACCCTCGACGTCCTCACCGCCCTCGTCGACCGGCCCGGACCGGTGCTCGCCGACTTCGGTGACTCCCGCACCGGCTTTCTCGTGCCACCCGGCACCGCCGCCCGCTGGCTCGGCACCGGAGTCCGGGCCGCCGGCCGGGGCACCTGGATCGTCGTCCCCTACCCCGGCCGCCGAACCGGAGGCGTGCGCTGGCTGGTGCCACCCGACGGCGACGGGAACCTCACCGACCCGGTGACCCTGGAACTGGCCATGCACGAGGCCGCCGCCCTGCTGGCCGACGGCCCCCCGGCCCACGGTCACCGCTGAGCAGCGCCACCGCGAGCAGCAGCAGCCCGCCCAACGCGCAACTTGCCAGCACATCGAGCGGCCAGTGATACGCCCGGCGCACCAGACCGGCGCCGGGCGTATCAC
>NZ_VJYK02000467.1 GCF_007097205.2 Streptomyces alkaliterrae
CCGGGGAGCGGGCGGGACTGAGGGAACGACGTGCGGTGCGGCGGCGGGTGACGGACCGAAGGCGGACGTCACCCTGCCGGGGGACGGGATTGGCAGCTGTGAGCGGCACCAGAACTGGTGATCAGCGTTCCGGTGAGAGTACCCGGGCGGAGCCGGTGGGTCCGCCCGGCGTCAGCGACGCGCCCGGCCCGGCACCCGTGCGGGCGTCCGGGTCGGTGCCGCCGGCCGCAGGCGATAGGCTGTACGCCGCGTGTCGGAACGGGGCCGTTCCTCAGCGGCCCGGTGTCCCCGGCGCACCGTCGCGTCGTACGGCGCGACGAGCGGGCGCCGCCCGGTACCGTCGACCCGACACCGCACACCCGTCACGTTCCCGTATTCCCTGACAACAGCACACGCGGCCGAGGAGTCACCCGGATGAGCACCACCCAGATCGAGAGGCTGCGCGGGCTGTTGGAACCCCTGGCCGCCGAGCGGGGTCTGGACCTGGAAGACGTCGCCGTCACCCCCGCCGGCAAGCGCCGGGTACTGCGGGTGGTCGTCGACTCCGACGAGGGTGTGCGACTGGACGCCTGCGCCGAGCTGAGCCGTGCGGCCTCCGCAGCGCTCGACGACAGCGACGTGATGGGCGGCGCGCCGTACGTGCTGGAGGTCACCTCGCCCGGCGCGGACCGCCCGCTGACCGAACCCCGCCACTTCCGCCGGGCGGTGGGCCGCCTGGTGTGGCTGCGCCTGCACGACGGCGGGGAGCTGACCACCAGGCTCCTCGCGGTCGACGAGGACGGCCTGGACACCGAGGTACCGGGCGTCAAGGGCCGCAAGCCCACACCCCGCCGCCTGGAGTTCGCGGACATCGCGAAGGCCCGGGTGGAGATCGAGTTCAGTCGCAAGTCCGACAACGACAACAAGGACCAGAAGGAAGAGGAGGAGGCGTAACCGTGGACATCGACATGAGTGCCCTGCGGGGCCTCGTACGGGAGAAGGAGATCTCCTTCGATCTGCTCGTCGAGGCGATCGAGTCGGCCCTCCTCATCGCGTACCACCGCACCGAGGGCAGTCGTCGGCACGCCCGGGTCGAGCTGGACCGCGCCACCGGCCATGTGACCGTGTGGGCCAAGGAGGACGCCGCCGACCTGGAGGAGGGGCAGGAGGCCCGGGAGTTCGACGACACCCCGTCGGGTTTCGGTCGGATCGCCGCGACCACCGCCAAGCAGGTCATCCTGCAGCGCCTGCGGGACGCCGAGGAGGAAGTCACCTTCGGCGAGTACGCGGGCCGGGAGGGCGACATCGTCGCCGGTGTGGTGCAGCAGGGCAAGGACCCGAGGAACGTGCTGGTCGACATCGGCCGGCTGGAGGCGATCCTGCCCCCGCAGGAGCAGGTGCCCGGTGAGGACTACTCGCACGGCGCCCGGCTGCGGACTTACGTGGTCCGGGTCGCCAAGGGCGTGCGCGGGCCGTCGGTGACGCTGTCGCGGACCCACCCCAACCTGGTGAAGAAGCTCTTCGCCCTGGAGGTCCCGGAGATCAACGACGGCTCGGTGGAGATCGCCGCCATCGCCCGGGAGGCGGGCCACCGCACGAAGATCGCGGTACGGTCCAATCGTTCCGGGCTGAACGCCAAGGGCGCCTGCATCGGCCCGATGGGCGGTCGGGTCCGCAACGTGATGGCCGAGCTGAACGGCGAGAAGATCGACATCGTCGACTGGTCCGACGACCCGGCGGAGCTGGTGGCCAACGCGCTCTCGCCCGCCCGGGTGAACAAGGTCGAGATCGTCGATCTGGCGGCCCGTTCGGCGCGGGTCACCGTTCCGGACTACCAGCTGTCGCTGGCCATCGGCAAGGAGGGCCAGAACGCCCGACTCGCCGCCCGGCTGACCGGCTGGCGCATCGACATCCGCCCGGACAACGAGTCCGGCGGTACGCAGGAGAGCTGAAACCGCTCTTCGGTGACGGTCCCGGAACCGGGGCCCGCCACCACGGACGGCGGAATACCGCTGGTACCCCGAGCCCCGGGGATCAGCGGTGTCCGCGCGGGGAGGTAGACTTAACCAGTGTCTGGCCGGACGCGTGCCCGAGTATGCCCAGAGCGAACGTGCGTGGGTTGCCGGGAGCGGTCGACCAAGGCCGGTCTGCTGCGTGTGGTGATGGTCGAAGGACGCTGTGTCCCCGATCCTCGCGGTACGCTGCCCGGCCGGGGTGCGTATGTGCACGCCACTCCAGCCTGTGTCGAGCTGGCGGTCCGCCGCCGGGCGTTCCGAAGGGCCTTCCGCCTGACGGGAGGCCGCGAATCGCCCGACACCGGGGAGCTGGAGAGCCACGTGCGGGACGCACCGCGCACGTAAGACCCCTGTGGGACCCCTGCAGGACCCCTGTAAGAAACCGTAAGAAAGCCGCGCGGAGAGCCGTGCGGCGAGGTACCTCGCGAGTCGGAAGTAGGTCGAGATTGCGATGAGCACTCGATGAGTACGCGATGAGTACGCCCATGCACAAGTAGCGACGGTCCGGCGGACGACCAACCCCGGACCAGAAGGAGCGAAGTGGCTAAGGTCCGGGTATACGAGCTCGCCAAGGAGCTTGGAGTCGAAAGCAAGGTCGTCATGGCCAAGCTCCAAGAACTGGGAGAGTTCGTGCGCTCGGCGTCCTCGACAATCGAGGCGCCGGTCGTTCGTAAACTGACTGACGCGTTCGGCGCGGGCGGTGCCGGTGGCACCAAGAAGTCCGCGGCGAAGCCGGCGGCCCCCAAGAAGGCCGCCCCGAAGCCGGGAGCGCCCAAGCCGGGCGCCCCCGTCAAGCCCGGCGCGCCCAGCGCCGCGGCCCCGGTGACGCCCGCGGCGCCCAAGCCGCCGGCCAGCACCCCCCGTCCGGGAG
>NZ_VJYK02000468.1 GCF_007097205.2 Streptomyces alkaliterrae
CGCCAACACGTGCCTCCCTGCGCCCCTTGACGCTCCCATCCCGGCTCTCTCATGGCAGCATGGGCCCACAAACGGCAGCCGAAACGGCGAGCGCAGCCGAACGGTCACTGGTGGAGGCGTCGATGCGGTGGTTGGTGGGATGGAGCAGCACCACCCCGCGGCCCGCCCGTGCCCGGACACTGCACCCCGTCGGCGCGACCCAACTCTGGGCCGACCCCGACCCCTTGTGGGCGGTCGGCGACTGGCGACCGGGCGAGGTCCGACTCGTCGAGGGCGAACGGGACAGCGCTCTGGCCGTGTTCGGGCACTGCGGGGCCGGCGACGAACAGCTCCGACTCGGACTCTCCGCCGCCCGCGGCGGAGCCGTCCGCCAACTCACCTGCTGGCCCGGCTCGTACACCGTCGTCGTCCGCGTCGGACGCCGCGTCGCCGTCGTCAGCGACCTCGCCGGAGCGCGGCCCGTCTTCCACGTCCCCTGGGAAGGGGGCACCGCCTACGCCACCGCCGCACTGCCACTCGCCGACCTCGTCGAAGCCCAACTGGACATCGGCCACCTCGCCGCCCTGCTCGCCGCTCCCGACGCGCCCGAAGCGCTCGGCGACAGCACCCCCTACGCCCAGGTGCGGCGCGTACCGCCCGGCCACGCCCTGATTCTCCGCGACGGCGGCTCCCGCCAGACCACCAGCTACGAACCGGACGCGCCGTCCGTGGTCGCGGCGCCCCCGGCACCCACCGACCAGGCCGTCGGCGGCCTCCGCGAGGCACTCGTCGAGGCGGTACGCGTCCGACTGGCCGCCCCGCGCCACGTACCCGCCGGCTTCCCGGGCGGCGCGCCCGAATCCGGCATCCCCGCCCAACCCACCGGAGACGACGGGCTCGACCCCGGACCCATCCCCGGCATGGGCCCGGCCGACCGGCGAGCCGCCCGCGGCCCGGCCCCCGGAGTCGGCGCCGACCTCTCCGGCGGACCCGCCTCCGCCACCCTCGCCCTGCTCGCCGCCGGCCTCCCCGGCGCCCCGGGCACCCTCCACGGCACACCGGGCACCCTCGCCGGCGAACGCCTGCTCGCCGTCACCTTCAACGACCTCACCCTCGGCAACGACGTCGAGCGCACCGCCGAACTCGAACGCGCCCGCGGCATCGCCGACAACCCACGGCTGCACCACGTCGTCGTGGCCGCGGGGGAGGAAGGCCTGCCGTACGCGGACCTGGACTCGGTGCCGCTCACCGACGAACCAGGGCCCTCCCTCGTGACCGCCTCCCGCCACCGGCTGAGACTGTCCGCCGGCAGCGCCGACCAGCTCACCGGCTACGGCGCCCGGCAGGTACTCGACGCCCACCCGGCCCGCCTCGCCGACCTGCTGATGGACCGCAAACGACGGCACCTGCTGCGGCCCGCCGCCGCGCTCGCCATGGCGGACGGCACCTCAGGTGTCTCGCTCGCCGTGCCGTTCACCGTCTACCGGGCCGCCCGACGCCTCGCACGTACCGCGCAGCGCGACGGCGTCACCGAAGCCGCGAGAAGACTGCGCGACGCCCGACCCGTCGGCGGGTCCGCCGCCGACGCGGCCTCCGCCGGCGGCGTACTCGCCGCCTCCCTTGCCGCACTCAGCTGGTGTCGACCGGGCCCCGCGGCCCGCTGGCTGACCGGAGAGGCGCTGGCTGAAGTATCGGTTCGCCTGGAGACGGCCGCGATTCGCACCGCCGGCGGCCTCGGCACCCGGCCGGGAGTGCTCCGCGCCCGCGCCACACTCGCCCGCCAGGCCGCCGACTACCGCGTGCTGGAACAGGCCGCCGAAGTCCGCCACCAGCGCCTCCACTCCCCCTTCCTCGACAACCAGGTCGTGCGCGCGGCCCGCGAACTGCCCGAGACACTGCGAGTCCGCCCCGGGGCGCGGGCGGCCGTCCTACGGGAGGTGCTCGCCGGCGCCGGGGTGCACCACCTGCCGGACGGCTGGGGCAATCCGGCGCCCACCGCCCAGGTGAAGGCGGCACGGACCGGCATCCGGTACGGCCTCGGACAGCTCACAAGCCTCTTCGACGCCCCCCTGCTGGCCGACGCCGGCCTCATCGAGGCGCGAGTGGTCCGCCGGGCGCTACGGGCGGCCGCCGACGGCGAACCACTGCCGCTGGACGGGCTCGCCGAGATCGTCTCCACGGAGCTGTGGCTCCGCCGGCTGCTCGCCCGCCGCGGCACCTGCTGGACGGGCGCGGACGCGCCCCGCCAGCGCGCGGTCGCCGCCGGCGTCCCACCCCGCACCGCCCTGTGACGCCAGGACCGCTCCGATCCCCGCCGGACAGGCCCTATCGGCAGTGAATCACCGAGTCCGCCCACGTCGCGAGCGTGGTGAGGGCAAGCGGGCCCTGCGGGTTCACCGTGAGGCGGACGGTCTCCACGCCGTCGAGCGGCACCGACACCCGGACCGGCGACTCTCCGGCCCGCATCGGCTCGGACCGCCACAGCGGCCGCCCGTCACCCTGGACCGCGAATCGCACCGGCCCGCCACCCACCGTGAGGTCGTCCACGCCCACCCACGCCTCGTAGGACGTGCACGCGCGGTTCAGGTCGATCGTCACCGTGGACGGTGCGCCGACCGTGATGCCGTGGCTGAACTGACGACCGTCGAGTGACGGGCCCGTGCGCTGCCACACCCAGGTGCTCTGGGCCAGCCGCACCACCGGCTCGTCACCGTTTCCGAGCAGGTCCCACTCGAGCTGGTTCACCCGGTAGGTCTCGGGGGCGGGACTCGGCGGTGGCGGCGTGGGTGTGGGCGTCGGCGTCGGAGTCGGTGTCGGAGTGGGAGTCGGACTC
>NZ_VJYK02000469.1 GCF_007097205.2 Streptomyces alkaliterrae
TGATTCACCACCGGGCACCGGCACCGGTGGGCCCGGTGCCGGTGCCCGGTGGTGAATCAGGTGCGCTGGCGGACATCGATCTCGTTTCCGTCGCGGGCAGCCATGGGTGACTGCCTGATTACTCCCAAGGACAGGTAAATGAATCGTAATTCCAGGTAAAGCCGACGTGTGGGTTGTCTCGGGCAAACGGGCAACGCTTCCGTCTAACGAGTGAATGCCGCCATAACGTCCGCTTGTCGTACGAACCGTTTTGTTCTCTCATGCGAACTTTGGCCCGGACGGGCCGGAGCGGTGCCCGCCGAGGCACCGACCGGCCGTGCGGACCCGGCCGAGCTGGAGGACGGACAGGTGGTGGAACGCATGACACGCGTACGGAGGATCATCACGGGTATCGCGGCCACGATGGCGCTCGCGACCCTCGCCGCCGGGTGCGGTACCGACCACACGAACGGACCCGAAGAGCCCAAGGACGAACGGCGCCCGGCGGACAAGCCCCAGCAGTTGCGCGTCATCGGCGACGGCTCGACCTCCTTCACCGGAGTGCAGCCCCACCAGCCCGAGGCACGGAAACTCGAACCCGGCGAACAGCCGCCGCAGTTCGTGGTCTTCTCCTGGGACGGCGCCGGCGAGGACAGCAAGAAGCTCTTCTCCCACTTCCGCGAGGTAGGCCGCCGCCACAACGCCCAGATGACGTACTTCCTCTCCGGCATCTACCTGCTGCCCGAGAGGGAGGCCGGCCGCTACAACCCGCCCGGCCGGGCGCCGGGCGCCTCCGACATCGGCTACCTCAAGGACGAGAACATCCGCGCCACCCTGGAGCAGCTGCGCGGCGCCTGGCTGGACGGCAGCGAGATCGGTACCCACTACAACGGTCACTTCTGCGGGCCCACCGGTGTCGACAGCTGGTCCGTCGAGGACTGGAAGAGCGAGATCCGCCAGGCCAAGTGGTTCGTCAAGAACTGGAAGACCACCACCGGCTGGAAGGATGCCGACTCCCTGCCCTTCGACTACGACAAGGAACTCGTCGGCGGGCGTACGCCCTGCCTCGAAGGCCGCGAGAACGTCGTACGGGCGGCCGGCGAACTCGGCTTCCGCTACGACTCCAGCGGCATCGGACGCCAGGTGTGGCCCAGCCGGCGCAACGGCCTGTGGGACCTCCCCCTGCAGATGGTGCCCATGCCCGGACGCGCCTTCGAGACGCTGGCCATGGACTACAACTTCATGGTCAACCAGTCCGGCCCCGGCAGCGGCGACCCCGCCAAGCACCCCGAGTGGGAACGGCAGATGAGGGACGGTCTGCTCCAGGGCTTCGAGCGCGCCCACCAGGGCAACCGGGCGCCGATGATCATCGGCAACCACTTCAACGGATGGAACGGCGGCATCTACATGCGGGCCGTGGAGGACGTCATCAAGACCGTCTGCGTCAAGGACGACGTACGCTGCGTCTCCTTCCGCCAACTGGTCGACTGGCTCGACGCGCAGGACCCGGCCGTACTGGCCAAGCTGCGCACCCTCGGAGTCGGGCAGGCGCCGGACGAGGGCTGGCCGACCTTCCTGGCCGCCGCCGCCCGCGACTGACCCGTCCGTCGGCGGTCTTCGGCTGCCCGGCCCGGCTCGGGCCGGGCAGCCGCGAAGGGCGGTCATGCTCAGCCCCTCGGCCCCCCTCGGGTTCCGGCAGCCGTCAGGCGGGCTGGGCGGTCCGCTCGCCCAGGACGAAGGCCGGGTCGACCTGCGCGGCCAGGTCCACACCGGCCCGCGCGTTCCCCCAGCTCTCCGCGTTCTTCAGATGGAAATGGACCATCTGCCGGGTGTAGCGCTCCCAGTCCCGACGCTCGTACGAGCCGTCCGCCGTTTCGTACAGCACGTCCAGCGCTCGGCGGTTGGCCTCCTCCAACTCGGCGAGCGGCAGGGCCCGGCCCTTCTCCGCGGCCCGGACCCAGTCCGACTGGCCCAATGTGACCAGCAGGTCCTCCCCGACCTCGTCGCGCAGGAAGGCAAGGTCGTCGGGGCCGTGCACCTTGTTGCCCACCACCCGGAGCGGGACGCCGTAGTCGGCGGCGTACTCGCGGTACTGGCGGTAGACGGCGACACCCTTGCGGGTGGGCTCGGCTACCAGGAAGGTCATGTCGAAGCGTGTGAACATGCCGGAGGCGAAGGAGTCGGAGCCCGCGGTCATGTCGACGACCATGTACTCGTCCCGACCGTCGACCAGGTGGTTGAGGCAGAGCTCCACCGCGCCGACCTTCGAGTGGTAGCAGGCGACGCCCAGGTCGGCCTCGGTGAACGGCCCGGTCGCCAGCAGCCGGACGTCCGAGCCCTCCAGGGACAGCGTCCGGGCGCAGGCGTCGTAGACGGGGTTGTCCTCGTTCACCCGGAGGAGCCGGGAGCCCTCGCCGGGAGGCGTGGTCTTGATCATCGTCTCCGCAGAGGCGATCCGGGGATTCGCGCCCCGGAGGTAGTCCTTGATCAACGGAAGTCGACCGCCGAGCGGGGGAACGTCCGCGGCCTCCGCCTCGGTCAGGCCGAGGGCGACGCCCAGGTGCTGGTTGATGTCCGCGTCGACGGCGATCACCGGCAACCGTGCGGTGGCCAGCCGACGGACGAACAGCGAGGACAGCGTGGTCTTTCCGCTGCCGCCCTTCCCTACGAAAGCGATCTTCATGTTCAGTAGCGTAGGGCGGGAACTCGCCTTACCCCGCTCGTCCGCCGGACAGACCACCCGAACGAGCGTCGCCGCGTGACCGCCCGCCGCTCGACCGGCGCCGGCCGAGGACTAAGGTCGGGATACATGAGTACGACTCCCCACCCGCC
>NZ_VJYK02000047.1 GCF_007097205.2 Streptomyces alkaliterrae
GCCCTGGGCCGACGGCACCTCCACCCGTTCCGGCGCCAGCTCGTCCAACCGGCTCGCGGTGCCGTCCGCCCAGGGCAGCAGGCCGGTCAGCAGCGCGAACGTGTCCACCACGGCGAGCGAGTCGCCGGACAGGTGGTCGGCGACGACGCCAAGGAGGGCCGCGTCGGAGACGTCCGGCCAGGGCGCGCCCAACTCCCGGTGCAGGAAGTCCAGACGCCGGCGCAGCGACACGGCCTTCTCCGGCCAGCGCAGCAGCCGCAGGCCTTCCGCCCGCAGCGCGGCCAGCAGCGCCTCCCGGACGCGTTCCGGTTCCGGCTCGGCGAGCGGCCGGGCGGTCAGCTCCACCGCGCCCAGCGCGTCGACCTCCCGCGCGACGACCACCCGCCGGTCGCCGTCGAAGGCCACCCGCGACTCGCGGCGCCGCAGCGCACCGGCGGCGCGCAACGCGGTGTCCTCGTCGATCTCGGCGGCCAGACCCACCCGGGCGCTGGCCGCGCCGGCCGGTCGGTCCGCCGCGGCGACCGCCAGCCAGCGCGCCCCACCGGCCGCGTGCTCGGCACGGGTTCCGGACACCATCAGATAGCTGTCCCGGCCCCGCAGCGCGGCAACACGCTCGGGATACGCGAGCGCAACCACCAGCCCCGCGGCCGACTCCTCCGGCAGATCCCCGGAGCCGTCCCCACCGCGACCGGTCCGACCCGCCGCCTCCAGCGCGGACGTCAGCCGGCGCACCTCGCGCCGCCATCGGGCCGCGTACGGCTCGTCCCGCCCGGCCCGCCGCGCGGCGCGCAGCACACTCGGCACGTCAGCACCCCACGACCTCGGCGGCTCCTCACTCAGCAGCGCCACCACCTCGGCCGCCAGCCGGCCGCCGGCCGCCTCGGCGCCGTCCAGTAGCGCCCGGGCCAGCCGGGGATGCACCCCGAGCCCGGCAAGCGCCCGCCCGCGCGCGGTGGCCCGGCCGTCGGAATCCACCGCGCCGACGGCCCGCAGGGTCTCCAGGGCGGCCGCCATGGCACCGGCGGGCGGTGCGTCCGGCAACGCGAGCGAGGACGCGTCCGGATCACCCCAGCAGGCGGCCTGCAGGGCGAACGCGGTCAGATCGGCCACCGCGATCTCCGGGGCCGGAAAGCGCGGCATCCGGCTTTCCTCCGCCTGGTCCCAGCAGCGCAGTGCCACGCCGGGGGCCTCGCGCCCGGCCCGCCCGGCGCGTTGGGCGGCGGCGGCGTGGGAGACCCGCACGGTGGCCAGCGAACCCAGGCCGCGGGCGTGGTCCACCCGGGGCACCCGGGCCAGCCCGGAGTCGACGACGGTCCGGACGCCCGGCACCGTCAGGCTCGACTCGGCCACCGAGGTGGCCAGCACGACCCGGCGGGTGGCGCTGCCCGCCAGCACCGCGTCCTGGACGGCGGCCGGCGCACGGCCGTGCAGCTGCAACACCTCCCAGCCGGCGGCCGTCAGGTCGTCCAGCATTCCGGCCACCCGGCCGATCTCGCCCGCACCGGGCAGGAAGCACAGCACGTCACCGCCGTCGGCGCCGGGCGGCCCGTCGTCGCCGAGCGCCGCCCGGCGCACGGTGGCCGCGACGTGCCGCAGCAGCGCCGGGTCCACCCGGGTGCCGTGTGCCGGTCGCACGCCGGACGGCGGCGGCACATGCCGCACGGTCACCGGATGGGACGCGCCGCGGCCGTGCACCACGGGCGCCGGACCGCCCTCTTCCAGGCCGGTCAGCAGCCGCGCCCAGCTCTGGGTGTCGGCGGTCGCGGACGCCGCGACCAGTCGCAGCTCGGGCCGCAGCGCGGCCCGCACGTCGACCAGGAACGCCAGTGCGGTGTCGGCGTCCAGATGCCGCTCGTGGCACTCGTCCACCAGCACGACGTCCACCCCGGCCAGCTCCTGGTCCCGCTGGAGGCGCTGCAGCAGCACACCGGTGGTGACCACCTCCACCCTGGTGGAGGCGCCGACCCGCCTCTCGCCGCGCACGGTGAGGCCGACCGAACCGCCGGTGCGCTCGCCGAGCAGCCACGCCATGCGGGCGGCCGCCGAACGTGCGGCCAGCCGCCGGGGTTCGGCGACGAGCACCCGGGCCGGCGGACGGCCGTCGTCCAGCAGCCCGGCCAGCGCAAGCGGGACGAGTGTGGTCTTGCCGGTGCCCGGCGGGGCGTGCAGGACGGCCACGCCGCGCCGGTCGAGCGCGTCGGTCAGCTCGGGCAGCGCCGCCCGGACGGGCAGCCGGTGGAGGGCTTCGGTTCGCAACACGCTCCCCAGTCTTCCGTGCCGCCCTCCGCTCGCGCCGCCGCCCTCCGCCCGCGACTCTTCCCAACCGGCGACGTTTCCCAACCGGCGACGTCTCCCGGTCGGCACCGCCCTCAGTCGGCCACGCAGACGAAGATCGCCGTGCCCGGGATCAGCCGGCCCCGCAACGGTGACCAGCCGCCCCACTCCTGGTGGTTCCACTCCGGCCACTCCGGCTCGACCAGGTCCAGCAGCCGGAACCCGGAGCGGGTCAGCTCCCGCACCCGGTCGCCGAGCGTGCGGTGGTGCTCGACGTACCGGGCCCGCCCGGACTCGTCCTGCTCGACGTAGGGGGTGCGGTCGAAGTAGGACGCCGCGACGGTCAGACCCTCCGGGCCCGGCTCGTCGGGCAGCGCCCAGCGGATCGGGTGGGTGAGCGAGAAGACCCAGCGCCCGCCGGGCCGCAGCACCCGCCGCACCTCCCGGAACACCCGTTCGGCGTCCGCGACGAACGGCACCGCGCCGTAGGCGGAGCAGGCCAGGTCGAACGAGGCGTCGGCGAGCGGGAGCCGCCCGGCGTCCGCCTGGAGCAGGGCGACGCCCTCGGTACCGATGCGCCGGGCGTGCTGGAGCTGCCGGTGGGAGACGTCCACGGCCACCGGACGGGCGCCGCGCGCCGCCAGCCAGCGGGAGCATTGCGCGGCCCCGGCGCCGATCTCCAGTACCCGACGCCCGGCCAGCCCGCTCGCCGGTCCGAGCAGCCCGGCCCGCTCCTCGTCCAGTCCCTCCGGCCCCCACACGAAGCGGTCGTCGCCGAGGAAGTCACCGTGTTCGCGCTGGTACTCGTCCGCGTTGCGGTCCCACCAGTGCCGGCTGGCAGCCACGCTCTCGGCCTCGCCCGCCGGGCGCCGCACCGCTGTGTCGTCGGCGTCGTCGGCGTCGTCGGTGCTGACGTCGGTACCGTCGGCGGTGCCGCCGTACCTGTCGTGCGGGTGGTCGGCGGGGTGATGCTGGTTCATGCGGTCCGTTCGGTTTGTCGCCCCGGGAGCCGCCGCGCCGGCGCGCGGGTCGGTGGCGTAGGCTGGCCGGTGCTTGTAGGTCGCGGAGTGCGACGGACGGGTGCCGTGCCGGAATTGGGTGATTGGCCCTGCCTGTGCTCAATCGTGCATTGACCCTTCCCCGCCGCGCCCGTATGCTACAAGTTGCGCTGCGGGCCTGCGCGCCTCGGACGGAGTAGGCCGCGCTTGCATCTGTTGTATGTCCCCTCGGTTGTCGAGGCGCTCATCCTCACCGTTCAGGCGGTCTCGCCGCTCGGACGGTCGGGGGAAACGGGCGCTTCTCAGGCTGTCCGGCTTCGGCGGTGCGAAACGGGCCCACGGCGTAGCAGTACCTACGACTTTCATGTCCGTACCGGAGCCCTTTACCACATGACGAGCAGCACCGAGAGCACCGTGACCACCCCGCAGGTTGCGGTTAACGACATCGGTTCCGAGGAAGCCTTCCTCGCCGCGATCGACGAGACGATCAAGTACTTCAACGACGGCGACATCGTCGACGGCGTCATCGTGAAGGTCGACCGGGACGAGGTCCTGCTCGACATCGGTTACAAGACCGAGGGCGTCATTCCGTCCCGCGAGCTGTCGATCAAGCACGACGTCGACCCCAACGAGGTCGTCGCCGTCGGCGACGAGATCGAGGCCCTCGTCCTCCAGAAGGAGGACAAGGAAGGCCGCCTGATCCTCTCCAAGAAGCGCGCCCAGTACGAGCGCGCCTGGGGCACCATCGAGAAGATCAAGGAAGAGGACGGCATCGTCACCGGTACCGTCATCGAGGTCGTCAAGGGTGGTCTCATCCTCGACATCGGCCTCCGCGGCTTCCTCCCGGCCTCCCTGGTCGAGATGCGTCGTGTCCGCGACCTCCAGCCCTACGTGGGCAAGGAGCTCGAGGCCAAGATCATCGAGCTGGACAAGAACCGCAACAACGTGGTCCTGTCCCGCCGCGCCTGGCTGGAGCAGACCCAGAGCGAGGTCCGCCAGACCTTCCTCACCACCCTCCAGAAGGGCCAGGTGCGCTCCGGCGTCGTCTCCTCCATCGTCAACTTCGGTGCCTTCGTGGACCTGGGCGGCGTCGACGGTCTCGTCCACGTCTCCGAGCTGTCCTGGAAGCACATCGACCACCCCTCCGAGGTCGTCGAGGTCGGCCAGGAGGTCACGGTCGAGGTCCTGGACGTCGACATGGACCGCGAGCGCGTCTCCCTGTCGCTCAAGGCGACCCAGGAAGACCCGTGGCAGCAGTTCGCCCGGACGCACCAGATCGGTCAGGTCGTCCCCGGCAAGGTCACCAAGCTGGTTCCGTTCGGTGCGTTCGTCCGCGTGGACGAGGGCATCGAGGGCCTGGTCCACATCTCCGAGCTGGCCGAGCGCCACGTGGAGATCCCGGAGCAGGTCGTCCAGGTCAACGACGAGATCTTCGTCAAGGTCATCGACATCGACCTCGAGCGCCGCCGCATCAGCCTCTCGCTGAAGCAGGCCAACGAGTCCTTCGGTGCCGACCCGATGGCCGTCGACTTCGACCCGACCCTGTACGGCATGGCCGCGTCCTACGACGACCAGGGCAACTACATCTACCCCGAGGGCTTCGACCCCGAGGCCAACGACTGGCTCGAGGGCTACGAGAAGCAGCGCGAGGAGTGGGAGCGCCAGTACGCCGAGGCGCAGTCCCGCTTCGAGCAGCACCAGGCCCAGGTCATCAAGTCCCGCGAGGCGGACGCCCAGGCCGAGGCCGAGGGTGCCACCGCCGGCGGCTCGTCGTCGCAGGGCGGCGGCGGTGGCCAGGGCGGCGGCTCGTACTCCTCCGACTCCGGTGACGACTCCGGTGCGCTCGCCTCCGACGAGGCGCTTGCCGCGCTCCGCGAGAAGCTCGCCGGCGGTCAGAGCTGAGCCGACGGCACACGCCGCCGGCTCAGGGATGAGGTGACGGACCGACACCGGTCCCCCCACCTCACCTGAAGGCCGACAGAACAACCCGAGGACCCGACTCCCACCCGGAGCCGGGTCCTCGGCGTTTCCCGCCTCAGCCGGCGCGCACCGCGGTGGCCAACCACATGCGCGCCGCTCCCACGACGGCGGGATCGGTCAGCCTCGGCACCGGGCGGCCGTGCTCGGCGGCGAGGCGCGTCTGGGGTGTCACCGAGGCCAGCCAACCGTGTGCCGTGAGCCGGCGGACCGGGTCCTCCAGCGTGGACGCCCAGCCGGCGCCGAACCGGCGCAGACGCTCGTGTACCGCCCGCATCTCGGGAAGCTCCACGTAAGCGCGGTTGACGTGTTCCAGCGCAAGGGTGCTGCCGGGCGCGGACAGTTCACCGATTCCGGTGAGCAGCTTGTCGTTGCCGTCCTCGTCCAGGTACATCAGCAGGCCCTCGACCAGCCACGCCGTAGGTCGGGACGGATCGAAGCCCGCCGCGACCAGCCGGTCGGCCCAGTCGTGCCGGAGATCCGCCGTCACCGTCGTGCGGTCGCAGCGCGGGACGGCGCGCCGCACGCCGAGCACCGCCTCCTTGAAGGCGACCAGGCCCGGAAGGTCGACCTCGAACAGGTGTGTGCCCTTCGGCCAGTTCAGTCGGAAAGCCCTGGTGTCGAGCCCGGCGGCCAACAGAACCACCTGTGACGTGCCCTCGCTCACGACGCGCAGCAGGTGGTCGTCGAAGAAGCGGGTGCGGAGAACGAAGTGCCCCTCGTTGAGGTGGCCCGCGTTCTGCACGGGGATCCAGCCCACCGCCTCGACCAGCGGAGCGGCCAGCGGGTCGGCGAACAGCCGGTCGGGACGCGTGTGCTCCCTGGCCCTGGCCTGCGCGATGATCACCGCCGTCCGACTGACACCGGTCGTCGGCTGTACGGAGTCGTCCATGGCGGCGTCCTCTCAGAAATCGGTACTCATGGTGAGCTGGTAGG
Organism: Streptomyces alkaliterrae; assembly: GCF_007097205.2. GTDB lineage: Bacteria > Actinomycetota > Actinomycetes > Streptomycetales > Streptomycetaceae > Streptomyces > Streptomyces alkaliterrae. The sequence continues at coordinate 6,186 of NZ_VJYK02000047.1, forward strand.
TCTTGCGGAGTACGAGCCGTTCGAAGGCGACGCGCACGAAGGCGTTCCGCAGCGCACCGCCCACCGGGCCACGGCGACGGATGAACTCGCCGTTCGCACGGGAGCGGCGGACCATCGCGGCGGTACGGGCCAGCCGTCGACGCTCGTAGGCGAGCAGACCCGCCTCCGACGGCCCCGAGCTCGCGAGGCACTCCGCCAGGACGACCGCGTCCTCCAGCGCCTGTCCGACTCCCTGCCCGAGATTGAAGGTCATCGGGTGCGCCGCGTCACCGAGCAGGGTGAGGCGGCCGGCGGTCCAGCGCGGGACGGGATCCCGGTCGAAGATGTCGACCGGGACCACGGCGTCCCGCGGTGTGGCGGCGATCAGCGACGGGATCGGCTCGGGCCAGCCGGCGAACGCACGTGTCATCGTCTCGTGCACCGGTCGGCCGAAGGTGCTCCACGGCCCGCTGCCGGCGGTGTCCACGACGCCGTCCCAGTAGACCCGGTCGCCACCGAGCGGATAGTGGACGAACCACCGTCCGCGGCCGAACGTGTTGGTGAACCGGCCGGGTGCCACCTCCAGGCCCGGAACCCGGACGACTCCCTGGAACGCCGTGTAACCCGCGTAGCGGGGCGGCGGTTCGACCGGCATGAGGGTCCGGCGCACCGTCGACCGGAGGCCGTCGGCGCCGATCAGCACATCGGCCCGTACCTCCTCGCCGTCGGCGAGACGCGCGACCGCGCCCCGCTCGTCCTGTGCGACGGCGACGCAGCGTTCCCCGGTGCGAAGGTCCGTACCGACCTCGTCGGCCAGCGCGCGGTGCAGGTCCGGCCGGCTGACGGCCTGGACCGGAGCGCCCCACCGCTCGGCGGCGGCGTCCAACCGCCAGCGGGCGAGTGTCCTGCCGCCGGCCGAGGCGAACCGGTAGGTGTCCAGTTCATGGCCGATCTTCGTCAGCACGTCTTCCGCCCCGCAGGCGTGCAGCGCGAGTGCCGCGTTGTGCCAGAGCACCAGGCCGTGGCCCGCCTCCTCGGCCCGCAGCCGGGTCGCCCGCTCGTAGGCCGTGGCCTTCACGCCGGCGCGGCGCAGCGCGAGTACGGTCGCCAGCCCGCCGATTCCGCCGCCGATCACGGCGACCTGTGTTCGTCCCGTCATGGGAGCCGACGTTAGGAGCCCGGGACGAGGACGTCTTCCTCCGCGCGCACCCCCGCCTCCGCCGAGGTGAGGAGGCCGAGCCGGTACGGGAGGGGGAAGACGTGGGATGGGAGCGCTCGGCAGGCTGGCGGCACCGCTCCAGCCGACCGACCCGCCGGAAACGGTGGCATGACAGTGCGAGAGGACACCCATGCAGCGATACGCGATCACCTTCCGGGTCAAGCCCGGCAGCGAGGAGGCGGTCCGCAGGCTCCTGACCGACTATCCTCCGCCCGAGCCGCGAGCCGCCGACGGCACCCGACTGCTCGGTACGTCGGTCTTCATGAAGGGCGACGTGGTGGTCAGGATGTTGGAGATCGAGGGCGAGCTGGCGAGCGCCATGGCCCATCTGGCCACCCAGCCGGCGGTGCGGGAGCTCGAGCGCCGGCTCGACCCGCATCTGCTGGAGCCTCGTGACATGAGCAGCCGTGAGGGCGCCCGGAGCTTCTTCCAGCGGGCGTTGATGACCCACCTCACCACCCGTGTCGCCGCCGCGTCGTCGACGGAGAAGGTGGAGCCATGACCGGGTCCTATCTGGTGACCGGTGCCACCGGCAGGCTGGCGGAGGCCGTCGTGAGGTTGCTCGCCGAGCGGGGCGACCGGCTGCTGCTCACCGGCCGGAACGCCACCAGGCTCGCGGAACTGCGGAAGACCTACGGCGGTTCGGGGCGGGTGGAGGTGCTGGAGGCCGACGTCACCGAGCCGTCCGGCGCCCAGCACGCGGCGGCCGAGGCCGCCCGGCGGTCGGACGGCGGCCTGACCGGAATGGTGCACCTGGTGGGCAGCTTCGCGGCCGGTCCGCTGATGCTGACAGACGCGGCGGAGTACCGTCAGGTCCTGGAGGCGAACTTCCTCTCGGCGGTGACGGCCACGCAGGCGGTACTGCCTCATCTCGGGGCCGGTGGCCGGCTGGTCTACTTCACCTCACCCCTGATTCACGAGCCGCTGGCCGCGCTGTCCGCTTACACGGCGTCCAAGGCGGCGCTCACCGCCTGGATGCGGTCCGTCGCGCACGAGGTCAAGCGACGCGGAGTGCATGCGAACGCGGTGTCCCTCACGATCGCCGACACGCCGGAGATGCGCCGCGAGCGTCCCGGCATCGACCTCGACCACACCGTGCGCCCCGAACTGGTGGCCAGGGCGGTGGGCTTCCTCACCGGACCGGAGTCGGATGGCGTGTACGGCGGCGTGATACCGGTCCTCGGAAGGTTCTCCTTCAGCTCGGCGCTGTCGGCCGGGCCGCCGCCGGGAGTGTTCGAGCCGGAGGTCGAATAGCGGTGAGCGGCGTGGAGCGACGAGCCCGAGTGGTCTTCCTGATCAGGATCGCGCCGGGAGGGGAGGAGGACTTCCTGGCCGCCTACGAGCGGATCAGGCATCAGGTCGCCGGGGGAGTGCCGGGCCACCTGGGGGACCAGGTGTGCCGGTCGACCACCGACCCCGGACAGTGGATGATCACCAGCGAGTGGCGTGACCTGCGCTGCTTCGAGGAGTGGGAGGCGAGCGCGGCGCACCGCGAGCTGGTGGCGCCGATGCGAGCGTGCATGACCGACGCCCGTTCGCTGCGCTTCGCCGTGGTGGCGGAGACCGCCGCCGAGAGCGCTGCCTGACCCGCCGAGAGCAGGCCGACCGGCCCCCGTGACGACACGATGTCGTCCGGGGGCCGTCGTACGTGGCAGGCCCGTGACGATCCTCCTTTCGGAGGTGGGCGGCTCATCCGAACGGCCACCTCGAAGCTCATCACGACAGCGGAAGACCCCAACCCGATGACGCCATAGCGTATTTCGTGACGACAGCACGGTTAACGCGCACACCGTCGGAAACCTGCTCAACTCATCCGCGAATTCCGCGCCTTCAGGAGAAGGAGACCTCATGTCATCGGAAACACTCACCGACGCGGCCAGGAGCTTCGCCGACGACGTCGTCCGGCAGATGCTTCAGGCCGTCGGTATCGGCCAGGACGCGCTGACCGGCGGTGACGTACTCACTCAGTCCTTCGAGGACCTCGGCCTGGACTCGCTCGCGAGGGTCGAGATGGCAAGCCGCATTCAGGACCGGTTCGGCGTCGACGTCGAGGAGGAACTCACCGGCGACACGTCACCCGCCGAACTCCAGCGCCTGGTCAACACCCGGCTCGACACGAAGGCCTGAGGAGACCGCCGTGATAGGTCACACCGACAACCACGTCGATATCAACGCCCCGCTCGACTTCGTCTGGAACCGCACCAACGACCTGCGGAGCTGGCCCGACCTGTTCTCCGAGTACGCCTCCGTCGAGATCCTTGCCGAGAGCGCCGGGTCCGCGACGTTCCGACTGACCATGCACCCCGACGAGCAGGGCCGTGAGTGGTCCTGGGTCTCGGAGCGCACCTGGGACCGCGAGGGCGGCGTCGTCCGAGCCCGCCGGGTGGAGACCGGCCCGTTCGAGTTCATGAACATCACCTGGACGTACGAGACCCTGGCGGCCGACCGGACCCGGATGCGCTGGACGCAGGACTTCTGGATGAGGCACGACGCCCCCGTCGACACCGAGTGGATGACCGACAACATCAACCGCAACAGCGCGCTGCAGATGGAGCGCATCCGGCGCCGCCTGGAGGCCGCCCGGCAGGCGGTGGTCGGCTTCGACACGGTCCCGGCCAACACCCGGCGCGGCGGCGACCTCCGCACCCTGGTGTCACCCGCCAACGTGGGCTCGACCTCGGGCTTCTGCGGTGCGGTGCGGCTGAAACCGGGTGAGTCCGTCTCCGAGCACTATCACCCGTACTCCGAGGAGTACCTGTTCGTCGCCACCGGCGAGATCCGGGTGGATCTCGACGGGGAGCCGACGGTGATACCCGCCGACCACGCGTTGCTCGTCCCCCGCGAGGTCCGTCACCGGCTGACCAACGTCTCGGAGGTCGAGGCGCTGGTCGTGTTCCAGCTCAGCCCCCTCGCTCCGGCCCCTCACCTCGGACACGTGGACACCGAGGCGGGGCCGGAGGAGGGACCCGCCATGCGTGTGGGGGCGTCCTCCGCGGCGGTGCCCCGATGAGGCGTGCGGTGGTGACCGGCGTCGGCGTGGTGGCGCCCGGCGGCCGGAACAGGGAGGAGTTCTGGCAGCGGATAGTCAACGGCAAGCCGGCGGTCCGGCCGATCACGGCCTTCGACGCCTCCCCGTACCGATCGAGGATCGCGGCCGAGTGCGACTTCGATCCGGCGGAGTACGGGCTGACGCCTCGTGAGGTCAGACGGACCGACCGGTTTGTGCAGTTCGCGATGGCCAGTGCGACCGAGGCGGTGAACGACGCCGGACTCGAAACCGGCGACGAGGGCGAGCGGGTCGGTGTCTCGCTCGGCTCGGCCGTCGGAGCCTCGATCACCCTGGAGGACGAGTACGTGGTGGTCAGCGACCGCGGGCGGCGCTGGCAGGTCGACCACAGCCACGCGATGCCGTTCCTCTACCAGGCACTTGTGCCTTCCAGCGCCGCGGCGGAGTTGGCGGGCCGCTTCGGTGCCCGGGCCCAGGCAACGGTGGTGTCCACCGGCTGTACCTCCGGGATCGACTCCATCGGCCACGCTCTCCGCCTGATCCAGGACGACGAGGCGGACGTCGTGATCGCCGGGGCCTCGGACGCGCCCATCACTCCCATCACCGTGGCGTGCTTCGACGCGATCCGCGCCACGACCCCCGCCAACGACCGTCCGGAGGAGGCGTCCCGGCCGTTCGACTCGCAGCGGCGCGGATTCGTGCTGGGGGAAGGGGCGGCCGTGCTCGTGGTCGAGGAGCTGGAGCACGCGGCGGCCCGCGGCGCGCGAGTGTACTGCGAGATCGGCGGCTACGCGGCTCGGGCCAACGGCTATCACATGACCGGGCTGCGCCCCGACGGCGCGGAGTTGGGTGACGCGATCGGCGACGCGCTGCGCCAGGCGCGGCTGAATCCCGAGGAGCTCGGCTACATCAGCGCGCACGGATCCGGCACCGTGCAGAACGACCGGCACGAGACGGCCGCCTACAAGCGGGCTCTCGGTCAGGCCGCGGCGCGTACACCGATCAGCTCCATCAAGTCGGTCGTGGGGCACTCGCTGGGGGCGATCGGCTCGATCGAGATGGCCGCCTGCGCGCTGGCGATCGAGCGCGGTGTCATCCCGCCCACGGCGAACCTGACCTCTCCCGACCCGGAGTGCGATCTGGACTACACACCGCTGGTGGCTCGGGAGGCCCGGATCGATCACGCGCTGTCCGCCGGCAGCGGGTTCGGCGGCTTCCAGTCCGCAATGGTGTTCTCGCGGCTGAGGGAGGCGGCGTGAGCGGTGACGGACGACCTGTCATCACCGGTATCGGTGTGGTGGCACCGACCGGTGTGGGGGCGGGGCGACACTGGGAGAACGGACTGACCGGCCGTTCCCGCATAGGCGCGTTGCGGTCGGCGGTCGAACCCTGGGCCGGCCCCGACGGCGGACCGCCCGATGACTCCTCGGTCGCGACGGCGCCGGTTCCCGGCGACGTGTGCCGGCGGCCTCCGGTGCGGGTGGCGGGGCAGGTGCCGGGCTTCTCGGCGGATCAGGTCGGTGACTTCGTCGGCAGCCGGGTCCGTGTCCAGACCGATCGCTGGACCTGGTTCGCGCTCGCCGCGACCCGGCTCGCCTTCGAGGACGCCGGGCTGGACCCCGAGCGGCACGATCCGTACCAGCTCTCGGTGGTGACGGCCAGCGCCTCGGGAGGGAACGAGTTCGGACAACGCGAGATCAACACCCTGTGGCGGAACGGGCCGGGCTCGGTGAGCGCGTACCAGTCCATCGGCTGGTTCTACGCGGCGAGCAGCGGGCAGATCTCGATCCGAGACCAACTCAAGGGCTCCTGCGGAGTGTTCGTCGCGGACGCGGCCGGGCCGCTGGACGCGCTGGCCGCGGCCGCGCGTCAGCTGCGCAGAGGCGTGGGCGCCGTGGTGACCGGGGGTACGGAGGCGCCGCTGTCGCCCTACGCCCTGGCCTGCCAGGCCCGTCGTCCCGGGCTGAGCGACACGACGGATCCGGTCGCCGCCTACCGCCCGTTCGCGGCCGACGGAGCCTGCCACGTACCCGGCGAGGGCGGGGCGATGCTGGTCCTGGAGGATCGGGGCTTCGCCGAAGCCAGGGGCGGGTCCCGGCGGTACGCGGAGCTGGCCGGTACGGCGGCCACTCACGACGCGGGCGACCCGGTCGAGGTGTCGGGCGACTGTACGCAATACGCGCGAGCGATGCGCCTGGCCATCGACCGGGCCGGCCTCGAGCCGGCGGACGTGGACGTCGTCTTCGCCGACGGCGCGGGCGAGGAGCGTCTTGATGCGCTTGAGGTCGCAGCGTTGCGGAAGGTCTTCGGGGACAGGCCCGTACCGGTGACCGTCCCCGCGACGATGACCGGCCGGTTGTGCTCCGGTGGCGCCGCGCTTTCGCTGGCCTGGGCGGCGCTCGCGCTTTCGCACGACACCGTGCCGCCCACCGTGCCGCCGGACGGCCCGCTGATCGACCCCGGTCTCGACCTGGTCACCTCGCCCCGGGTCGGCGGCGGAATCCGAACGGCCCTGGTGGTCGCGCGCGGGGCGGGCGGCTTCAACTCGGCCGCGGTGCTCAGCGTGGCGAGTTGACGCTTCCCAGCCGGGGAGGAGGGGGGCCTCGGGCGAAATCGAACAACGCGATTACGGCAGTCCGGAATGATCACCGGGCTGCCGCTCGCCTGCGCCATCCGTGCGTACCGAATTCATGACCGATGCGTAACTTGGCATTTCGCTCAGGAAATGGATGATCGTTCTCCGCAGGCGCTTAGCATCCGCGTGTCAAGAATTTCTTGGCCGCTCTCTGTGAAGGCTGTTAGAGTCCTGTGCGGAGGTGGTTAAGAGTGGGGGAGGCTTACTCAGCTCTGATCGGAGACTCGTCTTCCGTTTCTGTCCTCGGGCACTTCTACGCCGTGATGTTGGGATCGGCATTGGGCATGGCGATCGTCCTGCTGTTGTTCGTGGGTCGGGAGGGGTCGTCCGCGCGTGAGGCTTCGGCCGTGGTGTTGGAACGCCGCAGACTGGCCCGGGAGTTGCACGACGCGGTGGGTAGTCGTCTCGTCGCGATGGCTCTGCACGCCAGGCAACTGCCGCAGCACGCGGGCGTCCGGGGTTCGTCGGGACAGGTCATCGACGAGCTCGCCCAGCAGACCATGCGTGATCTGCGCCGAGTGCTGTCCAGGCTCGACGCGGACGGCGCCGAGCCGGACCGCGGGGGGTCGCTGGAGGGTGTGGTCGGCGAGTTGGTCAGTGCCCAGCCCGCCGACCGTGTCCGCTACAGCTGCGCCGGGCGCGAGGTCGATCGCCCGGCGACGCCGGCGGTTCGGCACGCACTCGTGCGCATCACACAGGAGTGTCTCGCCAACGCGCTCAAGCACGGAACCGGCACCGTCCGGGTATCTCTCGCCGTGGGCGAGGACCTGCTGCTGACCGTGGTGAACGACGTGCCCTCGGAGCGCGGTTCGCTCTTCGCGCTGTCCGGCGAAGGCCGGCGCGGGCTGCGCGGGATGCGGGAGCGGGCGAGTTCCGTCGGCGGTCACGTGGAGTACGAGTGCGGGCCGGACGGACGCTTCGAGGTCCGTGCGTGGCTGCCGTTGACGGCCGGTGCGCGGCGGGAAGCGGAGAGGGGCGCGGTGGCATGCCTCAGACCCGCGTCCTGATCGTCGACGATCAGCCGTTGGTGCGTCAGGGTATCCGCGCCGTGCTCTCGGTACATCCGGCTATCCACGTGGTCGGCGAGGCGGCGGACGGGGCGGAGGCCGTCCGCCAGGTGCGTGCGCTGCGGCCGGACGTCGTCCTGATGGACATCAACATGCCCCGGATGAACGGGCTGGAGGCCACTCGGCGCATCTGCGAGGCGGAGCCGGAAGGCGCAGTCAAGGTGGTCATCCTGACGATGTTCGACGACGACGACCACGTGTTCGCCGCGCTGCGGTCCGGGGCGAGTGGCTTCCTCCTGAAGGACGCGCCGACCGAGAAGCTCGTCGAGGCGATCAACGAAGTGAGGTCCGGTGCGGCACTTCTGTCCCCCGGCGTCACCCGGCGGCTGATCGCGGAGTTCGCCCGGCGCCCCGCCTTCGGTGGCCGCGTCAGGCGGCGGTTGCCGGACTTGACCGGCCGCGAGTGGGACGTTCTGCGGCTTCTGATCCAGGGGTACGGAAACCAGGAGATCGCCCAGGCTCTGGTCCTGGGGGAGAGCACGGTCAAGTCCCATGTGCAGCACCTCTACCAGAAACTCGGGGTGCGCGACCGGGTTCACGTCGTGATATTCGCGTACGAGAACGGACTGGTTCATTCTGCAACTTCCGAAACTCCTCCGCAGGTCGGAGAAACCCACCCTCGCTGAGGAGGCGGAGAATCCCGCCGGCGGTGGGAGACCGGTCGTCGTCGACTGCCTAAGTTGGTCGCACGGATTTCCGCGAAGGGGTAAAGAATGACTCACCGACTGCTCGTCGTCGCCCGAATCAAGCCTGGTTCACAATCCGATGTCGCCCGTCTGTTCGCCCGTTCGGACGGCACCGAACTGCCCGCGGCGCTCGGTGTGGTGCGGCGTGACCTCTACGAGTACCACGGGCTGTACTTCCACCACGTGGAGTTCGCCGGCGATCCCCGCGAAGCCGTGTCGCGGGCCCGCCGGCGGGAGGACTTCCAGGAGCTGAGCGCGGAGCTGGACGCCTTTGTCACCCCGTACGAGCCGCGCACCTGGCGCAGCCCGCTGGACGCCATGGCCACCGGTTTCTACAGCTGGACGCCCGAGTCGGGTCGCCAGAGCTGACTCGCCCGCCCCCACACCTCTTCCGGCCCCGGTGCATCGCCACCGGGGCCGGAAGAGGTGTGGGGGCGACCGGCCCTGAGTGGGTCAGACGCGGGGAAGATGGGGCGCGGGCGGCGCGTCCGCGGCGGGCTTCGCGGTGTCCGGGCCCGTCGCAGGCCGGTGTTCGTCACGCAGCGGCGAGGGGGCGACGCGTAGCACGCGTGCGGCCCAGGCCGGCAGCCACCAGTTCCACTTGCCCATCATCGCGACCGTGGCGGGCACCAGCAGGGAACGGATGATCGTCGCGTCCAGGAAGATGCCGAGCGCGATGCCGGAAGCGAAGATCGCGACGTCCAGTTCGCCGGTGGCGGCCATCGAGGCGAACGAGAAGAACAGCACCAGGGCCGCGCAGGTGACCAGCCGCCCGGTGCGGCCGACACCGACGATCACCGCCTGCCGGGTGTCGGCGCCCCGGTCGTACTCCTCGCGCATCCGGGCGAGGATGAACACCTCGTAGTCCATCGACAGCCCGTAGAGGAACGCGAAGATCGTCACCGGGATGAAGGTGCCGATCGCGCCGTCCGGCTGGACCCCGAGCACCGCCTCGGTGCCCCAGCCCCACTGCCAGAGGATCACCATCGTGCCGATCACCGCGCCGAGCGACAGCAGGTTGAGCACGATGGCCTTGAGGGGCAGGAGCAGAGAGCGGAAGGCGCGTGCCAGCATCACGTAGGTGACGAGGGCCAGGATCAACAGCATCCACGGGAACGCGCCGTACGTGACGTCCAGGTAGTCCATCTGCTGGGTGACGTTGCCGCCGACCAGAACGCCGTCCGGTACGGCGTCCACCACCTGCCGGACGGCGTTCCGGCCCGCTTCCGTGCCGCCCTCGGCGACGGGCATGACGGTGACCAGCGCGGAACCGTCCTCGCGCCACGCCGTCCCGTCGGGAGCGACCGCGGCGTGCACACCGTCGAGCGCGGACAGCTCACCGGCCACCGCCGCCGGGTCGGTGCCGGCGGGTACGTACACGTCGAAGGAGGTGAGCGCGCCGGACGGCACACCGGCTTCCTGGAGCGCCACCAGACCGTCCCGGCCGGGTCCGGACGCCGCGAGGTCGTCGCTGACCGGCACGTTCAGATTGACGCCCAGACCGATCACCGACAGCACCACCAGCAGACCACCGGTGACGGCGGCCGTCAGCCAGCGGAACCGGACCACGCCCCGGGCCCAGGACGTCCACGCCCGGCTGGCCGAGGCCTCCCTGCTGTCGTGGTCCGTGCCGGCGAGCGCCTTGCGGTCCAGCCGCCGGCCGGCTCGCGCCAGGACGAGCGGCAGCAGCGTGAGCGAGACCAGCGCGCTGGCCAGCGTGACCAGCGTGCCGCCGACACCGAGGCTGCGCAGCAGCGGGATGGGCAGCACCATCATCGTCACCAGGCCGATCGCCACGGCGGCGCTGCTGAACACGATCGCGTGGCCGGAGGTCGCCATCGCCCGGTGGACGGCGTCCTCACCGCCGTGGCCCTTGGCGCGTTCCTCCCGCCACCGGGTGACCAGGATGAGGGCGTAGTCGATCGCGATGCCGATCCCGAACAACGGCAGCATGATCAACGTCGTCTCGTGGATGTCGATGAAGACGCTCGCCGCCAGCAGCCCGACAAAGGACACCGGGACGGCCACCAGCGCCGTGAACAGCGGAACGAAGGCCAGCGCGGACCGGAAGACCCAGCCGAGGATGAGGACCGCGGCGGTGATCGTGATCAGCAGCTTGACCGGTACGTTGAGGCCGCCGCTGTCCACACCGGTGGCCAGCGGGTCGAGGCCGGTGACGTGCAGGCCGGCGCCCTCGGGGAGTTCGGGGCGCATCGCCTCCCCGACGGCCTTGTCCAGCACCGCGCCCTCCCCGAGCGCGCTGCCGGGCAGCCCGCCCTGTGCGACCGGTCCGCCGAAGACCAGCCCGAACGTGGTGGTGCCGTCCTCGCCCACGAACACCCGGTCCCCGGTGTCGGCGTAGGACACGACCCGGGCCCCGGTCCGTTCGGCGACCGCCCCGAAGGCGCGGTCCAGGGAGTCCCGGACGCCCGGACTGTCGACAGTGGTGCCGTCGGGCAGCGTCACCACCGGCAGGAACGGACGCTCGTAGCCGCCCGTTCCGTACGTCTCACGAATCTGCTGGTTGGCCTCGTAGGACGGCATGCCCGGGTACTCGTTCCGCTCCGAGACGTTCGGCACGAGCAGCGCGATGGCCGCCCCACCGGCCAGCAGAAGCAGGGCGGTCAGCATGCCCACCAACCGTTTGCGGGCCAGTACGAACTTCGACAGGTTCTCCATGGCACCAGCGCACCAGCCGGCCCATACAACGCCCTGTGCGCCTCCTGTGAGTTCCCTGTGAGTCGTCGAACAAGGCTTTCGCGGCGGCGGAAGCGGCAACACTTGGCCTTGTGACCCACTCAACGACCCGCATCCTCGTCGTCGACGACGAGACGCACCTCGCCGACCTGGTGGCCACCGCCCTGCGCTACGAGGGCTTCGAGACGGCGGTCGCCGGGGACGGGCGCGAGACGGCGGCGCGGGTGGCCGACTTCGACCCGCACCTGATCGTCCTCGACGTCATGCTCCCGGACGCCTCCGGCATCGAGGTGTGCCGCCGGCTGCGGGGCGGCGGCTGCCGGGCACCGGTGGTATTCCTCACCGCGCGGGACGCCACCGAGGACAAGGTCGCCGGCCTCACCGTCGGCGGAGACGACTACGTCACCAAGCCGTTCAGCCTGGAGGAGCTGGTCGCCCGGGTCCGGGCGGTCCTGCGACGTGCCCGGCCCGAACACGCCGGTCCCGCGCTCGCCTTCGCCGACCTGGAGATCGACGAGGACGCCCACGAGGTGCGCCGCGCCGGCGTCCGGATCGACCTCACGCCCACCGAGTACAAACTGCTGCGCTACCTCCTGGTCAACGCGCGCAGGGTACTGACCAAGCGGCAGATCCTCGACCACGTGTGGGAGTACGACTTCAACGGCAACGACGGCGTCGTCCAGACCTACATCTCCTACCTGCGCCGCAAGGTCGACACCGGGCGGCCACCGCTCATCCACACCGTGCCGAGGGTCGGCTACGTCCTGCGGGCCGCCGACGGGTGCGGCGGGGCGGACCACGGAAGGGCCCGCAGATGACGCTGCGCCTGCGACTCGTCCTCATCATGCTCGGACTGCTCGTGCTGGGCCTGGGAACCTCCATCGGAGCCACCTTCGGCGCCCTCCAGGACTGGAAGGGCGACCGCAACGACGACGTGCTGTCCACCGCGGGCCGCGCCCTGGGCGAGGACCTGCTGGCCGCCGGGGACACCCCTTTGCGCATCACCGCCGCCGACCGACACGACGACGTGACCCGGCTGTGGCGGGGCGCCGCCCAGCAGGGCGTCGCCCCCTCCTTCTTCCAACTGCGAGGCGCCGACGGCCTGGTGCGGCAGACGGTGGCGTACGGAGACCGGCCCGCGCTGCCCGCCCGGCTCCCGGACGAACACCGCCCCGCGGCGGCATCGGAGAAGAACCCGGACGGGGAGCGCTTCCACACCACCCGGACGGCCCGGCACGGGGGCCGCAGCGGCGGCCCGAACTGGCTGGTGCGCACCTCGCGGCTCACGGACGACGGCGACATGCTGCTCGTCGCGCTCCAGACGGAGGCCTCCGACGAGCTCACCGACCGCACCGCACGTGCCGCCATCACCTCCTCGGTGCTCGTCCTGCTGGCGCTCGCCGCGCTCTCGCTGCGCGCGGTCCGCCGGGGACTGCGCCCGCTCGAGGACATCGCGCACACCGCCGCCGCCATCGGCTCCGGCGACCTGGGCAGACGTGTCGAGCACACCGGCACCCGTACCGAGGTCGGCCGGCTCGGGACCGCGCTCAACGCCATGCTCGGCCAGATCGAGCGGGCGTTCCAGGAGCGCCAGGCGTCCGAGGAGCGCCTGCGCCGCTTCGTCGCCGACGCCTCCCACGAACTGCGCACGCCGCTCACCGGCATCCGCGGCTACGCCGAACTCTTCCGGCGCGGTGCCGACAGCCGCCCGGAGGACCTGGCCAAGACCATGCGCCGCATCGAGGCCGAGGCCGAGCGCATGGGCACCCTCGTCGACGAACTCCTGCTCCTCGCCAGGCTCGACCAGGGCAGACCGCTGGAGCGGCGACCGGTGGACCTCACCGCGCTGGCGGAGGACGCCGTCGCCGACGCCTCCGCCGTGGAACCGGACCGCCCGCTGTCCCTGGAGGCGCCGGAACCGGTCACCGTGTGCGGCGACGAGGCCAGACTGCGCCAGGTGCTCGGCAACCTCCTCGCCAACGTGCGCCGGCACACACCCGCCGGCACCCCGGCCGCCGTACGGGTGCGGTCCGTCGACCGCACCGCGCTCGTGGAGATCGCCGACCGGGGGCCGGGTCTGAACGAGGAACACCGCGAGCGGGTCTTCGAACGCTTCTTCCGGGCCGACCCCGGCCGCTCCCGCGACCAGGGCGGTGCGGGACTCGGACTGTCCATCGTGAGCGCGGTCGCGCAGTCGCACGGTGGCACGGTCGGTGTCCGCGCGACCCCGGGAGGCGGTGCCACCTTCTGGCTGCGGCTGCCGGCGGAGCCCGCCCGGGGCGGCGGGGAATGCGCGAGCGCCGATTGCCGTTGTGACCTCGAGAGCAAGGACACGGAGGGACTGGAGCTGTGCGGGAAGCGCGCGAGTTGTACGAATGGGAGCCGGCCGGGCTCCGGGCGGTCGACGAGATCCTGGACCGGGGGGTCGGCGCCGGACTCGTGATGTTCTACCACTTCGAGGGCTTCATCGACGCCGGCGCTGTGGGCGAGCAGATCGCCGCCGGGCTGCTGGAGCAGCACGAGGCGCGTACCGTCGCCCGCTTCGACGTCGACCGACTGGTGGACTACCGCGCCCGCCGCCCGCTGATGACGTTCGAGCGGGACCGCTGGACGGCCTACCGCCGTCCCGAGCTCGCCGTCCGCCTGCTGCGGGACGCCGCGGGCGCGCCGTTCCTGGTGCTGTCCGGGCCCGAGCCGGACGTGGAATGGGAGCGCTTCACCGCCGCGGTGCGCACGATCGTGGAGCGGCTGGGCGTGCGGCTGTCGGTGACCTCGCACGGCATCCCCATGGGAGTGCCGCACACCCGCCCTGTGGGCCTCACTCCGCACGGCACGCGGGCCGAGCTGGTGCCCGGCCAGCCGAGTTTCTTCGACGAGGCCCAGGTTCCGGGCAGCGCCGCCGCGCTGCTGGAGTTCCGGTTGTCGGAGGCCGGGCACGACGTGCTCGGCGTCGCGGCGCACGTACCGCACTACCTCGCCCGGTCCGCCTATCCGGACGCCGCGCTGGTCGCCGTGGAGGCGATCACCGCCGCCACCGGTCTGGTGCTGCCCGGGCTCGCCCAGACCCTGCGCACCGACGCGCACCGCGCGCAGAACGAGATCGAGCGCCAGCTCGCCGAGGGCGACGACGAGCTCGTCTCGGTGGTGCGCGGTCTGGAGCAGCAGTACGACGCGATCGCCGGCGCCGCCACCCGGGGCAACCTCGTCGCCGAGCCCGTCGACCTGCCGTCGGCGGACGAACTCGGCGCGGTCTTCGAGCAGTTCCTCGCCGACCGCGAGCGCGGCCCGGGTGAGGGAGAGGGCCGCCCCGGCTGACGGCGGCGGGGAGAATCCCGCTGCACGGCGACGCGGGTTGATGCAGAGTGAGGGCGCGGGGGTGCCACCCGGCCGGCCGGCGTACGACCCGCGGTCCGTGCGGCAGCGCTTCGACCTGCTCGGGGCGGCCAAGGTGTGTGTACCCATGGTCGTGGACCTGACCGGGCGGCAGTGCCGGTGGACGGACGTCACGCTCAGCACCCACCAGGCCACCGGCCACTCCGTGTGGGGCTGTCGGGCCCGACTGGCCCGAGTCGGCCGCGACATGGTCGACGCCTACGGCGGCGAGGCTCGGGCCACCCTGTGGGACCTGGCCTGTTGGCACGCCGTATCCCGCACCGACGGCGAGATACTGGTGCACGACACCGGCCGCACACGGCTACCGTCGTCACCGCACCGAGTCACCGCACACCTTCGCGACCCGGCTCCGTACCCGGGCCTGCCCGACCGGGTGGTCGACACGGGGGCGGGTGGGGACCGGTGTCCGGCGCCGTGTTCGCCGCCCTGCCGGAGGGGAACGCACCGCTGGCCCCGGACGCGACCGGCACGCTCTACCGGCTTTTCCCCGGCCCGCTGGACGCCACCGGCCTTCGCCGCGCGGCGGCGGGCGTTCTGGGCGTCGGCGCGGCGCATGTCGGTGGCGATGGCGATGAGGGTGTCCACGATGGGCGCGCCGAGGTCCTCGCCCTGCTGGAGGGCGGTGACGAACATGGCGACCTGTTCGGAGTCGTTGCGGCGGCGCAGTTCCTCGAACGCCTGGCGGCGGCTGACGCCCATGTCCATCTGGCGGAGGGTGATGCGGAGTTCGTCGGCCCAGGGGCCTTCGTAGCGTTCGGAGACGCGGTCGAGGGCCTGGCGGAAGCCGAGGCCGGCGGAGACGACGACGGCGAGGACGTCGAGGAAGTCGGGGAGGGTGCGTTCGATCTCGTCCTTGCGGATGCGGATGGCGGCGGCGATGCCGACCTCGACCCAGAAGGCCGCGAAGGCGAGCATGGCGACCGCGAGCAGGTGGTGGCCGGCGCTGAGCATGGCGAGTGCGCCGAGCAGGCCGAGGGCGCCGTAGACGGCGCGTCGTGCGGCGTAGCGGTCGACGGTGAGGCCGCCGGGGTTGCCGGCGTAGTCGATGCGGCGGCGGACGCGGTCGACGCGGCGTTCTCCCATCAGCCGCAGGACGAGGGGGGCCCAGCGCATGCCGAGCCGGTCGACGGCGGAGCCGACCGGGGTGGTGCGGGTGGCGCCGACCTCCAGGGCGATGCGCAGGTCGTCGGGGAGTTTGGTCTCGGCGCGGTAGAGCCGCAGCCCGGCGACGAGGCCGGCGGCGCACAGGGTGGCGGCGAGGGCGAGGAGCAGTGCCATAGCGTGGTGGTCCTCCGCGCTCAGACGTCGATGCGGGACATGCGGCGGATGATGAAGAAGCCGAGCGCGTACAGCGCGAAGGCGGTGACGACGGCGGCCTGGCCGAGGAACGTGCTGGTGAGGCGGTCGAGGGTGCCGGGCCCGGCGCGGTCCATCATGAGCAGCACGCCGAAGCCGATGAGCGGGACGGCGTAGGCCGTCATGTTGACCTGGGACAGCTGCGTCCTGACCTCTCGCCTGGTCTCCTTGCGCTGTTCGAGGGTGGCGGTGAGGTTGCGCAGGGAGTCGACGACCTGTCCGCCGGCGCGGCTGGAGAGGACGAGGGTGGTGACGAGGACGACGAGTTCGCGGGAGGGGAGTCGGTCGGCGAGTTCGCCGAGTGCCTCGTCGATGGAGTGGCCGAGGGCGAGTCGGTCGGCGACCTTGGCGAGTTCCTCGCCGGCGGGTGCCTCCATCTCCTCGGCGGCCATGGTGATGGCGGTGCGCAGGGCGAGCCCTGCTTGTGTGCCGTTGGCGAGCAGCCGGGCGAGCTCGGGGAGTTGGTTGATGAAGCGGTCGATGCGTTTCTGGCGCTGCCAGTTGAGGTAGGCGAACGCGGCCCACAGGCCGAGCAGCGCGGCGACGGGGCCGAAGAACGCGGCGAGCGCGGCTTGGGCGAGGAACCACAGCACACCGGCGCCGAGCGTCAGGTAGACGACGAACTCGCCGGGGGTGAGTGCCAACCCTGTGGCGGCCAGGCGTTGTTCGAGTCGTCGCCCCGGGCGGGTGGCGCGCAGCCGGCGGTCGAGGGCGGCGAAGCGGCGGCCGTCGGCCTGGTGTGCGTCGCCGCCGGCGCCGGGCTCGAAGCGTCTGACGAGTTCCTGCTGTTGGGCTCGGCCGGCGAACCACAGGCGCAGTCCGGCGACGCCGACGGCGAGGGTGAGCGCGGCGGTGGTGAGAGTGAGCAGGACGAGCTGGTCTCGGTTCACGGTTGGTGTCCGGCCTTCCTGGTGGCCAGTTCGAGGTCGCTGTCGCCGACGCCGAAGGCGGGGGGCAGTGGTTCGCCGGCCAGGTGGAGGCGTTCGGCGACGCGGCGCGGCAGGGGGAAGTGCTCGAACCGGCCCGTGACGGTCCGGTCTCCGGCGGTCGGCAGTGCGGCGAACCGGACGACGGTGGTGAGCAGGTACTCCTCCCGCCCGCCGGAGGCGAGTACCGCGACCTCGGTGACGCGGCGGGAGCCGTCGGGGTGGCGGGCGAGCTGGACGAGCACGTCCACGGCGCTGTTGATCTGGTCCCGCAGGGCGGCGAACGGGATCTTCACCTCGGACATCGAGGCGAGTGTCTGGAGGCGCATGAGAGCGTCCTCGGCGCTGTTGGCGTGGACGGTGGCGAGGGACCCGTCGTGGCCGGTGGACATGGCCTGGAGCATGTCCAGGGTCTCCCCGCCGCGCACCTCGCCGACGATGATGCGGTCGGGACGCATGCGCAGGGAGTTGCGGACGAGGTCGCGGATGGTGATCTGGCCCTTGCCCTCGACGTTGGGCGGCCGGGACTCCAGGGAGATCACGTGGGACTGCTGGAGTTGGAGTTCGGCGGCGTCCTCGACGGTGATGACGCGTTCGCCGTCGGGGATGAGGCCGGACAGGGCGTTGAGGAGGGTGGTCTTCCCGGAGCCGGTGGCGCCGGAGACGATCACGTTGAACTTCGCGCGGACCAGGGCGGACAGCAGCAGCACGGTCGGCTCGTCGAGGGTGCCGAGCCCGGTCAGTTCGCGCAGCGTGTACGAGCGGGGGAAGCGGCGGATCGTCAGGGTGGGCCCGGTGAGGGCGAGCGGCGGGATGATGACGTTGACGCGCTCGCCGCTGGGCAGTCGGGCGTCCACCATCGGGTTGGACTCGTCGACGCGGCGGTTGACGGTGGAGACGATGCGCTCGATGGTCTGCATGAGCTGTTCCGCCGAGGCGAAGCGCAGCGGCAGCCGCTCCACGCGGCCGGCGCGTTCGACGTAGATGTGGTCGGGGCCGTTGACCATGATCTCGGTGATGGAGTTGTCCTCGAGCAGCGGTTCGAGGATGCCCAGGCCCAGGGCCTCGTCGACGACGCGCCGGATGAGCATGGCGCGTTCGTGTGTGGAGAGGACGGGTCCCTCGCGGCTGACGATGTGGCCGAGGACGCGTTCGAGCCGGTCGCGGCGTTCGGCGGTGCTGAGGGAGGACATCTCGGCGAGGTCGATCTCCTCCAGCAGCTTGGCCCGGAAGGCGGCCACCAGGTGGCTCTCGTCGTGCTTGTGCCGGGCGGTGGCCTCGGGGGCGGTGAGGCG
>NZ_VJYK02000470.1 GCF_007097205.2 Streptomyces alkaliterrae
GTGGGTTGCGGCGGGGCGATGGCAGGGGCGGCGTCGGGGTCGGCGCCGGCCGCGCGGCGTTCCTCGGCGCGCAGCACGTGCAGCACCTCGCGCAGCTCCTCCAGCGCCTGGTGCGCGTTGTCGCGGATGACCTGGGCGCTCTCGGCGACCTCCGTGTCGCTGAGGGCGGCGCCGGCACCGGCGGCGGACTGCCGCGTGCGGTACGCCAGTGCGCCGGCGTGCACGGACAGCAGGGAGATGCGGTGCGCCAGCACGTCGTGCATCTCGCGGGCGATGGCCGCCCGCTCCGCGCGGCGGGTGTCGGCGAGCCGGCGGGCGTGTTCGACGCGTTCGCGTTCGGCGTCCTCGCGCAGCTTGGCGATGAGCTGCCGCCGGGCCCGGATCGCCGCGCCCCAGGCGAAGAACACCAGGTTGTAGGCGAGCACGAAGAACACCGACGCCCAGCCGTCGCCGTGCGGGAAGAGGTAGATCGCCACGTAGGGCGCGGACGCGACCAGGTACAGCACCAGGACCGGCACCGCGTAGCGCCACTGCACCCGCATGGCGAGGTTGAGCAGGATGACCATGCCGGCGCCGAAGACGGTGTTGCTCAGCGCGACGGCCGGGACGGCGGCGAGGGAGACGGCCAGCGGGAAGCGCCGCCGCCACCACAGCGCCACGCACAGCGCCCCGCCGAGGATGGGGTCGACGACGCGCAGCCAGTCGGGCAGGTAGTCGTAGTCCTGGTTGGCGACGAAGAGGATCACCCACCACAGCACGGCCCAGCCGAAGAGCAGTACGTCCACCGTCCAGTCGCGGGCGGTGCGGCGGCCGGCCCGGTCGGGCCCGGCCAGTTCGGCCGGGAGGAGGGCGTGCGGGACCCGGTCGCGGGAGGCGGACGGGGAGGGCGTGCTGTGCGGGCTCACTCTCCGAGCGTAGACACCGCAGGCGGGGCGCGCTCCGGCCGATCGGCGAGAGCACCTGGTCGGGCGACGGACGGGCGCCTGCGGCCAGGTGCTCTCGCCGATCAGCCGGCCGGGCGCGGACGGCCCGACAGACGGGCGGCCGGACGGACAGACGGGCGGCCGGTCGGACAGAGGGGCGGCCGGTCGGACAGAGGGGCGGCCGGTCGGCAGCGGTGGTCGACCGGCAGCGGTGGTCGACCGGCCGGGGGGTGTGGCCGGTCGGCGGATGGTGGTCGCGGGCGGGCGGCGAAAGGCTGCCGCCATGAGTGGTGTGAGAGGTGCGACCGGTACGAGCGGTGAGGGGCCTGGGGGCGAGGCGGCGCGTGATCCCGCGCGGGCGCCGGCGGGCGCGCCGGCGGCG
Organism: Streptomyces alkaliterrae; assembly: GCF_007097205.2. GTDB lineage: Bacteria > Actinomycetota > Actinomycetes > Streptomycetales > Streptomycetaceae > Streptomyces > Streptomyces alkaliterrae. The sequence goes on from NZ_VJYK02000470.1 coordinate 1,306, forward strand.
GTGGCCGCGTTGGAGCTGGCCGGGCTGACGAAGTCGTTCCAGGGGCGGCGGGCCGCCGACGCGGTGTCGCTGACGGTGCCGCCGGGCAGCCTGACGGGGCTGGTCGGCCCGAACGGCGCCGGCAAGACGACGTCGCTGATGATGGCGGTCGGACTGCTGCGGCCGGACGCCGGTACCGCGCGGGTCTTCGGCGTGGACGTGTGGTCGCGACCGGAGGAGGCCAAACGGCTGCTGGGCGTCCTACCGGACGGGCTGGCGCTCCCGGAGCGGCTGACCGGTGGTGAACTCCTCACCTACTGGGGGCTGTTGCGCGGCCTGGACGCGCACACCACGCGGGCCAGGGCGGCGGAGCTGCTGCGCGTGCTGGAGCTGACCGACGCGGAGGAGCGCGGCACCCTGGTGATCGAGTACTCCACCGGCATGCGGAAGAAGATCGGCCTGGCCACCGCGTTGCTGCACGCGCCCCGGATGCTGGTGCTGGACGAGCCGTACGAGGCGGTGGACCCGGTCTCCGCGCGGGTGCTGACGGCGATCCTGCGCCGCTTCACGGCCGCCGGCGGCGCGGTGGTGATCTCCAGCCATGTGATGCCGCTGGTGGAGCAGCTGTGCGACCGGGTCGCGATCATCGCCGACGGGCGGGTGCGGGCGGACGGTGAACTGGCCGGGGTGCGCGGCGCGGGAACGCTGGAGGACGCGTTTGTACGTCTGGTCGGCCACCGGGAGATGGACGAGGGGGAACTGACGTGGCTGGGCGGCTGACGGGCGGCACGGGGGCGCCGGGCGGAACAGCGGTTCCGGGGGGCGCGGAGCCGCCGGGCAGCGAGCTGGTCGCGACGCTCGTCCGGCTGCGGTTCACCATCCTCTCGCACGGCTCGCCGGGGCTGCGGCTCGCACGGCGGCTGTGCTGGCCGCTGGCGGTGGCGGTGACCTGGTCTGCGGTGCTGCTCGCCGAGCCGGGGAAGGCCCGGCACGACGTGCTCCTGCTCGTCGGGCTGGCGTGGCTGCTCGGCTGGACGCTCGGGCCGGTCCTCGCCTCGGGGCCCGGAGTGCTGCGGCCCGACTTCTTCGCGCTGCTGCCGGTCGGGCGACGTCGGCTGGGTGCGGCGCTGCTCGCGGCCGCCTGCGTCGGCCCGGGCGCGGCGGCGACCGTGGCGGCGACGGCGGCGCTCGGCGTGCGCGCGGTGGAACTGTCGGCGGGCACGGTGGCGGTCGCGGTGTTGGCGCTGCCGCCGTTGGTGTTGCTGCTGGTCGCGGTCTCCCGCACGGTGTACGCGCTCACGGGGGCGGCGATGCGCTCGCGACTGGGGGTCGCCGTGACGGCCGTGCAGTACGGCGCGCTGATGGCGTCGCTGTTCGTCGGCTGGCTGGCGATCTCGGCGACCGGGGAAGGGGCGGCGACGCTGCTCCGGGAGGGGTTGCCCGGCGAGGCGGCCGGTCGGCTGCTGGGGTTCCTGCCGACGTCGTGGCCGCTGCTGGCGGTCGAGGCGGCGGCGGAGGGCAGGTGGG
>NZ_VJYK02000471.1 GCF_007097205.2 Streptomyces alkaliterrae
GTGCGGGCGGGCCGCCTGGTCCACAGGCATAGGCCCGAGGCTAAGGCGCAGGCCGACGGGTCGACAGGGCCGAGCGCTCTACGTCTTGATTGCCGCCGTAATCGACCGAAACTGAACACAGTACGACGCGAAGTGCGCGGTTCGGCTTTTGTTGTTGCCCCGGCGCGTGCTCCGGCGCGCCCCCGCGACCACCGACGCGCCCCCGGCCCGCGTCCCCGGCCCGTCCGCACCGACGCCGAGTGGCCGACCCGGGAGGATCCGGGCCGACCACTCGGCGCTCGTTGCGGTGTGCTGTGCTCGGCTCAGCCTGCGGGCTGGGGCTCGGGCGCGCCCTCCGCCTCGGCGTCCGCGTCGCCGTCGTCCGGTCCGCCGTCCTCCGCCTTGACGGAGTCGAGGAGGAGTTGGGCGACGTCGACGACCTGGATGGACTCCTTGGCCTGGCCGTCGTTCTTCTTGCCGTTGACGGAGTCGGCGAGCATGACGAGGCAGAACGGGCAGGCGGTGGAGACGATGTCCGGGTCGAGGGCGAGGGCTTCGTCGACGCGTTCGTTGTTGACGCGCTTGCCGATGCGCTCTTCCATCCACATCCGGGCGCCGCCGGCGCCGCAGCAGAAGCCGCGTTCCTTGTGGCGGTGCATCTCCTCGTTCCGCAGGCCGGGCACCTTGCCGATGATCTCGCGCGGCGGGGTGTAGACCTGGTTGTGGCGGCCGAGGTAGCAGGGGTCGTGGTAGGTGATCAGGCCCTCGACGGGGTTGACCGGGATGAGCCGGCCCTCGTCGATGAGGTGCTGGAGCAGCTGGGTGTGGTGGATGACCTCGTACTCGCCGCCCAGCTGCGGGTACTCGTTGGCGATGGTGTTGAAGCAGTGCGGGCAGGTGGAGACGATCTTCTTCGCGGACTTCGGCTTCTTCGTCGCCGGGTCCTCGTCGTCCTCACCGAACGCGGCGTTCAGCGTCGCCACGTTCTCCTCACCGAGCTGCTGGAAGAGGAACTCGTTGCCCAGGCGGCGGGCGGAGTCGCCGGTGCACTTCTCGTCGCCGCCCATGATGGCGTACCTGACGCCGGCGATGTGGAGGAGTTCGGCGAAGGCCTTGGTGGTCTTCTTGGCGCGGTCCTCCAGGGCGCCGGCGCAGCCGACCCAGTAGAGGTAGTCGACGTCGGTGAGGTCTTCGACGGTCTTGCCGACGACGGGGACGTCGATGCCCTTCTCGGCCTTGAGCTCCTTGGTCCATTCCAGGCGCTGCTTCTTGGCCAGGCCCCAGGGGTTGCCCTTCTTCTCCAGGTTCTTGAGCATGGTGCCCGCCTCGGACGGGAACGCGGACTCGATCATGACCTGGTAGCGGCGCATGTCGACGATGTGGTCGACGTGCTCGATGTCGACGGGGCACTGTTCGACGCAGGCGCCGCAGGTGGTGCAGGACCACAGGACGTCGGGGTCGATGACGCCGTTCTCTTCGAGGGTGCCGATCAGGGGGCGCTCCGCCTCGGCCAGCGCGCTGGCGGGCACGTCCTTGAGCTGCTCGGCGGTGGCCTTCTCCTCGCCCTCCATGGTCTTGCCGCCGCCGGCGAGGAGGTAGGGCGCCTTGGCGTGCGCGTGGTCGCGCAGCGACATGATCAGCAGCTTCGGCGAGAGGGGCTTGCCGGTGTTCCACGCGGGGCACTGGGACTGGCAGCGGCCGCACTCGGTGCAGGTCGCGAAGTCGAGGATGCCCTTCCAGGAGAAGTGCTCGACCTGGGAGACGCCGAAGGTGGTCTCCTCCGCGTTGTCCTCGTCGAAGGCGGACTCGAAGTCGATCGGCTTGCCGCCGCTGGTCATGGGCTGGAGGGCGCCGAGGGCGGTGCCGCCCTTGGCCTCGCGCTTGAACCAGATGTTCGGGAAGGCCAGGAAGCGGTGCCAGGCCACACCCATGTTGGTGTTCAGGCTGACCGTGATCATCCAGATCATGGTCGTGCCGATCTTCACCATGGCCCAGAAGTAGACGAGGTTCTGGAGGGTGGTCAGACTCATTCCGCTGAAGAACGCGACCAGCGGGTAGGAGATGAAGTACGCGGGCTCGTAGGAGTCCACGTGGTGCAGCGCGCCCTCGAGGCCGCGCAGCATCAGGATCGCGAGGCCGATCGTGAAGATCACGTACTCGACGAAGTACGCCTGCCACGCCTTGGAACCGGCGAAGCGGGACTTGCGGCCGGCCCGGGAGGGCAGGTTCAGCAGCCGGATGACCATCAGCGTCGCGATGCCGGCGGTGGTCATGAAGCCGATGAACTCGATGTACATCTCGTACGGCAGGAAGCCGCCGAGGACGGGCAGCATCCAGTCGGCCTCGAACAGCTGGCCGTACGCGTTCACCAGGGTCGGCGGCAGCGTCAGGAAGCCGATCGCGACGAACCAGTGGGCGACTCCGACGACGGCCCACCGGTTCATCCGGGTGTGACCCAGGAACTCACGGATGAGCGTCGCCGTGCGCAGCTTCCAGTCGTTGGTGCGGGTGCCGGCCGGGATCGGCTGGCCAAGCTTCACAAAGCGCCAGATCTCAGCGACAGCGCGTGCGAGCAGCGCTACGCCGACCACGCTGAGGGTCAGCGTGACGACGATCGCGACGAGTTGCATTTCGGCTCCTCGGACCAGCGGGGGGCGGGCCGCGTACCCGCGGCGTACTAGCAAGTAACTTGTGTGGTCTTCCGAGACTACCCACTATCCACCCCGCGCTGTACATCGGCCGTATACTATTTACATCT
>NZ_VJYK02000472.1 GCF_007097205.2 Streptomyces alkaliterrae
CGGTGGTGCGCAGGGTGGCCAGGTGGTTGGCGAGGCCGCCGATGGTGGGCGCGTAGGAGCGCTCGTTGTCGTTGACGACGATGCCCAGCGGGCGGTCCTTGGCCGCGGCGATGTTGTTCAGCGCCTCGTGCATGTCCGTGAGGTCCGCGACCAGGTCGTGCAGGAAGTCCCGGGCTTCCCGGCGCAGTTCGGCGTGGTTCAGGTTCAGCGGGGGCTCCTCCGCGTCCTGCCAGTCCGCGCCGATCTCCACCCAGCCGAAGCGGCGCCGGAAGTACATCCGGTCGGTCGACTCCGTGAAGTCCAGCTCCGCGTGCTGCGGCACGGCGGCCCGGCTGCCGAGCGGGTCCCTGTCGATCTGCTCGACGACGTCGCACAGCGCCCACGCGAAGTCCAGGACAGGCACCCAGCCCCACGCCGTCGAAAGCTCCCGGTCCGCCTCCACGTCCGCCACGTACACGTCGCCGCAGAACAGGTCGTGCCGCAGCGCGCGCACGTCCGCCGTGCGGTAGTCCGTCTGCGGCGGATCAGGGAACCGGTTGGAGAGGCTGTACCCGAGGTCGATCACCGCCCGATGTTCCCACGCCGCCCCGCCCGGCCGTACGGCCGCCGGTACCTGACCGGCCCTAACCGGCCCCCGCGTGAATCCACCTCTTCGCAGCACGGCATTCAGGTGTGCTTGGGGCGAGACGCAAAACGCCGGGAACGCCTGCCGCGCGGCGCCGCGCCGGCGTGCTGATCTCACCGGCATGATCACTCGCCTCAGGTTCACCTCTGCGGCCGCCGTCCTCACGCTGGCGCTGGGTGCGCCGCTGACGGCCGTCGCCGCACCGGCGGCCCCCACGCCGCCGAAATCGACCCCCGCGCCACTGGTCACCGCCGCGCACGCCGTGCCCGGCGAGTACATCGTGACCCTCGACAAGGCGACGGACGCCACCCGGCTCGCGGAGAAGCTGAAGGTGAAGCCGTCCTACGTCTACGGCCAGGCGATGAACGGCTTCGCCGTCTCGCTGACGGCCGCCCAGCTCACCACGGTACGCGGCACGCCCGGCGTCACGGCCGTCGAGGAGGACGGCCGGGTGGAGGCCGTACCGCTTCCGCCGGAGGCCGACGTCCGCGCGCCCGCCGCGACGTGGGGCCTGGACCGCATCGACCAGCGTCAGCTGCCGCTCGACAACAGCTTCACCGTCGCCGGCAGCGGCGCGGGCGTCAACGCGTACATCCTCGACACCGGCATCGACTACGAGCACACGGAGTTCGGCGGCCGGGCCCGCCCGGGCTACGACGCGATCGGCGACGGGCGCAACGGCGCGGACTGCCAGGGGCACGGCACGCACGTGGCCGGTACCGTCGGCGGCCGGACGTTCGGCGTGGCCCGCAAGGCCGGCCTCGTGAGCGTCCGGGTGCTGGACTGCGAAGGCCGCGGGACAAACGCCGGCATCATCGCCGGCCTCGACTGGGTCGCGCGGAACGCCACCCAGCCCGCTGTCCTGAACGGCTCCCTGGGCGGCGACGCCTCGCCGAGCGTGAACCGCGCCGCGAACGCGGTGTACGACGCCGGGGTGCTGCCGGTCATCGCCGCCGGCAACAGCGCCATCGACGCCTGCCGCGTCTCGCCGGCCTCGGCGGAACGCGCGCTCACGGTGGCCGCCTCCAACATCTGGGACGAGGAGACCCACTTCTCCAACTGGGGCCGCTGCGTCTCCCTCTACGCCCCCGGCCAGTCCATCGACTCCGCGAAGCTCGGCGGCGGCAGCGTAGCCCTGTCCGGAACGTCGATGGCCGCGCCGCACGTCGCCGGGGTCGCCGCGCTCTTCAAGCAGGCGCACCCGGCCGCCACGGCGGCCGAGGTCGCCGCGTTCCTCAACGACCGCTCCACGAAGGACGTCCTGCGCTCCGTCAGCCGGGACACCCCGAACCGCCTCCTCCACACCGCCGGCTACTGACCGACCGCCCCCGCCGCGCCCGCTCCTCCCGCAGCGCGGGGCGGAAACCGGGAACCGGCCCACCGGGGTGTCCCGGTGGGCCGGTTCTCCGCGGCCCACCGGGCCGCGCGGGGCTCAGACGTTGACGCCGAAGTCCTGGGCGATGCCGACGAGGCCGGAGGCGTAGCCCTGGCCGACGGCGCGGAACTTCCACTCGTCGCCGTTGCGGTACATCTCGCCGAAGACCATCGCGGTCTCGGTGGCGGCGTCCTCGCTGAGGTCGTAGCGCGCGATCTCGACCTCGCCGGCCTGGTTCACGACGCGGATGTAGGCGTTGCGGACCTGGCCGAAGTTCTGGCTGCGGGACTCGGCCTCGTAGATGGAGACCGGGAAGACGATCTTGTCGACCTCGGCCGGCAGCAGCGACAGGTCGACCTTGATCTGCTCGTCGTCGCCGTCGCCCTCTCCGGTGACGTTGTCACCGGTGTGCACGATCGCCTGCTCGGGCGAGGTCTTGTTGTTGAAGAAGATGAAGTGCTGGTCGGAGTAGACCTTGCCACTGGCGTTGACCGCGATCGCGGAGGCGTCGAGGTCGAAGTCCGTACCGGTGGTGGTACGGACGTCCCAGCCGAGGCCGACGGTGACCGCGGTGAGGCCCGGGGCCTCCTTGGTGAGCGATACGTTGCCGCCCTTGGACAGGCTCACAGCCATGGGATAGGTCCCTTTCTTGTCGGTCCGCGCACCGGCGGTGCGTGATGCCGGTGACGGTACAGTCACTGTCCCCAACGCCAAGTCTCCATGCCCTGGTTCCAGGGTTGGGCGGAAGTCCGGGAAATCTCCGAAAAACGTCGGCGGGCGGCCGGGAGGCGGGGGCGCGT
>NZ_VJYK02000473.1 GCF_007097205.2 Streptomyces alkaliterrae
CCTCCCCGCCGCCCACGGACGCCTTCCCGACTTTCCCCGTCCGCCCGACTCCGCTCCCCGCGGGGAAGTGAGAACGACCCGGGCTCCCGAACCACCGGATCGGAGCGCTCCTGCCGAACCGTCACGGGACACACCAGCGCGGTGCTAGCTGAGTTGGCGGCGGACGAGGTCGTGGAAGAGGCCGTCGGTGGCGTTCAGGAGTTCGGTGGGGGTGCCCTGTTGGACGATGCGGCCGTCGGCCATGGCGACGATCCGGTCTGCGCCCAGGACGGTGGAGAGGCGGTGGGCGATGACGATGCGGGTGCAGCGCAGCGCGTTCGTGGACTCCATGACGACGCGCTGGGCGGCGTTGTCGAGGGCGCTGGTCGCCTCGTCGAGGAAGAGGACGCGTGGTTTGCGGACGAGCGCCTGGGCGATCATGAGGCGTTGGCGCTGGCCGCCGGAGACGGTGCCGCCGCCGTCGGAGAGCATGGTGTGCATGCCCATCGGCATCGCGCGGATGTCGTCGGCGAGGCCGGCGAGTTCGGCGGCCTCCCAGGCCTCCTCCAGGGTGTGGCCGGCGGCGCCCCGGATGCAGTCGAGGATGGAGCCGGTGAGCGGCTGGGAGTTCTGGAGGACCACGCCGCACTGGCGGCGGACGGCGGACTGGTCGAGGGCGGCGAGGTCCTGGCCGTCGTAGTGGACGCTGCCGGTCAGCGGCCGGTCGAAGCCGATGAGGAGGCGCAGGAGGGTGGACTTGCCGCAGCCGCTGGCGCCGACGATCGCGACGAACTCGCCCGGTTCGACGCGCAGGTCGACGTCCTCCAGGACCAGCGGGCCGTCGTCGCCGTAGCGGTAGGAGACGCCGCGTGCCTCCAGGGCGCCGGTGAGGGTGCCGGGCGGGGTGCTGGAGTGCGCGACCTCCGGTGCGGCGCGCAGGATCGGCCGGATGAGTTCGAACATGGGCTGGACGGCGGCCGCCGAGAGCAGGGCGCCGGTGAGCTGGGTGGCCGAGCCGAGCAGCATGGTGACCGCCGTGCTGAAGGTGAGGAACTGCGCGGCGGTCATACCGCCCCTGGCGGGACCGGCGAGCAGCAGGAACATCACCAGCGTGCACAGCGGCAGATAGACGGCGTTGAGGACGGCGAGCACGCAGCGGATGTGCCCGATGCGCTGCTGGAGTTCGCGGGTGCGGGCGAAGCCCTTCGCCCAGGCGGCGTACGCGAAGCTCTCGGCCGCCGCGACGCGCAGCTTGGGCAGCCCGCGCAGGGTCTGGAACGCCTGGTTGTTCAGCCGGTTGCCGAGCTTCACGAGTTTGCGCTGGTAGCGCAGTTGCCACAGGCCGAGGCCGAGGAACGTCACCGCGACGACGAGCAGGATGCCGAGTGCGGCCAGCGCCATGGGCACGCTGAGCCAGAACAGCAGCACGAGGTTGGTGAGGCCGACCGTGCCGGCCTGCACGCAGACCGTGCCGATGCCGGACAGGACACGGCGGATGGCGCTGACGCCGAGCGCCGCGCTCGCCAGCTCACCCGTCGAGCGCCCCCGGAAGAAGTTGGTGGGGAGCCGCAACAGGCGTTCCCAGACGGCGGGTTGGAGGGTGGCCTCGACACGTCCTTCGAGCCGCAGCACGGCGGTGTTCTGGTAGAGCATGAAGGCGGCGGAGACCGTGGCGGCGGCGACGAGGGCGAGGGCGGCGGGCGCGATCAGGTCGGCTTCGCCGGCGGGGACGTACTCGCCGAGGACCCGCCCGGTGGTGAGCGGTACGAGGGCGCCGAGCGCGGCGGCGACCAGCGCGCCGACGAGGAGTCTGCGCAGTTCGGGGCGGGTGCCGTGGGCGCTGAACCGCATGAGGGACAGCAGGCCGAGCGGCCGGTCCGGCAGCGGGCGGTAGAGCATGACGCCGCGCGGGTGGAGGTCGGCGGCGGTCTGCGCGGTGACGCGTTCGGTGTCGCCGGTGTGCGGGTCGACGACGTGGTAGCCGCCGCGTCGCCACAGCAGGGCCACCGGCGAGTCGTCGTCGGCCCGGTGGCCGAGCAGCGGACCGGAGTCCTGCCGCCACCAGCGCGCGGTGAGCCGGACTTCGCGGGTGCGGACGCGCGCGGCGCGGGCGAGACGTTCGACGGGGTCCGTGCCGTCGGCGTCCGGGCCGGTCGTCGGCTGTTCGGGCAGCGGGATGCGGGCCTCGCGGGCGACGAGCCGCAGCGCGGCGAGCGTGTTGTCGTCGTCGGCGGCGCCGGTCGTGCGGCGGGGGCCGCGCGGGCCGATGGAGGCCAGCAGCGCTTCGTCGGCGCGGTCGCTCGCCGCACGCCCGGCGCGGATGCCGGCCTCGGCGCGGTCGGCGTGGTCGCGTTCCAGCGACTCGATCCAGCGGTCGAGCGCGCACAGCAGCCGGTACTGCTGGTCGACCATGCCCTGCCACGTCGCGGTCTCGATCAGCAGGGTGCCGGTGGCGTGGCCCTGGTAGGCGGCGCCGTAGCGGACGCTGCCGGGAGTGAGGCTCATCCACAGGATGTCGTCGTCGTGGGCGTCCGGGCGTCCGGGCGTCACGGGCGGGTCGGGGTCGGCGGAGGTGCCGCCGCCGTCGAGCGGCGCCTGGTAGAGCACGCGCAGGCCCCGGCCGACGCCCCGGTTGAAGGCGTCCTCCAGCGGGCTGGGAGCGGGTGGCGTGGCCGGCTGGCCGTACGGGTCGTACGCGTGCGGGTCGTAGGACTGGTACGCGGCCGTCGCGTAGGGGTCGGGCGCGTACGGGCTGCCGGGGGCGGCGCCGGTGTACGGGTCGTGGGGTGCCG
>NZ_VJYK02000474.1 GCF_007097205.2 Streptomyces alkaliterrae
CCCCTGTACACCCCCAACACCACCCCTTTCCCGACCACGTCCGGAAGGGCTCCACCCTTGCGAGCGTGTCCGGGAGGGAGTCCCGAGGCCTGGAAATCAGACCACGATCAGAGTACAGTCTGAGTATGGCTACCGTGTACTCGCCCTCGGACTCGGAATCCGTCTCGTTCACCGATCTGTCGCGAAACCCGAAGGCTGTGGCGGCGAGGGCCGCCGCTCTCGGATGCCTCCGTGTGACGCACCGGGATGCTCCTGACATGGTTCTGACGACGGCCGTACACGCCGACCGCACCGAGGAGAACCTGACCACCGCCTCCCGGCTGTTCCTCGCGCTGATGAAGCAGAACGACGGCGCCAAGTCGCTCCTGCTCGCGCTGCCCGAGGTGTTCCCGTGGGTGCGTCACCTGAACGCCGAAGAAGTTCGGGAGTTCACTGTCGAGCTGCTGGACGCGCTGTCGGACGCGGCCGAGCTCGGAGCGAGGGACGCGGTGCATCGAGCGATCGTCTCGTGGCGGGCGACTGCCCGCATCAACGCGGACCCTGACCAGCTCAGGGACGCGCTCCGCCCGCTCGGCAACGCGAACCTCGGTCCCGTCGAGGTCCACGAGTGAGCCCGAAGAAGGGCGACCGGGTCAGTGTCCCCCCGCTGAGTGGCTGGAACGTCGTCCATGGGACGACCGAGGCTGCGAACGGCTGGGAGGAGCTGTGCCGGGTCGCCTTGCCGAGCGCGCATCGCTGTCTGGAGGCCCTTCGCGAGGACCCGTTATCGCGATCCAACTGGAACCGTCAGCATCAGCTCCGAGGTCGGCTCGCTACCAGGGAATGGAAGGGCTCCGCACTTGAGCAGTGGGAGTACGAGGTCACCAGCGGCGGCAGGGTCCGCTACCTGGTCAGCCCGGAGACCTCGACCGTGATCCTCGTGTACGCCTCGCCGCGGCATCCGAAGGACACCGAGTAGCCGCCGACGCGGCGGACGGGTACGTGTCCGGATCGCGCCACCGACGCCGACGCCGGGCTGTCAGTGGGTGAAGGTGGTGCGGAGGCGGGTTGCGGCCTCCGTCAGTACCTCGGCGCGCTTGCAGAAGGCGAAGCGGACGTGGGTGCGGGCGGTGTCGGGGTTGTCGTAGAAGACGGAGTTGGGGACGGCCACGACGCCGCAGCGTTCGGGGAGGGCGCGGCAGAAGTCGTAGGCGTCCTTCTCGCCGAGCGGGGCGATGTCGGTGGTGATGAAGTACGTGCCGGCCGGCTGGTAGACCTCGAAGCCGGCGGCGCGCAGGCCGTCGGCGAGGATGTCGCGCTTCTGCCGCAGGTCGGCGCGGAGGTCGGTGAAGTAGGTGTCGGGCAGGCGCAGGGCTTCGGCTACGGCGTACTGGAAGGGGCCGGCGGAGACGTAGGTGAGGTACTGCTTGGCGGACCGGACGGCGCTGATCAGCGCCGGCGCGGCGGTGACCCAGCCGACCTTCCAGCCTGTGTAGGAAAACGTCTTCCCGGCGCTCGAAATGGTGACGACTCGGTCGCGGAGGTCGGGGTGGCGGCTGGCGAAGGTGGCCAGGGGGAGGTGGTCGCCTTCGAAGACGAGGTGCTCGTAGACCTCGTCGGTGACCACCAACAGTTCGCGCTCGCATGCGAGTTCGGCGACGGCCGCCAGTTCCTCGGGGGTGAGGACGGTGCCGGTCGGGTTGTGCGGGGTGTTGAGGAGGATGAGGCGGGTGCGGGGCGTGACGGCGGCGCGCAGTTCGTCGAGGTCGAGACGGAAGCGCCCCTCGTACGGGCGCAGCGTGACGGGCACGCGGAGGCCGCCGGCCATGGCGATGCCGGCGGCGTACGAGTCGTAGTACGGCTCCAGCGCGATGACCTCGTCGCCCGGTTCGAGGAGGGCGAGGAGGGTGGCGGCGATGGCCTCGGTGGCGCCGGCGGTGATCAGGACCTCGGTGTCGGGGTCGTGGGACAGGCCGTGGAAGCGCTGCTGGTGGTCGGCGACGGCCTGGCGGAGTTCGGGGACGCCGGGGCCCGGCGGGTACTGGTTGCCGCGGCCGTCGCGCAGGGCGCGGACGGCGGCTTCGCGGACCTCCTCGGGGCCGTCGGTGTCGGGAAAGCCCTGGCCGAGGTTGATCGCGCCGGTGCGCTGGGCGAGGGCGGACATCTCGGCGAAGATCGTCGTTCCGAACTCGGCGAGGCGGCGGTTCAGCAGTGGGCGTCCCATGGCGGTCATCCTCGCGAAAGCTCTGGTCTTCCTCAACTGTGCTTTCGGCCGGGCGTGGGGCGGGGATGCTGTGGGCAGTGCGGCGGTCGGCCACGGGGGGCGATCGCCGGGGCAGTGGTGGGCGCCCGCCGCTGGGGGAGGAGAGATCTGATGGAAGCGTTTCTGGTGTGTGTGGCGCTGGTCGCGGCGGCTGCGCCGGCGGCCTGGCTGATGTCCCGGGCCGAGCGGTCCGCGTACCGGCCGGGGCGGCGCGGGCCGGAGGAGCGGGCGGCGCCGCCGGTGACGGGCGTGACGGACGCGCCGGCCGCCGCGTCGACGCGGATCTCGGTCGACGGCATGAACGGGCACTAGGTACCGGGCGCGCCCGGTGAGCCGGGTGCGTGGAGGAAGGCGGGGGAGATGTTCAGGACTGCGTTCATTCTCGTGGCGTTTCTGGTGCTGGCAGGCGGCGTGGTGGCGTTGGCGTCGGCCATCGGGGGCCCCAGGTCCGGGCGGAGCGGCGGCAGCGACCACGGGTACGGCGGCCCTGCGCATGGTGGGGTCGACAGCGGTCTCGGAG
>NZ_VJYK02000475.1 GCF_007097205.2 Streptomyces alkaliterrae
GGCCCGCGCCGGGGGCGAGTATTCGTACGACGCACCACCCCTCGGCGCGGGCCTGCGGGCGGGTGGTGTCCACGGCGAAGACGTCGCCGCCGGTGTACGCGGAGAGCCGCTCGGCGACGGGCGGCAGCCGACGTCGGGTAGCGGTGCTCGGCCCGGCGGGGGCGACCGCCGCCAAGGGGCTCCGTCCGGGGCGGCGGCGCCAGAGGGAGAGGCTGTCCTGCCGGTGGTACGCCCAGAGCGCGTGCTCGAGTTCGCTGCGGGGCGGTCCGCCGCGCGAACGCAGCGCGGGCAGCGCCCGCCGGGCCGCGAGGGTCGACATGCTCCAGCGGACCATCAACGCCTCGTATACCGCCGCCCGGACGGCGCGCTCGACGGGCGTCGGTTGGTGGGAGGCCCCGGGCGGAGCGTGGCCCGCCGACCCCGGCGGGCGGCCCGCGGCGGTGTGGGCCGGGACACCGGCCGGGTCGCCGTTCGGGTGGGGCGTCAGGTCCGGGGCCAGGAGGCGGGCGCCGAAGGACTGGTGGGAGCGGGTGCGCTGGCGGTGCAGGCAGGCGACGACGCACCGGTCCGGCGGCACGGCGGGGATCGTCAGAAGCTGGGCGCGCAGGCCGAGCCGGGAGAGTGCGTGGGAGAGGGTGGTGCCGCACGCGGCCGCGGTCGCGCGGTCGGCGGTCTCGGCGGGCAGCTCGCCGGACCAGCTTCGGCGTAGGAGGTCTCGTTCCCACAGCTCGGCGGCTGCGTGGTCGATCGCCGCCGCCTGGCTCCGGTGCGCCGCGAGCCCGGTGGAACCGGCGCGGAAAGGGGAGGTGGCGCCGTGCGGTGGGCGGTGGCGGAGGAAGACGGCGCCGGCTGGTAGGAAGAGTCGGTGGCCGGTGAGCAGCGAGCGGCCGGAGACCCACAGCTGGCGGGCCGACCGGGACTGCTCGGCGGGCACCGCCGGTTGCAGCGCGGCCGGATCGAGGGCCGGGACGCCGTGCCGCCGCAGCCGGTCATGGCTGGTGAGGACGGTCGCGGTGGGGCGACCGGGATCGGGCGGCGGGCCGTGTGCACTCGTCGGTGGAGCGTGCGACTCCACGTGGCGGCCGGCCAGGATGTTGCTCGTGCGCTCCACGAGTTCGGCGAGCGCGCGGACGCGGACCTCCTCGGGACGGTCGCCGGCGGCCCCGCCGATCACGGCCGCGGTGCCGCTGCCGCCGGCCGCGTCGGCCGGGCCGAAGTCGGCCGACCGGGCGGCGGTGCGCGCGAAGACGACGTCGTCGACCTCGGGGAACGGCCGGAACACCTGGACGGGCCAGGCACCCGCCGTGGTCATCGCCGCACCACCGGGCCGTGCGGCGGTGCGGCCAGCGCCGCGTGCGCTTCGTCCAGTACGGCCGCGCCCGGCTCGGTCAGTCGGGTCCGCTGCGTCTCCAACGCGGCGGCGGCCTGGACGGCCTGGTGGCGCAGGCTCCCGTACCGGTCCCGGACGGCGGCGGGCACGGCGTCGGCGTCCGCCGCGTTCGGCGCGTCGGCCGCGTCCAGCATCCTGCGGTAGAACTGGGCGCAGCGGACGAGCGCGACGAGATGTCGCACGAGCCCGTCGAGCGGCGGAGAGCCGGCGCGTAGAGGTGCGTCCGCCGGAGGACCTTCGTCGCTCGACGGTCGGAGAAACGGAGTCCCGACGGCTGCGGCGTTGCACCGGTTGTGTGCTCCCTCGTACACCAGGGCCTCTGCGCAGCGCACCGTGCCGGGCATGCCGCGGGCGCTGTCGTGCAGTCGGCGGCGGTTCAGCAGCACGGTGCCGTGCACCCTGAAGTCGGTGCAGCCGTCCACGGCGGGCCCCTCCAACAACGCCAACGCCACGGTCACGGCCCGGATTTCGTCGAGCATGCGGGGCCAGCGGCGGTCCAGGAGCCTGATCGCCGCCGTGATCCGCACCTGGTCCTCGGGACGCCAGTCGACGAGCGCGGTGGGCCGGTCGGAACCGCCGTCGCAGGGCGGGGCGGCCGCAAGCACCCGCCGCAGGCTCTGCCGCAGGTGCGGTGCGGGTGCCGCGAGTACAGGCCAGCGATGGTCCGGCGCCTCCGCCGCCGCCGTGGCGAGCAGGGCCGCGGCGCAACCCGGCCCGGGACCTTCGTCGCGCACGACGGCGTGGGCGAGAGCGACGACGCGCGGGTCGCGGTGCGCCCTGGAATCGACCGTCGGCACGGGCACGCTGTCGGGCAGCGCGCGGCGCAGCGTGTCGCGTACCAGCGCTTCGACGGCGGACTGGTCGCGGGCGGCGGCAGCGGCGTCAGGGCGTATTCGCAACGGGCGACCTCGGATGCGGGTGCGGTTGGTCTGCGGGCGGTCGATTGGTCTGCGGACGGCCGTTTGGGCCTGCGGGCGTGTAGTCGGAGGGGCGTGGGACGGCGGGGGAGGCGACGTCCTCCAGACTGCGGTGCGGCACGCGGGCCGCCAAGCGGCAATCCGGTCGGCGGGATATGGGCGGCGGACGACGGAAGCGCACGGGTTTCACGGGAAGTAGTCATGTGGTCACAGTGTGAGTCGGGCTGGTGAGTCGGGATTCGGGCCGGTTCTCTGTTCTTCGGTGGCCTGTTCTCGGCCACGGTCCGCGGAGACGGATCCGGCGGACTGGCCGAAATCGTCCGCCACGTATCGCCGCGGACCGGTGCTCGGCGCTCTTGGACGCCTTCGGGTAGCGCGTCCTCGGACGGCGTTCGGGTAGCGCGTCGGCGGGACGAAGTGCGGCGTGGGCGCTTCCGGCGGCGGTGACGGGGGT
>NZ_VJYK02000476.1 GCF_007097205.2 Streptomyces alkaliterrae
GCTGTGGACCGGGGGCGCGGTGGGGCGGGAACGTCGTGTTCGCACGGCTCGACGCAACCGGTCGAGCACGCGCCCCGCCTCCCGGGCGCGCCCTCGACCTGAAGGGAACGGAAGTCATGTACGTACGTAAGCGCTTTGCCGTCGCCGCCGCGACCACCTCGCTTGTGGGCGGCCTCTCGGCCGGCCTGCTCGCGGCACCCGCGACGGCCGTGCCGTCCCAACTGCCGACGGAGTCGGCGGGAATGGCCACGGCGGGGTCGGCCGCGTCCGCGGAGTCCGTCCGGGCTGCGGCCTCCTCCGGCTGCCCCCGGCACACGCTCTGCGTCTTCACCGGAAAGAACTACGGCGGGCGGATGCTGAAGTTCAAGGACGAGGGCGGCTGGCAGAACCTGGACAAGTACGGCGCCGACGAGAAGATCAAGTCGTACCACAACCGCCGGAACAAGGGCGCGAAGTTCTCCCGCTGGAACGGCGGGGGCGGCACGGTCTGGAACATCAGCCGGGGCGGGATGTCCCGGGAGACCGGCAGCATGAAGATCAAGTCCGTCTACCTGAACCGCTGAGACCGACGGGGCGGAGTATCCGGCCGCCGCCGGCCCGCTCCTGCCGGGGCGGGCCGGTCGTCGGGCGCTCGTCGCGGCGGCCGTCGGGGGGCGGCCGTCGCGGAGGCGCTTGTCGTGGGCGCTTGTCGTGGGCGCTTGTCGTGGGGTGGCCGTCTCAGGCGCCGATGCGGTCGAGTTCGGTGTCCAGCGAGAGCACGGCGGCGATGAGGGCCAGATGGGTGAAGGCCTGCGGGAAGTTGCCCAGCTGCTCCCCGGTCGGGCCGATCTCCTCGGCGTAGAGCCCGACGTGGTTGGCGTACGTCGTCATCTTGTCGAACGCGTAGCGCGCCTGCCCGAGCCGCCCGGCCTGGGCCAACGCGTTCACGTACAGGAAGCTGCACAGCGAGAACGTGCCTTCGCCGCCGCGCAGCCCGTCGGGCGCGGCGGCCGGGTCATAGCGGTGGACGAGGCTGTCGGTGACCAGTTCCGACTCCATCGCGTCCAGCGTGGACAGCCAGCGCGGGTCCCGGGGCGAGACGAAGCCGACGGCCGGCATCAGCAGAAGCGACGCGTCCAGCACCTCGCCGTCGTAGTGCTGCACGAACGCCTGGCGCCGAGCGCTCCAACCGCGTTCCATGACCTGGCGCAGCACCGCGTCCCTGGCCGCCGTCCAGGCCGCGAGGTCCGCCGGTCGGGCGAGGTCGCTGGCGAGCCGGATGCCCCGGTCGAACGCCGTCCAGCTCATGACCCGGCTGTAGGTGAAGTGCCGGGGGCCGCCGCGGGTCTCCCAGATGCCCTCGTCGGGCCGGTCCCAGGCGCCGGTGAGCCAGTCGAGGAGACCGGACAGCGCGAGCCAGCCGTCGTAGCCGGCGGTCTGCGTGGACCGCGCGGAACGGGTCAGCGCGTTGACGGCTTCGCCGTAGATGTCGAGTTGAAGTTGGTCGGCGGCGGCGTTGCCGAGGCGGACCGGCGCCGAACCCCGGTAGCCCTCGAGGTGCGGCAGCACCTCCTCGGAGAGGTGCGGATCGCCGTCGACTCGGTACATGATCTGTAGCGGCTCACCCGTCACCGTACCGCCGCCCGCGCCGCCCGCCGTGCCTGCGCGGAGGCGTTCCCCCAACCAGTGCCGGTACGCCTCGGCCTCCTCGGTGAACCCGAGATCCAGCAGGGTGTGCGCGGACAGCGAGGCGTCACGGATCCAGGTGTAGCGGTAGTCCCAGTTGCGTTCGCCGCCGATCTGCTCGGGGAGCCCCATCGTGGCGGCTGCGACCGGGGCGCCGGTCGGCGCGTAGGTGAGCAGCTTCAGCGTGATGGCCGACCGGTTCACCAGTTGCTGCCAACGTCCCCGGTAGCGCGACTTCCTGACCCAGTGGTGCCAGAAGTGCCGCACGGCGTGCAGCTCCTGGTCGAGGGCTTCCAGGCTCGGCGGCGGCGGTTCTTCCCGAGGGCCGGCCGGTGCGACCTCGAGGACCAGCCCGGCCTGCTCCCCCTGGCGCAGCACGAGGCGGGCACGGATGTCCTCCTGCCGCAGCGCCTGACCGACGTCCTCGGCCTCCCGCCCGCCATGTGCCTCCCGCCCGCCGGCCTCGTCCCGTTCCAGGGCGATGGGCCCGCAGGCGGTCAGGCGGGCGGTGACCGGGCCGCCGGGCACGGTGAACCGGGCTTCGCCCACGCTGCGCAACTCCATCGCGTGCCGCGCCCGGCCGTAGTCGAAGCGCGGCCGGCACGCGACGGAGAACGGCAGCTCACCGCGTACGACGCGGAGCAGCCGCACCAACCGCCGCGGCCCGTCGGCGCGCTCGGCCCGGTCCACGGGCATGAAGTCGACGACCTCGCCCACGCCCCGCCGGCTCAGGAACCGCGTCACCAGGGCCGCGGTGTCGGGCAGGTACAGCTGCCGGGTGGTGACGTCCGGACCGTCGACGGTGACCGCGAAGTAGCCGCCGCGTTGATGGTCGAGCAGAGCGGCGAACAGGCTCGGGGAGTCGAAGCGCGGCGCGCAGAACCAGTTGACGACGCCGTCGGCGGAGACCAGCGCGGCGGTCCGGAGGTCACCCACCAGGCCGTGCTCGGCGATCGGCGGATAGCGTCGCACAACCCGCTACCCGGGGCGGCCGGGGTGGCGGGCCGGGGTGGTCGTGGTCATGCGGGGAGCGTAGGTCTCCCGACCGCCGCCCCGGTCATGACGCCGCCGAGCCGTACGCACC
>NZ_VJYK02000477.1 GCF_007097205.2 Streptomyces alkaliterrae
CCCGTACCCGTACCGGGGCCCCGGCGGCCCCCGGAGCCCCGGTACGGGTACGGGAACGGCCGACTCCGCGTACCCTGTGGCCACCCTCAACCGTCCAACTGCCCGAACTTCGGAAGAAGTGAGCTCCCCGGCATGCCCACGCACCCGGACACGACAACAGCCGACGACGTGCGACAGGATCAGCCGCGCCGTCGCGGAACCGACAACGGCGGCGGGCCCGATCCGCTGCTGGAGGCGATACAGCACCAGGTCGCGCTGTTCGCCCGCCGCGCCGAACAGACCCGCCTCGGCGGCGTCGGCCAGGCGCGCAACTCCATGGACCGCGCCGCCTACCTGCTGCTCAACCGCCTCGATCAGGAAGGCCCGACCGGCGTGAAGGCACTCGCCGCCGGCATGGGCATCGACTCCTCCACGGTCACCCGCCAGGTCGCCCCGCTCGTCGACTCCGGCCTGGTCAAACGCACCTCGCACCCCGACGACGGCCGCGCCGTCGTCCTGGAGCTCTCCCCGCGCGGGGCCGGTCGGCTGGCCGAAGTGCGCTCCTCCCGACGGGAGTTGATGGCGCTGCTCACCAAGGACTGGTCGCCGGAGGAGCGGGACGTCTTCTGCGCGCTGCTCACCCGCTTCAACGACGCGCTCTCCGAACTCCACGCCCCCTTCGCGCCCCGCTGAGCACGGCGGCCGCCGCCGAGCGCGGCGGGCGGCGTCGGGTCTCACATGCCGCGCCCAGCGGCGCGTCCACCTCCCCACGGCACGACCCTTGACCCCGCGCGGGCACGGCGGTCCCATGGGTCAATGGGAGTGCCGATGGGGGATCGAGCGGACCGGGACCGCCGTCGCGCCCGGGAGTTCGAGGCGTTTGTCTCCGGTGCGGCCGGACGGCTGCTGCGCGTCGCCACGCTGCTGACCACCGAACCGCTCGAACCACCCGGCCCGCCCGGGCCGCCCGGGCCGTCCGACCCGCCCGGCCCCGGGCAGGCGGGCGGCCGACCGGCGGCGCCGCCGCCCGCCGCCCGGGAGCTGCTGCATCGCGCGCTCGCCCACACCTACGCTCGCTGGGGCCCGCACACCGATCCGTACGACACGGCCCGCTGGCAGCTCGTCCACCGCTTCACCCGCCACGCCCGGCGGCACCGGCACTCCCTCGGCGGCCCGCTGGGCGACCTCACCCCGCAGGAACGCGTGGTCCTCGTGCTGTGTGTCTACGAGGAGGTGGACGAGGACCGGGTCGCCGCCTCCCTCGGCCTGCCGGCGGACCGGGTGCGGGCGCTGCGGGCACGTTCGGTCTACCGCCTCCGCGCCGCCCGCCGCCCCGCCCCGGAGGTGCGCCGATGACCCACCTCGTCGACCCGAGGGAGGAGCAGGTCAGACGGCTGCTGGAGGTCGGCCCCCATCCGCCGGTGCCGGCCGACCTCGCCGACACCGCCGCCGGTCTCGGCCACCGCCTGCTGCGCCGCCGCCGGGCGCTGCGCCTCGTACTGCTGCTCCTGCTGCTCGTGGCCCTCGCCGCGCTGCTCGGCTGGCTTGTCACCGCCCAGCCGTGGGGTGTGGGCACCCCGGAGACCACCCCGCCCGGCTACGGCTGGTGAACGACCGACGAAGGGCCGGGCCCGTCTGCACGGACCCGGCCCCGCTGTACGAACCGCTCAGCCCAGCGCCGCTCGCAGGTCCTCCAGCAGGTCGTCCACCGACTCGATGCCGACCGACAGCCGCACCAGGTCGCCCGGCACCTCCAGCAGCGAACCCGCCGCCGAGGCGTGGGTCATCCGGCCCGGGTGCTCGATCAGCGACTCCACGCCGCCCAGCGACTCACCCAGCGTGAACAGCTCCGCGCGGTTGCAGACCTCGACCGCCGCCTCCTCGCCGCCGGCGACCCGGAACGACACCATGCCGCCGAAGGACCGCATCTGCTTGGCCGCGACCTCGTGCCCCGGGTGGCTCTCCAGCCCCGGGTACAGCACCTCGGTGACCTTCGGGTGCTTCACCAGCATCTCCGCGACGCGCTCGGCGTTCGCGCTGTGCCGGTCCATCCGGACCGCCAGCGTCTTCACACCCCGCATCACCAGCCAGGAGTCGAACGGGCCGGCGATGGCGCCCATCGCGTTCTGGTGGAACGCCAGCTCCTCCGCCAGTGCCGCGTCCGCCGTCACCAGCGCACCGCCGACCACGTCCGAGTGGCCGCCCATGTACTTCGTCGTCGAGTGGACCACCACGTCGGCGCCCAGCGCCAGCGGCTGCTGGAGGTAGGGGCTCGCGAAGGTGTTGTCCACCACCAGGCGCGCGTCGGCGCCGCGCGCCACCGCCGCCACCTGCTCGATGTCGGTGATGCCCAGCAGCGGATTGCTCGGCGTCTCCACCCACACGACCTTCGTGCGGTCGCGCAGCTGGGCGCGGACCGCCGTCGGGTCGGAGGTGTCGGCGACCGACCACTCCACCCCCCACCGCTGCGCGACCTTCGCGAACAGCCGGAACGTGCCGCCGTACGCGTCGTTCGGGATGACCACGTGGTCGCCGGGAGTCAGTACCGTGCGCAGCAGGCAGTCCTCCGCCGCGAGGCCCGACGCGAACGCCAGACCCCGGCTGCCGCCCTCCAGCGCGGCCAGGTTCTCCTCGAGCGCCGTCCTGGTCGGGTTCGCCGACCGGCTGTACTCGTAACCGCCGCGCAGCCCGCCGACGCCGTCCTGCTTGTAGGTGGAGACCTGGTGGATCGGCGGGACGACAGCGCCGGTCGCGGCGT
>NZ_VJYK02000478.1 GCF_007097205.2 Streptomyces alkaliterrae
GGCACCGTCAGAGGTGTATAAGAGACAGGGCTCTACCAGGCCGCTGCCGCCGTACTGCTTGTCGTCGGTGTTGAGGAGCGGGCGCCAGGCGGTCGGCCCGTCGGGGACGCCGAGGCGGTAGTCGTGGCGGACGACGGGGGAGAAGTTGCTGACCACAAGCAGGGGCGTGCCGTCGGCGGAGTAGCGGAGGAAGGCCAGGACGTTGTCGTCTGCCGCGTCGGCGGTGATCCAGGCGAAGCCGCTGGGGTCGCAGTCCCGCTCCCAGAGGGAGGGGGTGCGCCCGTACACGGTGTTCAGTTCGCGGACGAGGTCGCGGACGCCCCGGTGGTCGGGCTCGGCGGAGTAGGACGGGTCGAGCAGCCACCAGTCGGGGCCGTGGGCTTCGGACCACTCCGCGCCCTGGGCGAACTCCTGTCCCATGAAGAGGAGTTGCTTGCCGGGGTGGGACCACATGAAGCCGAGGTAGGCGCGGTGGTTGGCGCGTTGCTGCCACCAGTCGCCGGGCATCTTGGAGACGAGCGCGCCCTTGCCGTGCACGACCTCGTCGTGGGAGATCGGCAGAACGTAGTTCTCGGAGTACGCGTACACCATCGAGAACGTCATCTCGTTGTGGTGGTAGCGGCGGTGGATGGGGTCCTTGCTCATGTAGACGAGCGAGTCGTGCATCCAGCCCATGTTCCACTTGAGGCCGAAGCCGAGGCCGCCGATGCCCCACTGGCCGGGTACGTCGGTGGGGCGGGTGACGCCGTCCCAGGCGGTGGACTCCTCGGCGATGGTGACGACGCCGGGGCAGCGCCGGTAGACGGTCGCGTTCATCTCCTGGAGGAAGGCGACCGCGTCGGGGTTGTCACGGCCCCCGAACTCGTTGGGGGACCACTCGCCGTCCTCCCGGGAGTAGTCCAGGTAGAGCATCGAGGCGACGGCGTCGACCCGCAGCCCGTCGACGTGGAACTCCTCGCACCAGTAAGTGGCGTTGGCGACCAGGAAGTTGCGGACCTCGTTGCGGCCGTAGTCGAACTCCAGGGTGCCCCAGTCGGGGTGTTCGGCCCGTCGGGGGTCGGGGTGCTCGTAGAGCGGGGTGCCGTCGAAGCGGGCAAGCGCCCAGTCGTCCTTGGGGAAGTGCGCGGGCACCCAGTCGACGAGGACGCCGATGCCCTCCTGGTGCAGCCGGTCGACGAGGTACTTGAAGTCGTCGGGGGTGCCCAGTCGGGCGGTGGGGGCGTAGTAGCCGGTGATCTGGTAGCCCCACGAGCCGCCGAAGGGGTGCTCGGCGACGGGCAGCAGCTCGACGTGGGTGAAGCCGAGGTCGCGGACGTAGGCGGGGAGCTGTTCGGCGAGTTCCCGGAAGCCGAGGCCGGGGCGCCAGCTGCCGAGGTGGACCTCGTAGACGGAGAACGGCGCCTCGTGGATCGGGCGGCTGCCGCGCCTGGCCAGCCAGTCGGCGTCGTGCCACTCGTAGCGGGACGTGTGGACGACGGACGCGGTGTTCGGCGGGCACTCGGTGCGGCGGGCCATGGGGTCGGCGCGCATGGTGTGCGTCCCGTCCGCGGCGCAGACGTCGAACTTGTACACCGTGCCCTCGCCGATGCCGGGCAGGAAGAGTTCCCACACGCCGCTGGAGCCCAGCGAGCGCATCGGGCAGGCGGTGCCGTCCCAGAAAGTGAAGTCGCCGGTGACGCGGACGCCCCGGGCGTTGGGCGCCCAGACGGTGAAGCGGGTGCCGGTGACACCCTGGTGGGTCATCGGGTGGGCGCCGAGCACCCGCCACAGCTCCTCGTGCCGGCCCTCGGAGATCAGGTGGAGGTCGAAGCCGCCGAGGGCCGGGAGCATCCGGTAGGGGTCGTCGACGAGCAGCGGTTCGTCGGTGCCGTAGCGGACGCGGAGCCGGTAGTCGGGGATCTCGCGGAGGGCGGCGACGGCGGCGAAGAGGCCGTCGCCCTCGCTGATCAGTTCGGCCTCCAGTCCGCCGGCGACGACGGTGACGGAGGTGGCGTGCGGGCGCAGGGCACGGAAGACGACGCCCTCGTCGGTGAGGTGGGCGCCGAGCATGCCGTGCGGGTCGTGGTGGGCGCCGGCGAGGAGCCGCTCGCGGTCGGTGGCGTCCAGCGGCGGGGCGGGACGGACCTTGACCTTCGGGGCGGACGTCGCGCGCCGCTTCGGCACGGCGCGGTTGGCGCCGGTGGCGCCCGTGGCGGCGGCGGTGGCCTTGCGGGTGCGGGGAGACCTGGCCGGTCCGGCGCCGCCGGCCTTCGCGGGGCCGCCGGTCTTCGCGCCGCCGGTCTTCGCGGGGCCGGCATCCGCGGCGGGTGTCTTCGGGGGGCCGGCCTTCGTGCTGGGGGGCTTCCCCGCGCCTGACTTCGCCGTGCCGGACCTCGCGGTGGTCCCGGCCGCCTTTGCGGCGGGAGCCTTGGCGCTGGGAGCCTTGCCGGTACCGCTCTTCGGGGCCGGACTCTTCGGGGCCGGCTTCTGTACGTCGGCGCTCGGGGCGGCGGCACCCTGGGCCGTGGAGTGGGCCGCGGCTCTCGCTTCCGGGGTGCGGGGAGCGGGCGGCGCGGGTGTCGCCGAGGTGGCGGGTTCCGACACCTTTGCCGGTTCCGCCGACGCCGGGCGGGCGGCGGCGGTGCCTTCGATGCGGGCGGCGGTACCTTCGGCGCGCGGTGTGGTGCCCTGCCCGGTACTGGCGTCGGGGGCGACCGGGCC
>NZ_VJYK02000479.1 GCF_007097205.2 Streptomyces alkaliterrae
GGGTTACGGACCGGCCCGAGGGGGGGTTTCCACCATAGCCCCTTCCGGGGCGTGCTCGCGCGATCCGGGCCGTGTTTCACCCGTCGAGTCCAGCGAAGGCCACGCCCAGCAGGCCGCCCGCCGCCAGGAAGGGGCCGAACGGGATGCCCGTCTTGCGGTCGGCCCTACCAGCGATGAGCAGGGCGTTTCCGTAGAGCGCCCCGAGCAGCAGCCCGGCGAGCGCCCCCACCGCGAGGGTCGTCCAGCCGTACCACCCAAGAGCGACCCCCACGGTGAGCGCGAGCTTGACGTCCCCCATCCCCATGCCGCGCGGATGGATGAGGAAGAGGGCGAGGTAGCCGCCGCCCAGCACCAGGCCGCCCGCCAGCGCCCCGGGCCAGCTGCCGGCCGTGCCCGGCAGTGCGGCGGCCACTCCGAGGAGTGCCGCGGCGGCGCCGGCCGTCGGCAGGGTCAGTACGTCCGGCAGCCGGCGCACCCGGACGTCCACGATCGCGAGCAGGACCAGCGCGGGGGCCAGGGCCAGCCACACGGCCAGTTCGGGGCGGGGGCCGACGGTGGCGGCCAGGAGCGCGCAGACCACCGCGGTGACCGGCGCCGGCAGCGCGGTGAGCCGGGAACGGCCGGAAGCGGCGGGCGGGTGGTCCGTCCGCCACGGCTCACCGGTCGGGACGGCGTAGCGGTGCGCGGCCCGGGGCAGCAGCAGGGCGCCCACCGCCCAGCCGTACACCGCCGCGACGGCGACCGGACCCCACGCCGGCGCAGCCGACGCGGCGGGCATGGACAACCCCGTCGACGCGGGCAACCCCGCCGGCGCAGGCAACGCAGGCAACACGGTCATGGTCAACACGGTCAACTCCCCCGGCACCCGGGGAGGGTACCGCCACGACCGCGGCGTCCACCCCCTCAGGCCCGGCTGCTCACCGGGCTCCGGCTCCCCCGGCCTCCGACTGGGGGTACCCCCAGTCGTCGGTCATCGACTCCCCCGGCCTCCGGTCCGAGGCGCCCCCTCCCGTGTCGTCTCCCTCTTCCGGCGGCCAGACGATGACGGTGTGCTGCTCACCGTCGCTGTCGAGCGTCACCAACTGACCGCTGAACGACTTGCGAAGGTTTCTCAGATCCCCCTCTGTGAACGTGCCGCGCAGCACGAGCGCGCGACCGATCGCGTACACCGACAGCGTGCCCTCGGGCATGTCCCAGTCGCCGGTGACAAGCTGCGGCGGACGGCCCTGGTCGCCCGTCGATCGCGGCGGCCCGAACTGCAGGTAGTCGGCGAGTCTGGATGCCTCCCTGCGCGCGTGTTCCAGACCGCTCTCGCGGCGCCTCCCCGTGTCGTCCCCACCCGGATCGTTCCGGCTGTGCCGGTAACCCACTGTTCCCCCCTGCGTCGGGATCTCCTGAAAACGAACTTCCGTGTGCATCCCTCGGCCCTGTGAGCGAAACTAGGCGCTTTGCACTAGCGATTTCAAGCGCCCAGATGGTCGAGTTTGCGTCAGTGCCCACCGGGTAATCGTGTTGTTCTTTCCGCCTCTTCGCGGCCGTTTCACGCCGGTCGGGCCGTGCGGCCCGCGTCCCCCGCCCACGCCACGTCGAACGGCCCGTACTCCTCCGCCACCGGCCGACTTCTCCGGACCGTCCCGACAAAGCTGGCCGAGAGTCACCCTTACCGGAGGGTGAATATGCCGGTGCCACAACCCGCTTGACCGCCAGGTCCGCGGTTGCACACGGATTCCCGTGTTCCGTTTGCGGTTGCGGGCCCGCCGTGTCATCGCCGAGCCGACCCGCCGGACGGGCCCTGGTCGGGAATCGCTCGACATGACACATCACGCGCGGAAAGATGGCGATCAAGCGTTTCGGACCCCATGGAAGGAAACACCGACGATGGCCACCACCCGTACGGCGAAGGCCCACTGGGAAGGCAACCTCCTGGAGGGCAAGGGGACCGTCTCCCTGGCCAGCTCCAACCTCGGCACCTACGACGTCAGCTGGCCCGCGCGCACCGAGCCGCCGAGCGGTATGACCAGCCCCGAGGAGCTGATCGCCGCGGCGCACTCCTCCTGCTACTGCATGGCCTTCTCCAACATCGTCTCCGGCAAGGGCCACACCGTCGAACAGCTCGACGTCCAGGCGGACGTGACCTTCCAACCCGGAGAGGGCATCACCGGGATCAAGCTGACGGTACGGGCGGTCATCCCCGGCATCTCGGAGGAGGAGTTCCAGGCCGCGGCGGCGGATGCCAAGGCGAACTGCCCGGTGAGCCAGGCGCTGGCCGCGGTGAAGAACATCAGCCTCGAGGCCACCCTGGCCTGAGCCCGGTCCGGCACCGCCCGCACGGGTCCGGCGCGCCGCGACGGGCGCCGGACCCGTCATCGTCCGGCGCGCTCGACACGCACCCGCGCCCCCGGCGCGAGCCCCCAGCCGGCCATCGTCCCGGCCTCCGCCTCCAGCACCCGCCGAGCCCGGAGGCGGGGCAGGCCCAGCCGCCCCGGCTCCATCGTCCGCACGGCGAGCACCGTGAAGTCCCGGTCCAGATAGGCGACATCGATCGGGAACCGCATCCGGAAGGTGTGAATCGAACAGGCCGGCTCCAGCAGCATGGCGCCGACGATCCCGTGACGGCCGAGCAGCCCCCTGGCGCGCGCCCGGGGGGACGCCGCGATCTCCAGCGGAATCCGGGCACCGCCCGCCACCAGCAC
>NZ_VJYK02000048.1 GCF_007097205.2 Streptomyces alkaliterrae
GGTCGGGCGGGGCCCGGCCCCGGTCGGGGAGCGCTTAACCTAGGGTCCGTGCAGCCACACCACGACGTCCAGGGCGCCCCGCTGGCCCCGCTCACCACTCTCCGCCTCGGCGGCCCCGCCGACCGGCTGGTCACGGCGACCACCGACGAGGAGGTCGTCGCGGCCGTCCGCGAGGCCGACGACTCCGGCACGCCGCTGCTGGTCGTCGGCGGCGGCAGCAACCTCGTCGTCGGGGACAAGGGCTTCGCCGGCACCGCCCTGCGGATCGACACCACCGGTTTCACGCTCGACGGCACCGCGCTGGAGCTGGCGGCCGGCGAGAACTGGTCCGACGCCGTCGCCCGGACCGTCGAGGCCGGGCTGGCCGGCGTCGAGTGCCTGGCCGGCATCCCCGGCTCCGCCGGCGCGACCCCGATCCAGAACGTGGGCGCCTACGGCCAGGAGGTCGCCGCCACGATCACCGAGGTCACCGCCTACGACCGGGTCGAGCGGCGCACGGCGGTGATCCCCGCCGAGGAGTGCGGCTTCTCCTACCGGCACAGCCGCTTCAAGGCCGACCCCGACCGCTACGTGGTGCTGCGCGTCCGCTTCGACCTCCAGGACGCGGGCGGGCTGTCCGCACCGCTGGCCTACGCGGAGACGGCCCGGGCGCTGGGCGTCGAGGTCGGCGACCGGGTGCCGCTCGCGCGCGCCCGTGAGACCGTGCTGAAGCTGCGCGCCGGGAAGGGCATGGTGCTCGACCCGGAGGACCACGACACCTGGTCCGCCGGCTCCTTCTTCACCAACCCCGTGCTCACCGAGGCCGAGTACCGGGACTTCCTGGCCCGCGTCGCCGAGCGGTTCGGCGAGTCGGCGCCGGTGCCGCCGGCCTGGCCCGCCGGGCAGGACCGGGTGAAGACCTCGGCCGCCTGGCTCATCGACAAGGCCGGCTTCACCAAGGGCTACGGCGCCGGCCGCGCGCGCATCTCCTCCAAGCACACGCTCGCGCTCACCAACCGGGGCGGCGCCACCACCGAGGAACTGCTGGCACTCGCCCGCGAGGTGCGGGACGGGGTCGCCGAGGCGTTCGGCGTCCGCCTGGTCAACGAGCCGGTGACGGTGGGCTGCGCGCTCTGACACCGCCGCGCGGGAGCGGCGGCACGCCGCGCCGGGGGGAGCTGCCCTGCCGCCCCCCCCCGGCGACGCTCGCGTCGGGGAGCGGCGTACCGCTTCGCCGTGCGGGTCGGGTGTGCCGCGTCCGCTACCGGCTGCGGCCGGCCGGCGTCGCGGCGTCGGCGGACGACTCCCTGTCGGAGAGCGTTCCAGCGACCCCACGTGCCTCCGCGTCGTCAGGAGCGCCCGCGTCGGCGGCCAGCCAGGCGTCGACGTCGGCGAGGAGTTCGTCCAGCAGCGGGCGCGGCATCCGCGCCGCCCGCAGCGACTGCCGGGCCAGCTCCGCCAGCTCCTCGTCCGTGAACGCGTGGTGCTCGCGGGCCAGCTCGTACTGCGCGGCGAGCCGGGAGCCGAACAGCAGCGGGTCGTCGGCGCCCAGCGCCATCCGCACGCCGGCGTCCCACAGCACGCGCAGCGGCACGTCCTCCTGCTTCTCGTAGACGCCGAGCGCCACGTTGGAGGCCGGGCAGACCTCGCACGTCACGTCCGAGTCGGCGAGCCTGGCCAGCAGCGCCGGGTCCTCGGCGGCGCGCACGCCGTGCCCCACCCGGCCGGCGCCCAGGTCGTCCAGGCAGTCCCGCACGCTGAACGGCCCGGCGAGCTCACCGCCGTGCGGGGCGGCGAGCAGCCCGCCGTCCCGGGCGATGGCGAAGGCCCGGTCGAAGTCCCTGGCGAAGCCGCGCCGCTCGTCGTTGGAGAGGCCGAAGCCGATGACGCCCCGGTCGCGGTAGCGCACGGCGAGCCGGGCGAGGGTGCGCGCGTCCAGCGGGTGCTTCATGCGGTTGGCCGCGACGAGCACCCTGATGGGCAGCCCGGTGTCCCGCGTCGCGCGGTCGACGGCGTCGAGGATGACCTCGAGCGCGGGGATCAGCCCGCCCAGCCGGGGCGCGTAGGACGTCGGGTCGACCTGGATCTCCAGCCAGCGGCCGCCGTCCCGCAGGTCCTCCTCGGCGGCCTCCCGCACGAGCCGCTGGATGTCCTCGGGCTCACGTAGGCAGGAACGTGCCATGTCGTACAGCCGCTGGAAGCGGAACCAGCCGCGTTCGTCGGTGGCGCGCAGCTTGGGCGGTTCGCCGCCCTGGAGCGCCTCGGGCAGGTGCACGCCGTACTTGTCCGCCAGCTCCAGCAGGGTCTCCGGGCGCATCGAGCCGGTGAAGTGCAGGTGGAGGTGGGCCTTGGGGAGCGTCCGGAGGTCGCGGACGGCGGTACGGGTCTCGACTGGGTGCTGCGTGGGGTAGTGCCGCATTCCCAGATCCTGCCGTACACACGACACGCCCGGAAGTCGCTTTTCCCAAAGCGCACGTCGGCACACGTCGAACGGATGGCCGCTCGAAAGGCCGTCCCATGCCCCGAACGGCCTCGGGCGTCCCGGAAGGACTCCGGGACGCCCGACGGCGGGGTGCTGTGGAAGCGGCGCTCAGTCGCGCGCCTCGGCCAGCAGCTTCTGGATGCGGCCGACGCCCTCGACCAGGTCGTCGTCGCCCAGCGCGTAGGACAGCCGCAGGTAGCCGGGGGTGCCGAAGGCCTCGCCCGGTACGACGGCGACCTCGACCTCCTCCAGGATCAGCTCGGCCAGCTCGACCGAGCTCCGCGGCCGGCGGCCCCGGATCTCCTTGCCGAGCAGCGGCTTCACGGACGGGTACGCGTAGAACGCGCCCTCCGGCTCCGGGCACTCGACGCCGTTGATCTCGTTGAGCATGCGCACGATCGTGCGACGCCGGCGGTCGAACGCCTCGCGCATCGTCGCGACGGCCTCCAGGTCACCGGAGACGGCGGCCAGCGCGGCGGCCTGCGCGACGTTGCTCACGTTGGAGGTGGCGTGCGACTGGAGGTTCGTGGCGGCCTTCACGACGTCCTTCGGGCCGATGACCCAGCCCACCCGCCAGCCGGTCATCGCGTACGTCTTGGCAACGCCGTTCACCACGATGCAGCGGTCCGCGACCTCCGGGACGACCACCGGCAGGGAGTGGAACTCCGCCTCGCCGTACACCAGGTGCTCGTAGATCTCGTCGGTCAGCACCCACAGGCCGTGCTCGGCGGCCCAGCGGCCCACCGCCTCGACCTGCGCCTTGCTGTAGACCGCACCGGTCGGGTTCGACGGGGAGACGAAGAGCACGACCTTGGTGCGCTCGGTGCGCGCCGCCTCCAGCTGCTCGACGGAGACCCGGTAGCCGGTGGTCTCGTCGGCGACGACCGGCACCGGCACGCCGCCGGCCAGCCGGATGGACTCCGGGTAGGTGGTCCAGTACGGCGCGGGCACGATGACCTCGTCGCCCGGGTCGAGGATGGCCGCGAAGGCCTCGTAGATGGCCTGCTTGCCGCCGTTGGTGACCAGCACGTTCGCCGGCTCCACGGCCCAGCCGGAGTCACGCAGCGTCTTGGCGGCGATGGCCTCCTTCAGCTCGGGCAGGCCGCCGGCGGGCGTGTAGCGGTGGAAGCGCGGGTCGCGGCAGGCCTGCACCGCGGCCTCGACGATGTAGTCCGGCGTGGGGAAGTCGGGCTCGCCGGCGCCGAAGCCGATGACCGGCCGGCCGGCGGCCTTCAGCGCCTTCGCCTTGGCGTCGACCGCGAGCGTGGCCGACTCCGAGATCGAGCCGACCCGGGCCGACACGCGGCGCTCGGTTGGGGACTGTGCGGGAGGAGTAGCAGCACTCATAGCGCCAATCGTCGCAGACGCGGCCCCGGCCCGGTACGGCCGTTCCGCGCCACGGACACGGCCGTCCGGGAGTCGGGACGCACCCGTCGAACGGCCGCCCGGAAGCGACCGGCGCCGGTACCTGTTCGACGCCCGGCCCCGGAGCACGTACACTCATCCGTCGTTGGCCCTCGTCACCGCGAGGCACGCCGCACACACCGTGTGGGCGTTTCCATGCGGTAGGTTGGGGGAGCAGCACAAAGGGTCGTAGCTCAATTGGTAGAGCACTGGTCTCCAAAACCAGCGGTTGGGGGTTCAAGTCCCTCCGGCCCTGCTCACGCACTCGTCGATCACGACGTGGATGCGTGCATGCGTACGTACTGAGATTGCACCGCCGTGCGGCAGGGCCGGACGCTGCACGGCCATGACCCGGATCAGGTGAGGACGAGTGGCGGAGATCACGGACACTCCCGAGGTCCCCGAGCCCGGGCGTTCCTCTGAGGACAAGAAGCCGCGTCGCGGCGGCAAGCGCGGCAAGAAGGGCCCGCTGGCCCGGCTCGCGCTGTTCTACCGACAGATCGTCGCGGAGCTCCGCAAGGTCGTTTGGCCGACCCGCCACCAGCTCACGACGTACACGATCGTCGTGATCATCTTCGTTCTCATCGTCATCGGCCTGGTGTTCGTGATTGACTATGGATTCGGAGAGGCCGTCAAGTTCGTCTTCGGCTGATCCGTCCGCGGGGCGCCGTCAGCGGCGCGGAATACCCGTACGTTCCACCCCCATAAAGCCAGGAAGAAGCAGCTAACGTGTCTGACCCGAACCTGAACGACGTCGCCGAGCCCGTCGAGCCCGCCAAGGGTGACGACGCCGCGCTCGCTGGTGTCGACGCGGCGTCCGAGAGGGACGACGCGGAGCAGGCCGAAGCTGCCGGCGCCGCCGAGCCGGCCGGGCAGGACGTCGTGGCTGACGAGGCTGACGAGACCGCCGCGGTTGACGACGACGCCGAGACCGCGGCCGCCGCCGAGGTCGAGGAGACCGCCGCCGAGTCCGAGGAGACCTCGGAGGCCTCCGAGGAGGCCGAGGAGGCCGAGGAGGAGGCCGAGCCGGTCGACCCGGTCGAGGCTCTCCGCGACGAGCTGCGCACCCTCCCCGGCGAGTGGTACGTCATCCACACCTACGCGGGCTACGAGAACCGCGTGAAGACCAACCTCGAGCAGCGCGCCGTCTCGCTCAACGTCGAGGACTACATCTTCCAGGCCGAGGTGCCGCAGGAGGAGGTCGTCCAGATCAAGAACGGCGACCGCCGCACGGTCCGCCAGAACAAGCTCCCCAGCTACGTCCTGGTGCGCATGGACCTCACCAACGAGTCCTGGGGCGTCGTCCGCAACACCCCCGGCGTCACCGGCTTCGTCGGCAACGCCTACGACCCCTACCCGCTGACGCTGGACGAGGTCGTGAAGATGCTCGCCCCGGAGGCGGAGGAGAAGGCCGCCCGCGAGGCCGCCGAAGCCGAGGGCAAGCCGGCGCCGAGCCGCAAGGTCGAGGTCCAGGTGCTGGACTTCGAGGTCGGCGACTCGGTCACCGTCACCGACGGCCCCTTCGCCACCCTCCAGGCGACGATCAACGAGATCAACGCCGACTCCAAGAAGGTCAAGGGCCTGGTGGAGATCTTCGGCCGCGAGACCCCGGTCGAGCTGAGCTTCGACCAGATCCAGAAGAACTGATCTTCGTAGGCACCGAAAAGCGCCCCTGACCTGCTGGTTCACAGCAAGGCAGGGGCGCTTTCATGCCCTGTGGGCCGTCGCTGGGCCGTCAGGGCGCCGCCGGGCCGCATCCGAGCACCGCGTCAACGGCGCTCCGGGTCCGCTCACGGCTGCTCGGCATGAGGTGCGCGTACACCCGCAGGGTCAGCGACGGGTCGGCGTGTCCGAGGTAGTCACTGACTGCCCGGATGCTCTCTCCCGCGTCCAGCAGCACCGACGCGTAGAAGTGGCGGAGCGCGTGCATGCCGTGCTCGCGGGCGCTGGCGTACCGCTCACCGGGCTTCCGCTCCGGGATGACCCCGGCCGCCGCGAGGGCGGGCTTCCACGAGTAGGTGTTGAAGTCGTTGCGGCGTATGGCCCCACCCTCCAGGCCGGTGAAGAGAAGCCGCGCGGTCACCATGGGGCCGTCCGGCTTCTTCCACGGGAGGGTGACCGCCGTCGGCGGGTGGCGGTCGCTGTGCTCCTGGAGGGTGGCAGCTACGGAAGCGGGGAGGGGAACGTCTCTCTCCTTGTCGCACTTGGGCGGGGCGAACACCGGCTTCCCGTTGATGAGCTTGACCTGGCGGACGACGTGAACGGTGTCGGTGCCGTAGTCCACACCGTCCACGCCGAGCCCGAAGATCTCCCCCTGCCGCATGCCGCACCCGGCGCCCAGGTCCACCATCGGGCGGAACAGCTCGGCGAGCGCGGCCCGCACGGCGAAGACCCGTTCCGGCAACCACGGGATGACCCGCTTGGCGTCGGCCGACGGCGCCCGTACCGACTGGGCGTCGCAGGGGTTCCGCGCCAGGTACCCGTCGTCCACGGCGGCGGAGAGCACCGCACGAACGTTCCCGTAGATCACGTAGGCGTGAGAACCAGGCACCCCGGCGTTCTCCAGCTCCCGCAGCCAGGCCCGAATGTGCGCCGGTTGGAACGAGCCGAGGGGGCGGGTCCCCAGGTAGGGGAGTGCGTGAAGCCGCAAGCGCCGCTCAACCGCGTCCCGCGTCACCAGGTCGGTGGTCTGGGCGGCGGCCCACTTCTCGGCGTACTGCTGGAAGGTGGTCCGGCTGGTCTTGGGGTCGATGTACTGGCCGCGCGACATGTCGGCCTCGATCGCGGAGAGCCACTGTTCGGCGAGTCGCTTCTGTCGGTCGGGGAAGCTCTTGGACTTCTCCGACCCGTCGGGGCCGACGTAGCGGGCGCGATAGCGCATGCCGGTGCCGTACCGGTCGGTCTTGACCTTGCGCGTCTCGCCATCGTCACCGACATCGATCTTGTACCAGCGGTCTTGGACGTGCCCGGCCATCAGGCGGCCTCAGCGATCTGTTCGGCGACCCAGGCGCGCACGTCTTCGGGGTCGTAGCGCAGGTGGCGGCCGACGCGGAAGCCGGTGGGGCCGGTGCGCTTGCGGCGCCACTGGTAGACGGTTTCGACCGGCACGCCCAGGAGGTCGGCGAGGTCGACCGGGGTCAGGTAGCGCTCAGGGAGACTGCGAGCCATGGTCACCACTCCTGTTCGGTGTCGGCGTTGCGGAGTTCGCGGGCGATCTCGCGGTTGTGGTTGAGGTCGTCGCGGATGCGTGCGGCGACCCATGACTCACCAGGGGTGTGGCCGTGTCCGGCGTAGGACCAGTGCGCGAGGACCAGCGTGGAACCCTCCTGGTCGTCAGGGTCAGGCAGGCCGAGTTCGCGACGTTCCTGGGCGGCCCGGTAGTCGGCTCGTGCCTGGCGGAGTGCGCCGAGGGTGGTGGAGTAGGTGCGGGACTTGGTGGAGAAGTGGCCTCGGAAGCCGAGCATGTGTGCCCACGCCCACAACCGGCGGTCCGGGAAGGCGTCGTCGAGGTCGCGGCAGGCGCGGATGAGGCGGCGGGTGTGGTCGGGCAGGTCCGGAACCTTGTCCAGCTCCGCCATCTCCCCGATCCGCCGATCCAGCGTGCCGGTGGTTTCAGCGGCCTTGGTGGCGTACTTGGCCACGTAGGAGGCCACCGCCTGATCGTTCAGCTCCGCATCCCCACCGGCCCCGGTGACCGGCCGCACATCCACCTGCCGCCCCCACCGCAACTCCCGAACCGGCTGACCATCACGGCCAGGAAGAACCAGCAAGACGCGGGCGGCGGCGGCCCGGATCGCATCGTCCAGGAGGGTGACCGTGGCCCAGGCCGGGGGCGGGGAGTCCGGCCCGGAAGGTCCGTCGAGGCGGACGATCGCGTGGAAGTGGATCGCGCCTCGGCGTTGGAACTCGGCGACCTTCCCGAACGACACCCGGCCGGTTTCGCGGAGTTCGCGTTGGGTGATGCCGGCACGCGAGGCGACCTCGCGGAAGAGGTAGATGGTGAAGCGGCGCCACAGGTCCCCGGCGTGGTTGTTCCACAGCACCGCCGACGCGTAGTCATACCTGTCCGGGTCGATGGCCGTCCCCAGCACCGGGGCGTTCTCCGGGTGCCGGGTGCCGCAAGCACAGACCCCAGTGGAGGGCCGGTTGTGAACCGCACCGAACGACGGGGCGGTGAGGGTGGCGAACACCTTCGGGTGCGTCCGCACCGTCCGGGCCACGCCTTTGTTCGGATCACCGGTGAGTCCGGCGCGGATGAGGTGGTAGGTGTCTCCGGCGTAGGTCCAGGCGCAGGACGGGCAGCGTGAGGCACGACGATTCCCGCACGCCACCCGCAACCGACCACCAGGCTCGCTGTCGGTCGAGTAGGAGTGCAGCACGTCCCCGGTTCGGGCATCCCGCGTCACGGTCGTGCCGGTGAGGTGGATGGGGTCGGCGCAGCCGCCAGCGCGTTTGATCTGTTCTTGCCAGCGGTCGAAGCATGGAGAGTTCGCCACCCGCAGCAGGTCACTCAACGTGATGTGGTCCAGACCGGCTGGGAGAGCGGGAGGTGTGGTGGTCACGCGGCCACCCCCAGGACCGCCGGGGCGGCGGGGGAGCTGTCCGGGAAGCCGAACGACGGGTCACCGGGGCAGATGACCTCACCGTCGTGGGTCAGCACCTCCAGCCCGTCCACGTCTACCCGAGTCCAGGACGGGAACCGTCCCGCGCAGCCAGGGCACGGGGGCCGCCCGGCGTCAGCGTCGACCCACGACCACGAGAAGGCAGGCAGCGACTTCACGCGGCCACCTCCACGCAGGAGGCGCCGACCTCCGCCGACAGCGCGGCGATGTACTGGTTGAGCCGGGTGTGACCCTTGGGGCTGATCTTCGGCGTCTGGTTCTGGCCGTACTCCATGAGCCCGGAGCCGAAGCAGTGGACGCAGAAGATGTTGATCGGGTCAGCCTCACCGGCGAAGCCAGAACCGGCACACCGGTCACAGTCCCCCCACGGCCGGGAAGTCAGGAAGAACAAGCACTCGGCCGGATCGGCACACACGCGCTCGGTGCAGACCGGGCAAGAACGCTGGAGTGCAACGCGCACGGCAGGACGAACAGCAGGCATGATGGAACCCCCTCCATGGGGACTCAAGGAAGCGGCGCATCTGCTTGGCGGTAGGGGCGCCGCTTCCGCGTATGTCTGAGAGCCGCCTAGCCGGAGGCGCGGCGGCAGCTCTATAGTGTTCTAGAGCAGGTGCCAGCGTCAAGAGCTGTACTAGAGCACTTTAGATCGGAGGGGAGTCATGGTTGAGAGCCCGCGCGCGCTTGCTCCGTACAAGCGCATCGCAGCCGAGATCAGGGCGCGGATCGACAGCGGGGAACTCCAGCCGGGCGACCGCATTCCGTCGGTTCGAGAGATCATCCGCAGTGAGGGCGTTTCGACTGCAACAGCGACTCGCGTCGCAGCGGTGCTTCGGGCCGACGGGTACGCGGAGTCAGTACCTGGGGTCGGGACCGTCGTAGTCAAGCCCCGCAAGCTGACGACCGGGCCGGACCGGTTGACGATCATGCGAGCCACGGGCACTGGGTTCCGGGAAGGCGAGCGCACCGAGATTCTTGGCGCCGAACGTGTGGCGGCAGCCCCGCGCGTGGCGGACGCTCTGGGGTTGGAAGAGGGGGCGTCGGTGGTTCAGCGGAGGCGGATCTACTACGACGGGACGGGGGTGGTGACTCTCTCGACGTCTTGGCTCGCAGTCGAGCTTGCCGAGGCTGCGCCTGAGCTTCTGGAGGCCGCCCCCTTGCCCAAGATGACCTTCGGGCTCATCGAGGAGCGCACCGGAAGAAGGGCTGTTCGACGCAGGGACGTGGTGGCCGTACGCCCGGTCCCGGAAGATCTCGCGGAGCGGCTGGAGATGAGCGCTGGAACGTTGACGCTCACCATGGCCAACACCTACTGGGATCAGCACGGCAACGTGACGGAGTATGCGGAGGACTTCCTGGGGGCCGGGCGGGAGCTGGCCGCTGAATACGACCTCCAGTAGGGCTGTTACAGGTTTCTCTACCTCATCAAGACCGGCTGCGCTCCGCTTCGCCGGGCGCGCTCCCGGCTCCCGCTCGCGCTCTGCTCCTGCCTCCGGCCCGCGCCGCGCGGCGTCCGCCGACGCGCGCCCACACACAAGCGCCCGATCTCTAGCGGTGAAACCAACCGGCCCCAACGGGCGCGACCGCACACCATGACGCCCCGTTCCTCATACGCACCGACCGACGCGCACCCCGGCACACATGCGACAGGCGGAGTCGCGATCCGCGGTGCACCTCCTGCGTCGGCGCGATGCGGGCCGTTCTGCGTCCCGGCCGGGGCCGAAGGAGTCTTTACCTTCTGCTGCTCGGCGGGGACCCCTCCCGGAGCAAGAAGAAGGGGGCAGTGGGACCAAAAGCGCGGTGGGGAGCCTGCGGCCCCACTTTGCTTGATCAAGCGTATGCCCCCTTCTTCATGCTCCGGCCCCACCGACCAGCAGAAGGTAAACACTCCTCCAACCCCTCGAACCGTTGCCGGCCGCCGGGCCGTCCGTGGGCCGTGCGAGGGCGACGAATGTTGACCAACGACACCTATCAGCAGCGGGTCGGCTGGCCTTGCGCCGCTGGTCAGGCGGATGTTTGCGCAGTTGCCGTCACGGCGTAATCAGTCCCAGAAGAACTGACGCGGCGCACGCGCGAGCCGCGTGCCCACCGCCTCCGAACGCCCCCGCCCTCGGCGGGGGCGTTCGCCGTTCCCTCCTCCCGCACATGCCTGCCTCGCTACGCTGGTCCCATGCCCACCAGGGACGAGCTGCGCGCGATGGTCGGCCAGATCCCGGAGGAGGATCTGCAGGCTGCGGCAGTGCGCTGCCGCGCCTTCCTGGCATCGCTTCGCGCCCTCCCCGGCCCCAGCGGCGCCGGCCGTCCGGCGTTTATCGGAATGGGCAGGTCAGGCGGTTGTGGCGAGGCGGATGAGGGTGCCGGGCCAGGACTCGGAACTGGGCTCTGACCTGCTGGTTTTCTGTCGTGGGGTGGGAGGGGCTATCGTTGTGCGGTATGCCTGTATCCGGGTGAACCTCTTCGGGGGCGGCGGATCGCAGAGCAGACAACCAACACTCTCACTCAAGACCCGGAGAGAGCATGCCTCCCAAGAAGAAGAAGGTCACGGGGCTGATCAAGCTCCAGATCCAGGCCGGTGCCGCCAACCCGGCTCCGCCGGTCGGCCCCGCGCTGGGCCAGCACGGCGTGAACATCATGGAGTTCTGCAAGGCCTACAACGCCGCGACCGAGTCGCAGCGTGGCTGGGTGATCCCGGTGGAGATCACGGTCTACGAGGACCGTTCCTTCACCTTCATCACCAAGACGCCGCCGGCCGCGAAGATGATCCTCAAGGCCGCAGGCGTGGAGAAGGGCTCCGGCGAGCCGCACGTCAACAAGGTCGCGAAGATCACCCGCGAGCAGGTGCGTGAGATCGCCACCACGAAGATGCCCGACCTCAACGCGAACGACCTGGACGCCGCCGAGAAGATCATCGCCGGCACCGCGCGTTCCATGGGCGTCACCGTCGAGGGCTGATCCCAGCACTCTCGGGCCCTTCGGGCCTGGATCCACCACCGTGGCAGGGCCAAGCGCTGGCCCGCACCACGAACTCCGCATCCACCGGGCGGCACGACCGCCGGGTGAACATCCGTCAGGAGCAGCAGTGAAGCGCAGCAAGAACTTCCGCAGCGCGGACGCCAAGATCGACCGCACGCGGCTCTACGCGCCGCTTGAGGCCGTGCGTCTCGCCAAGGAGACCTCCTCGAGCAAGTTCGACGCGACCGTCGAGGTCGCCATGCGTCTGGGCGTCGACCCGCGCAAGGCCGACCAGATGGTCCGCGGCACCGTGAACCTTCCGCACGGCACCGGTAAGACCGCCCGGGTCCTGGTCTTCGCGACCGGTGACCGTGCCGCGGCCGCGGAGGCCGCCGGCGCCGACATCGTCGGCGCGGACGAGCTCATCGACGAGGTCGCCAAGGGCCGTCTGGACTTCGACGCCGTCGTCGCCACCCCGGACCTGATGGGCAAGGTCGGCCGCCTGGGCCGCGTGCTCGGTCCGCGTGGTCTGATGCCGAACCCGAAGACCGGCACGGTCACCCCCGACGTGGCCAAGGCCGTCACCGAGATCAAGGGCGGCAAGATCGAGTTCCGCGTCGACAAGCACGCCAACCTGCACTTCATCATCGGCAAGTCCTCGTTCGACGAGAAGCAGCTGGTGGAGAACTACGGCGCGGCGCTTGAGGAGATCCTGCGGCTGAAGCCGTCGGCGGCCAAGGGCCGGTACATCAAGAAGGCCACCATCACCACC
This sequence comes from Streptomyces alkaliterrae, assembly GCF_007097205.2. GTDB lineage: Bacteria > Actinomycetota > Actinomycetes > Streptomycetales > Streptomycetaceae > Streptomyces > Streptomyces alkaliterrae. The sequence continues at coordinate 12,209 of NZ_VJYK02000048.1, forward strand.
ACGATGGGCCCCGGTGTCCCGCTCGACGCCAACCGCACCCGCAACCTCCTCGTCGCGGACGAGACCGTCTGAGTCTCCCGCTGACGTCCCGTCCGTCGGCCCCGCCTCCTTCTGAAGGAGGCGGGGCCGACGGCGTTCGCTCGTGCGACGGTTCCGGTGTCGGAGCCCTGCGGTACCTTGATTCGAAGGTTCGACGTGAAACATGGCGACGCCGCTGGGCGGGCCAGGGGGGATCGGTAATGAGGCTCACACGCACGGCGGCGTTCGGCGCCGCGGGGCTGGCCACGGCGCTGCTGCTGACGGCGTGCGGCGGCGACGACAAGGCGGCGGACAAGCCGGCGGAGAAGTCGGGCAACAAGTCCGCGGCGTCCGGCGGCGCGTCGGGTGAGGTCGCCCAGGTGATGCAGGCCGTCGCGAAGAGGACGACCGAGGCCGGTTCGGCGAAGGTCTCGATGACGATGAAGATGCCGGGCGCCATGGGCGGCTCGATGGAGATGTCCGGCGTGATGGGCTGGGGCCCGCTGGCCATGGACCTCACGATGAAGACGGACGAGCAGGCCCGTGCCGCCGACTCGGACATGCCGGCCACCAGCCGGATGCTGTGGGTGGACAACGCGCTCTACATCAAGCTCGACGAGTCGGCCGCCGACGACATGGACGGCAAGCGCTGGATGAAGCTGGACATGAACGCCGCGCTGGAGGGCGCCGACGCCACACAGCGGCAGTCCGCGTCCAACGGCCTGGACAACATGAACAACCAGGACCCGGCCAAGCAGGTGGCCCTGCTGCTCTCCTCGCCGAACGTGAAGCACGTCGGGGAGGAGAAGGTCGACGGCGTCACGGCGCAGCGCTACAAGGGCACGCTGACGGTCGAGGAGGCCATGGAGGCGAACGACTCCCTGGAGTTCCTGGACAAGACCGAGCGCAAGCAGCTCGTGGACAACATGAAGCAGTCCGGCATCAAGGACTACAAGATCGACCTGTGGGTGAACAAGGACGAGCTGCCGGTCCGCATCGACACCAGGACGAACACCCCGCAGGGGCCGGTGGAGGTCAGCCAGCGGCTGAGCGACTACGGCACGAAGGTCGGCGTGAAGGCGCCGCCGGCGGACGAGGTGTTCGACTTCCTGGAGATGATGAAGGAGTTGGAGAGGGCCGGGGCCGGCGCCTGAGCCGACCTGAGGCCGACGTGACCCCGCCGGGTCTGCCCGCCGAGTGTGAGAGGCGGCCCGGCGGGGAATACCTCCCTGATTTGCTCCCGCGAGAGCGAGCCTCTACTCTGTCGGGGTAGCCGAAGACCGCTGGTCGTCGCTGCGTGCCCTCGGGCGCGGAGTGGCCGAAGGCTCCGCATCAGGCGGACGGCCCGTGCAGGTGAACGAGGAGAACAGCTCCCGCCGGAGGAATCCGGTCGGTCGAGCCCACGCCCCGTGCGCCTGCGCCGGGGCGTTTGTCGTGTGCGGTGGCCGACTGCGGCGTCCTCACGCGCCCGATCCGGGCGGTCCGGCTCGCGCAGGACCGATCGAGAGGTCGGTTTGAGACCATCACCCGGAAGGAGGCCAGGCCCATGGCGACGCCCGACAAGGTCGCAGCTGTGGCGGAGATGACGGACAAGTTCCGCAACTCCAACGCCACTGTGGTCACCGCGTACACCGGGCTTTCCGTGGCTCAGCTCAAGCAGCTGCGCCGCTCGCTCGGTGGTAACGCTCAGTACCGTGTGGTGAAGAACACGCTGACCAAGATCGCGGCCAACGAGGCCGGGGTCACCGCGCTCGACGAGTTCCTGACGGGCTCGACGGCTGTCGCCTTTGTCACCGGTGATCCGGTCGAGGCGGCGAAGGGTCTTCGTGACTTCGCCAAGGAGAACCCCGCTCTCGTCATCAAGGGCGGTGTCCTTGACGGCAAGGCGCTGTCCGCCGACGAAGTGAAGAAGCTCGCGGACCTCGAGTCCCGCGAGGTGCTGCTCGCCAAGCTGGCCGGTGGCATGAAGGCGTCCATGGCCAAGGCCGCGGCGACCTTCCAGGCCCCGCTCACGAAGTTCGTCCGCACCGCGGACGCGCTTCGCGACAAGGTCGAGCAGGGCGGTGCCGGTACGCCGGCTCCCGCCGAGGCTGCCGAGTAGTCGACCGGGTCTTCCGACTCAGCCGAGGAACCTCGCAGTCCAGCGGGCCCGTACGCCCGCCGAAATGTACATCCGGCACCAGCCGATCAGTGAAAGGACCGCCACCATGGCGAAGCTCAGCCAGGACGAGCTGCTCGCGCAGTTCGAGGAGATGACCCTCATCGAGCTCTCCGAGTTCGTGAAGAAGTTCGAGGAGAAGTTCGACGTCGAGGCCGCCGCCCCGGCCGCCGCCGTCATCGCCGCCCCGGGTCAGGGTGGCGGCGCTGCCGCCGCCGAGGAGGAGAAGGACGAGTTCGACGTCGTCCTCACCGGCGCCGGCGACAAGAAGATCCAGGTCATCAAGGTCGTGCGCGAGCTGACCTCCCTCGGCCTGAAGGAGGCCAAGGACCTGGTGGACAACACCCCGAAGCCGGTCCTGGAGAAGGTCAACAAGGAGGCCGCGGACAAGGCCAAGGAGTCCCTCGAGGGCGCCGGCGCCTCCGTCGAGGTCAAGTGACCCGCATCCTGACTCGCAGGGGTCCCGGACGGCTGTATCCGTACGCCGCCTGACCCTCGTCGTCCGCCTCGTGCGGACGGTGGAGTACCGAAGGGCGATCACCCGTTGGGGTGGTCGCCCTTCGGCGTACTCCGGTGTTCGTGTGACGTTTTGCCTGACCCTCGGGGTCCGGGGGTAGGGTGATCTTCGACGGTTTCCGGCCGGTGGTCCGGTGGCGCTCGAGACGACTCCGCCGGAGTGGGCCTCTTGACGAAAGAGTCGCGGCACGCGATTCTCAGACCGCTGCTCGGCGACGTTCGCGAGGCGGCCCGAGCGTACGTCGGTGGCGGTTGGCGGCGCGAAGGCGGCCGGCGACACGGCCGCTGAGCAGGGAAGCTCGCAATGATCCGCGGTCCGATGCATGGATCGGGGACGATGTGGGAAGTCTTGCGGCAGACACCATCGGATGTCGTGGGGCGTGCCGGGCCAGGAGCCGGTGCTCCCGGGGCGTCGCGAGGGTGCCTGGGAAGCGCTTGACGGGCCCGGAGGGGCCCCGGCAGGCGAGGCCGAACAACGAGGGAGAGGATCCCTCCCGGAGGGAGAGAGAGGCACTGCGCCGATCTCCGGATATCCGCTCTGGACATCAGTGTGCCTTGTGGCTACACTGACCCTTTGCGCTGCCTGTTAGCTGCTCCCTGTCCGTCACCAGGGGCACCGGTATGCGCGTAGTGAGTCCGAGCCCTCGGAAGGACCCCCTCTTGGCCGCCTCGCGCAACGCCTCGACCGTCAATTCGAACAACGGCGCCAGCACCGCCCCATTGCGTATCTCTTTTGCGAAGATCCGGGAGCCCCTCGAGGTTCCCAACCTTCTCGCGCTCCAGACCGAGAGCTTCGACTGGCTCCTCGGGAACGACGCCTGGAAGGGCCGCGTCGAGGCCGCGCTGGACCGCGGTGAGGACGTCCCCACCAAGTCCGGTCTGGAGGAGATCTTCGAAGAGATCTCCCCGATCGAGGACTTCTCGGGGTCGATGTCCCTGACCTTCCGGGACCACCGCTTCGAGCCGCCGAAGAACTCGATCGACGAGTGCAAGGAGCGGGACTTCACCTACGCCGCTCCGCTGTTCGTCACCGCCGAGTTCACCAACAACGAGACCGGTGAGATCAAGTCCCAGACGGTCTTCATGGGCGACTTCCCGCTCATGACCAACAAGGGCACCTTCGTGATCAACGGCACCGAGCGTGTCGTGGTCTCGCAGCTCGTCCGCTCGCCCGGCGTCTACTTCGACAGCTCCGTCGACAAGACGTCCGACAAGGACATCTTCTCCGCCAAGGTCATCCCCTCGCGTGGTGCCTGGCTGGAGCTGGAGATCGACAAGCGCGACATGGTCGGTGTCCGCATCGACCGCAAGCGCAAGCAGTCGGTCACGGTCCTGCTGAAGGCCCTCGGCTGGACGACGGACCAGATCCTGGAGGAGTTCGGCGAGTACGAGTCGATGCGCGCCACCCTGGAGAAGGACCACACCCAGGGCCAGGACGACGCGCTGCTCGACATCTACCGGAAGCTGCGTCCGGGCGAGCCGCCGACCAAGGAGGCCGCGCAGACGCTTCTGGAGAACCTCTACTTCAACCCGAAGCGCTACGACCTGGCGAAGGTCGGCCGGTACAAGATCAACAAGAAGCTCGGCGGCGACGAGCCGCTGGACTCCGGCGTGCTCACCACCGCCGACGTCATCGCCACGATCAAGTACCTGGTGAAGCTGCACGCGGGTGAGACCGAGGCGGTCAGCGCCGAAGGCGACCAGATCGTCGTCGAGACCGACGACATCGACCACTTCGGCAACCGCCGCCTGCGCAACGTCGGCGAGCTGATCCAGAACCAGGTCCGCACGGGTCTGGCGCGTATGGAGCGGGTCGTCCGCGAGCGGATGACCACGCAGGACGTCGAGGCGATCACGCCGCAGACGTTGATCAACATCCGGCCGGTCGTCGCCTCCATCAAGGAGTTCTTCGGCACCAGCCAGCTGTCCCAGTTCATGGACCAGACCAACCCGATCTCGGGTCTGACCCACAAGCGCCGCCTGTCGGCGCTGGGTCCGGGCGGTCTCTCCCGTGAGCGGGCCGGCTTCGAGGTCCGTGACGTCCACCCGTCGCACTACGGCCGCATGTGCCCGATCGAGACGCCGGAAGGCCCGAACATCGGTCTGATCGGCTCGCTCGCCTCCTACGGCCGGGTCAACGCCTTCGGCTTCGTCGAGACCCCGTACCGCAAGGTCGTCGAGGGTGTCGTCACCGACAAGGTCGACTACCTCACCGCCGACGAGGAGGACCGCTTCGTCATCGCGCAGGCCAACGCGCCGCTCGCCGACGACATGCGGTTCGCCGAGGACCGCGTGCTGGTCCGCCGCCGTGGCGGCGAGGTCGACTACATCCCGGGCGACGACGTCGACTACATGGACGTCTCGCCGCGCCAGATGGTGTCGGTCGCCACGGCCATGATCCCCTTCCTCGAGCACGACGACGCCAACCGCGCGCTCATGGGATCGAACATGATGCGCCAGGCCGTGCCGCTGATCAAGGCGGAGTCCCCGCTGGTCGGCACCGGCATGGAGTACCGCGCCGCGGTCGACGCGGGCGACGTCATCAAGGCCGAGAAGGACGGCGTGGTCCAGGAGGTCTCCGCGGACTACGTCACCGTCGCCAACGACGACGGCACGTACACGACCTACCGCGTCTCCAAGTTCCACCGCTCCAACCAGGGCACCTCCTTCAACCAGAAGGTGATCGTGGACGAGGGCGCCCGGGTCGTGGAGGGCCAGGTCCTGGCCGACGGCCCGTCCACGGAGGACGGCGAGCTGGCGGTCGGCAAGAACCTGCTCGTCGCGTTCATGCCGTGGGAGGGCTACAACTACGAGGACGCGATCATCCTCTCCCAGCGTCTGGTGCAGGACGACGTCCTCTCCTCGATCCACATCGAGGAGCACGAGGTCGACGCCCGTGACACCAAGCTGGGTCCGGAGGAGATCACCCGGGACATCCCGAACGTCTCCGAGGAGGTCCTGGCCGACCTCGACGAGCGCGGCATCATCCGCATCGGCGCCGAGGTCGAGGCCGGGGACATCCTGGTCGGCAAGGTCACCCCGAAGGGTGAGACGGAGCTGACCCCCGAGGAGCGCCTGCTGCGCGCGATCTTCGGCGAGAAGGCCCGTGAGGTCCGTGACACCTCGCTGAAGGTGCCGCACGGCGAGACCGGCAAGGTCATCGGCGTCCGCATCTTCGACCGCGAGGAGGGCGACGAGCTGCCGCCGGGCGTGAACCAGCTGGTCCGCGTCTACGTCGCGCAGAAGCGCAAGATCACCGACGGTGACAAGCTCGCCGGCCGCCACGGCAACAAGGGTGTCATCTCCAAGATCCTCCCGGTCGAGGACATGCCCTTCCTGGAGGACGGCACCCCGGTCGACGTCATCCTCAACCCGCTCGGTGTGCCGTCCCGGATGAACCCGGGACAGGTGCTCGAGATCCACCTCGGCTGGCTGGCCTCCCAGGGCTGGAAGGTCGAGGGCGGCGAGGAGTGGATGGAGCGCCTGAAGGCCATCGGCGCCGACGAGGTCGCCCCGCGCACCAACGTCGCCACCCCGGTGTTCGACGGTGCCCGCGAGGACGAGCTGGCCGGTCTCTTCGAGCACGCCCTGCCGAACCGCGACGGCGACCGCCTGGTCCTTCCGTCCGGCAAGGCGCGGCTCCTCGACGGCCGCTCCGGCGAGCCGTTCCCGGACCCGATCTCGATCGGGTACATGTACATCCTGAAGCTGCACCACCTGGTCGACGACAAGCTGCACGCCCGCTCGACCGGCCCGTACTCGATGATCACCCAGCAGCCGCTCGGTGGTAAGGCGCAGTTCGGTGGTCAGCGCTTCGGTGAGATGGAGGTGTGGGCGCTTGAGGCATACGGCGCCGCGTACGCGCTCCAGGAGCTCCTGACGATCAAGTCCGACGACGTCACCGGCCGTGTGAAGGTCTACGAGGCGATCGTCAAGGGCGAGAACATCCCCGAGCCGGGCATCCCCGAGTCCTTCAAGGTGCTCATCAAGGAGATGCAGTCGCTCTGCCTGAACGTGGAGGTGCTGTCCTCGGACGGCATGTCCATCGAGATGCGTGACACCGACGAGGACGTCTTCCGCGCGGCGGAAGAGCTCGGTATCGACCTGTCCCGGCGCGAGCCGAGCAGCGTCGAAGAGGTCTGACGGGCTGGCCGGGGATTCACCCGAAGCGGTGAATCCCCGGCTCCCCCGGACCCCCGTTCAGACCACTGTTTGACACGACCCTGAGAGGGATTGACGAGAGTGCTCGACGTCAACTTCTTCGACGAGCTGCGGATCGGCCTGGCCACCGCTGACGACATTCGTCAGTGGTCCCACGGCGAGGTCAAGAAGCCGGAGACCATCAACTACCGCACCCTGAAGCCGGAAAAGGACGGGCTCTTCTGCGAGAAGATCTTCGGTCCGACCCGGGACTGGGAGTGCTACTGCGGCAAGTACAAGCGCGTCCGCTTCAAGGGCATCATCTGTGAGCGCTGCGGCGTCGAGGTGACCCGCGCCAAGGTGCGCCGTGAGCGGATGGGCCACATCGAGCTGGCCGCTCCCGTGACCCACATCTGGTACTTCAAGGGCGTTCCGTCCCGGCTGGGCTACCTGCTGGACCTCGCCCCGAAGGACCTCGAGAAGGTCATCTACTTCGCCGCGTACATGATCACGTACGTGGACGAGGAGCGCCGTACGCGCGACCTGCCGTCGCTGGAGGCCCACGTCTCCGTCGAGCGCCAGCAGATCGAGCAGCGCCGTGACGCCGACCTCGAGGCGCGCGCCAAGAAGCAGGAGTCCGACCTCGCCGAGCTCGAGGCCGAGGGCGCCAAGGCCGACGTGCGCCGCAAGGTGCGCGAGGGCGCCGAGCGCGAGATGAAGCAGCTCCGCGACCGCGCCCAGCGCGAGATCGACCGCCTCGACGAGGTGTGGAACCGCTTCAAGAGCCTGAAGGTCCAGGACCTCGAGGGCGACGAGCTGCTCTACCGCGAGCTGCGCGACCGCTTCGGCACCTACTTCGACGGTTCGATGGGCGCCGCCGCGCTGCAGAAGCGCCTGGAGACCTTCGACCTCGACGAGGAGGCCGAGCGCCTCCGCGAGATCATCCGGACGGGCAAGGGCCAGAAGAAGACCCGTGCGCTCAAGCGCCTCAAGGTCGTCTCCGCCTTCCTGCAGACCCGCAACAGCCCCAAGGGCATGGTGCTGGACTGCGTCCCGGTGATCCCGCCGGACCTGCGTCCGATGGTCCAGCTCGACGGTGGCCGCTTCGCCACCTCCGACCTGAACGACCTGTACCGCCGGGTCATCAACCGGAACAACCGCCTCAAGCGTCTGCTCGACCTCGGCGCGCCCGAGATCATCGTGAACAACGAGAAGCGGATGCTCCAGGAGGCCGTCGACGCGCTGTTCGACAACGGCCGCCGCGGCCGTCCGGTCACCGGCCCGGGCAACCGCCCGCTGAAGTCCCTCAGCGACATGCTGAAGGGCAAGCAGGGCCGGTTCCGGCAGAACCTGCTCGGTAAGCGTGTCGACTACTCGGCGCGTTCCGTCATCGTCGTCGGCCCGCAGCTCAAGCTGCACCAGTGCGGTCTGCCGAAGGCCATGGCGCTGGAGCTGTTCAAGCCGTTCGTGATGAAGCGCCTGGTGGACCTCAACCACGCGCAGAACATCAAGTCCGCCAAGCGTATGGTCGAGCGCCAGCGCACGGTGGTGTACGACGTGCTCGAAGAGGTCATCTCCGAGCACCCGGTGCTGCTGAACCGTGCGCCGACGCTGCACCGCCTGGGCATCCAGGCCTTCGAGCCGCAGCTGGTCGAGGGCAAGGCCATCCAGATCCACCCGCTCGTGTGCACCGCGTTCAACGCGGACTTCGACGGTGACCAGATGGCCGTCCACCTGCCGCTGTCGGCGGAGGCGCAGGCCGAGGCCCGCATCCTGATGCTGTCCTCGAACAACATCCTCAAGCCGGCCGACGGCCGTCCGGTCACCATGCCGACGCAGGACATGGTGCTCGGGCTGTTCTTCCTCACCACCGACGAGGAGGAGCGGGAGGTCAAGGGCGAGGGCCGGGCCTTCGCCTCGACCGCCGAGGCGATCATGGCGTTCGACGCCGGCGAGCTGTCACTGCAGGCGAAGGTCGACATCGCCTTCCCCGTCGGCACCGTGCCGCCGCGTGGCTGGGAGCGCCCGGTCACCGAGGAGGGCGAGGCCGACTGGCAGCCGGGCAACGGCTTCCGCCTGCGGACGACCCTGGGCCGCGCGCTCTTCAACGAGCTGCTGCCCGAGGACTACCCGTTCATCGACTACACCATCGGCAAGAAGCAGCTCTCCGCGATCGTCAACGACCTCGCCGAGCGCTACCCGAAGGTCGCGGTCGCCGCGACGCTGGACAACCTCAAGGCGGCGGGCTTCTACTGGGCCACCCGCTCCGGCGTCACGGTCGCCTTCTCGGACATCGTCGGCCCGCCCGAGAAGCCGGCCATCCTGGCCGACTACGAGGGTCAGGCGCAGAAGATCCAGAAGCAGTACGAGCGCGGTCTGATCACTCGGGACGAGCGCAACCAGGAGATGGTCGTCGTCTGGAACAAGGCGACCAACGAGGTCACCGAGGCGATGCAGGCGCACTTCCCGCGCACCAACTCGATCTTCATGATGATCGACTCCGGTGCCCGAGGAAACATGATGCAGCTGCGCCAGATCGCCGGTATCCGCGGTCTGGTGTCGAACGCGAAGAACGAGACCATCCCGCGTCCGATCAAGGCGTCCTACCGGGACGGCCTGTCGGTGCTGGAGTACTTCATCGCCACCCACGGTGCGCGTAAGGGTCTCGCCGACACCGCGCTGCGTACCGCCGACTCGGGTTACCTGACCCGTCGTCTGGTGGACGTCTCGCAGGACGTGATCATCCGCGAGGAGGACTGCGGTACCGAGCGCGGCCTCAAGCTGGAGATCGCCTCCAAGGCGGCCGACGGCACGCTGCGCAAGGCGGAGGACGCCGAGACCAGCGTGTACGCGCGCTGCCTCGCCGAGGAGATCGTCGTCGACGGCAAGGTGCTGGCCCCGGCCGGCACCGACCTGGGCGACGTGCTGATCGACGAGCTGGTCCGCCACGGTGTCTCCACCGTCAAGACCCGCTCGGTCCTCACCTGCGAGTCCGCGGTCGGCACCTGCGCCATGTGCTACGGCCGCTCGCTGGCCACCGGCAAGCTGGTCGACATCGGTGAGGCGGTCGGCATCATCGCCGCCCAGTCCATCGGTGAGCCCGGCACCCAGCTGACGATGCGTACCTTCCACACCGGTGGTGTGGCCGGTGACGACATCACCCAGGGTCTGCCGCGTGTCGTCGAGCTCTTCGAGGCCCGTACGCCCAAGGGCGTCGCGCCGATCTCCGAGGTCGCGGGCCGCGCCCGGATCGAGGAGACGGAGAAGACCAAGAAGGTCGTCATCACCCCGGACAACGGTGCCGAGGAGATCGCCTACGGCGTCTCCAAGCGCGCCCGTCTGCTGGTGCACGAGGGCGACCACGTCGAGGTCGGCGAGGCGCTGACCGTCGGTGCGATCAACCCGCACGACGTGCTGCGCATCCTGGGTCAGCGGGCCGTCCAGGTCCACCTGGTCCAGGAAGTGCAGAAGGTCTACAACTCGCAGGGTGTGGCCATCCACGACAAGCACATCGAGATCATCATCCGGCAGATGCTGCGCCGGGTGACGATCATCGAGTCCGGCGACGCGGAGCTGCTGCCGGGCGAGCTGGTCGAGCGCTCGAAGTTCGAGAGCGAGAACCGTCGTGTGGTGCAGACCGGCGGCCACCCGGCCTCCGGCCGTCCGCAGCTGATGGGTATCACCAAGGCCTCGCTCGCCACCGAGTCGTGGCTGTCGGCGGCGTCCTTCCAGGAGACGACCAAGGTGCTCACCGACGCGGCGATCAACGCCAAGTCGGACTCCCTGATCGGCCTCAAGGAGAACGTCATCATCGGTAAGCTCATCCCGGCCGGTACGGGCCTGTCCCGCTACCGGAACATCCGGGTCGAGCCGACCGAGGAGGCCAAGGCCGCGATGTACTCGGCCGTCGGCTACGACGACATCGACTACTCGCCGTTCGGCACCGGCTCCGGCCAGGCCGTTCCGCTGGAGGACTACGACTACGGTCCGTACAACCAGTGACGGTGTGACGCGTGAACGCGGGGCGGCTTCCCTTCGAGGGAAGCCGCCCCGCGGCGTTTGTCAGCGCGGGGGGACGAGATACGGCTGGAGGCGGTGCAGGCGCTCCTCGTACTCCGGGTGCGTGGACAGCAGACTCTCCATCGGGCCCGGCTCCGGCAGCCGCATACCGCGTGCCGCCGCCTGCTGCTGGGCGACGGCCTTGTCATGCTGCTCGGTCGCCCGCATGTGCCGCAGCACCTCCGCCAGCATCGGCGCGAAGCCGAGCGCGGCCGCCTGCTCGTCGGCGCGCAGCTCCGAGCGGCGCCCCACCGCGGCCAGCAGGTACGGCACCACCAGCACGAGCAGCGGCAGCCCGTAGAAGCTGCTAACCGTCGCGAACGCCAGGAAGGCGAGCGGGACGAGTACGAACACCACGCCCAGGCAGGCCAGGAACGACGGCAGCTTGAACATCCCGGCGGCGATCAGCCGCAGCACCCGCCACGCCGTCTTCCCGGGCAGCGCGTACCAGTAGCCGAGCAGCGACGACCAGGCGTGCCCGCCGACGTGATGGCCCAACTCGTGCGCGAGCACGGCCGCGAGCTGCGCGGACGGCAGTCGGGACAGCGCGAACCGGGTCACGCCGACGATGTGGCCCGCGGCGGCGACCGCGTTCAGGTCGTGGTCGTTGTCCTCCACCCACAGCTCGTAGTTGCGGCCCTCCACACCGGCCCGGATGGTCACCTCCCGCCACACCGGTTCCAGCCGGGCGTGCTCCTCCGGCGTCGGTCTGCGCAGCTTCAGCAGGCGGCGGGCGATGATCCCCTCGGTCGGCCGGTGGAAGACCAGGAGCCCGCTGAGCAGCCAGAGCACGAGCAGGACCAGGCCGAAGCCGCCGAAGAGGGCCGCGATCAGGCCCACCACCAGCAGGCTGCACAGGAAGTTCGGCACGTAGAGCAGGAGGCCGCCGATCGCGGTGGCGTCGGTGCGGCGCTGCCGGTCGGAGACGACGGCCCGCCGCTGCTCGAACTCCACCTCGTGCGGGTGCGGCTCGGCCGGCTGGGCGGGGCCGGGCGGCTGCGGGCCGGCCATCGGGTGGCCGGGCACGGGCGGCCGGCCGGGCTGTGCCGGCAGTGCGGCCGCACCGGCGTTCGGGACGGGCGGCAGTCCGTCCGCCCCGGGCACGGGCTCGGCCCGGTACCCGGCGGCCCCACAGGGCTGCCCGGGATACGGGACCTGCCCGGCGGGGTAGGGCGGCCGGCCGGGCGTCGGGGCCTGGCCAGGAGGCGGAGCCTGGCCAGGAGGTGGAGCCTGGCCGGGCGTCGGGGCCTGGCC
>NZ_VJYK02000480.1 GCF_007097205.2 Streptomyces alkaliterrae
CTGGTGGCGTGGTTCCAGGTGGAGGCGTCGGCGGTGGCGGCGGACCGGCCGCTGCCGGTGCAGCCGTTCCTGCGCTGCGCCGCCGACGTGCTGGATCGTGTGGGCACGTCGCGGCTGGAAGTCGTGCAGCTCCTGCTTCCGGTGGCGGGGATCGACCCGGCCGCCCGGCCGCCGCACTCGCCGGTGCCGGCGGCCCGCACGGTGCACTGGTTCCGCGAAGGCGATCCGCGCGCCCGGACCCGGGTCGAGGTGAACGTCAACGGCGGGCGGGACCCGTTGCTGCCCACGGTGGTCGAGCGACTGGCGGAGCAGGTGGGCAGGGCCGGGGAGGACGTGTTCGCCGGGGCGTCGTGCGAGGTGGCGGGGCCGGAGCTGCGGCCCGCGCCGCCGTTCGACGACGGGTTCTGGAACGGTCCGCCGCTACACGGGGTGACGTTGCGCGGTGAGCTTGCCGAGTGGTCGCCGGACGCCGTCGGCTGGCTGGCCGAGGTGGTCGCGGACTGCACCGCGCGGCTGGGGCTGCGCGGTCCGCTGCTGCTGACCGTCGCCCGGACGGGTTGAGCACCCCCGGCGACGCGCATTGCCGCGGGGCGGACAGCATCCGTCCGCCCCACGCCCCCCGATCCGACCCCCGGTGACCGCTCAACAGCTGACCGCTTCTCCCGTCCGGTCTGCTGAGCCGAGCCGCCGCCCCCGGCACAGACGACCGCCCGTCGCGCTCATCGGTCCCGCCGCGACGGCGCCACCGCGGCCGGACGGCCGTGCACCCTCTGGTGGGCCAGCGCCCACCACACCTCCGCCAGGTCTGCCGGATCGCGCAGACTGGTCCCGGAGACCTCCTCGAACCGGCGCAGTCGGTTGCGCAGGGTGTTCGGGTGGACGAACAGAGTCCGCGCGGCGGCCTCCAGCCGCAACCCGTGTTCCAGGTACGCCGCCACCGCCTCCTCCAACTGGACGCCTTCGTCGCCGCGTTCACGAAGGGGCGCGAGTCGCTGGCGCACCAGACGCTCACCCAGCGCGGGCGTCTGCGCGACCGCGGCCCGCAACCCCAGCTCATCGCGGGTGAACACCCCGGCCATGCCGAAAGCGACCGCCGTCTGCACGGCTCGGCTCGCCGCCGTGAACTCCTCGGCCAGGTCGGGTGCGGTCACCGCCGCACCCAGACCCACCACCAGGTTCCGGCACGGCGCGGAAGGACGCCCCGTCAGCAGGCCCGCCGCGTCGCCGTCGACGGCCGTCACCATGGGCTCACCTGCAGGATCCACAGCCAGCCACGGCCGCAGTGCGCGCACCACGTCGGTCAGCGCCGTCGCCCCGGACACGGCCCGGGCCCTGAACGGCATGCGGGGCGCGCCCGGCTCCCCGGTGAAGACCCGTACCGCCGACGGGTCCGCCGGGGTCGTCAGCAACATGCGTACATAGGCTTCGAGTCGGCCCTCGGTGGCTTCGGGGCGCGTGCCGTCCCGCACGTCCTGGAGCGCTCTGCGACGCACGATCCGTACTGTCATCGCCCCGGCCCAGGACCACACCTGCTCACCGATCTCCAGCAGTTCCTCCGGGGTGGCCTGCCGCGCGGTCATCTCGGCGGCGAACCGCGACCACACCACGTCGACGCCGACCCGATGGGCGTGAAGGACGTCGCCGACCGGAACGGTGTCACCGATCGCCCCGACACCGGCCGGCGCGGCCGGGGCGACGCCGGGGCCGTAAGCCGTCGCCGGCGGGGCGTCCGCACCCCCGGCCCTGTACAACCGCGCCACGACGCCCATGCCTCGGTCCACCGCGCGCGTCACGCGCAGCGTCAGCAGATCCGGCGGCACCCGCGCGTACGACGGCAGCTCCGCCCTCAGCCGACCCGTCACCTCGGCAACGACGGCGCCCAGATCCTCGCGCACGGCGGCGACCGCCGCCGGCACCCTTGTGGAAACCTCCTCCGTGTCCCCCACTGGTCGCTGCCTTCCTCCATGGTGCATTGTTCGAACGCTCGCCATGCTAGGTCCAGCAGTCCCGGGTTCCGGAGCACCGGCATACGCCATGTGGCCCGCAACCGGCGGGACTTGGAGGACCGCAATGCCGGTCCCACCCCCCTGACGCACACGAAGGACTTCCATGGCCACTTCCTGGAGGCGCGCGGCGCTGCCCGCCGCCGCCCTCGCCATACTCGTGCCCGCCGGTCTCGGCGTGGGGACGCTGCTCTCCTCGTCCGGCGAAGCGCCCACAGCCCGCGCCGCCGGGCCCGGGAGCACTGCCTCCGCACCCACCTACGAGGAGGCGGAGGGCGAAGGCGCCGGTGCTGTGGTCGCGCAGCCGACCGCCCGGCACGACCGGCGCGTGCACTCCGCGTCCGTCCGCGTGGCCGCCTACGACCAGGGACAGCGCCGGGCGGTGCTGAAGGCGGCGGAGCGCGGGGCCGTACGCGCCGGTGACGTCGTCGCTTCGGCGCCGACCCGATCGGCGCCCGCCGGTGCGCTGTTCAAGGTCGCCAAGGTGACGGAACGCCGCGGGGACGAGGTCACCGTGACGACGGAGCCCGCGACCCTTCCCGAACTCCTCGGTGAGCGCAGCGTGAAGCAGCGCGCGGCCATCCCCGCCCGCGAACTGAGCGTCAAACCCCTGTCGAAGGGCGTGACGGCGACCACGGACCGCCCGTCGGCCGTGGAGAGCGCCCCGGCTTCCCCCGCGCCCACCGAC
>NZ_VJYK02000481.1 GCF_007097205.2 Streptomyces alkaliterrae
CGTCCCCGCACATCATCCTGAAAGCCAAACCCCCTCCCCCCATCGAGGGATGCCATCCAACTCGTTGGTGTGAGGGGTCTGCCGCACGACCGGGTGACATCTGAAGCGGCTTGGCCTGCGGCGATTCGCTAGGTCACACCGTGGGACAGGACGAGAGTTGGAAGGGGCTTGATCAACGGGACGGAGCGGCACCGTTCAGATGCGCCGCGATGCGTGCGACGGCCGCCGCGTTGTCCCTGAACACATGCGCCCGCATGCCGACCTTCTGGGCGGCCGCCACGTTGGCCGCTGCGTCGTCGATGAACAGACAGTCCTCCGGCCGCACGTCCAGTCGCGCACAGGTCATCCGGAACGCGCGCTCGTCTGGCTTGCAGATGCCGATCTCGTGGGAGTACACGATCTCCTCGACCAGTTCGTCGAAGCGGTAAGCGGCCGTCTCCCGCTCCCGCGCACCCACGAAGCTGTTGCTCAGAATGCCCAGCCGACAGCGCGACCGCAAACTCCGCACATACGTGATCAGTTCGTCGTTCGGAGTTCCCAGATACTCGGCCCACAGGTCCGCCATGAAGGCTTCCACCCGGCCGGCATCAAGGCGGAGACGCGCAGCGACCTGATCGTGCACCTCACGCTCACTGACCGCCCCGACGCCCCCAGGCACAACTGCGCGCGGCTCCGGCGCAGCAGCGTTGTCGCTGGCGACAGGGCTCATTTGGGCTTGGAGGCCAGAAGGGTCTCGACCGCGTGGATCATCCGCCGGAACGACCGGCTGTTGTTCGCTGCCGCCGCCAGGTCCATGAGCGATGAGAACCGCGCCTGGTGAAGAGTCTCCTTGTAGGACTCGTGCATCATCGCCTGCAACTGGGTCTTCGCGCCGCGCCTGGTCTCGGGCCTGCGCGGCGCCGTGGCGTCGTCACGCATCGCCGGGTGACCGCGAAGCGATTCCGCGGCCGCGAGAAACCACGCCTCGTACTCATGTCTGGCGATCACGACTTCCACCGCCACAGGCACCAGCTCCGGCGCTGGGGCTATCAGACGCGCCAGCTCGACCGGGCAGTCGACGTCGTTGTCGTCGCCGTCTCGGAGGATCAGGACACCGCCCGGTCGTCCCTGAACGCGCACCGCCTGTAAACGGACCGCCTTTGCCAACTCGTCGGGCTTGCGCATCTTTCCGGCGTCCAGGCGGAAGGGCTGGGCTACCTCGACCCAGGTGTTCAGGTGTTCGATCGCAATTCGTGTGACGAGCTGCCGTACGGCCTGGACCTCGCCGTGCCCCTCGACGATGGGAGCAACGATGGGCGAGAAGTTCATCGAGGTGCCCCCGGGAGTAGCTGATCGTTCCTGAGTAGCTCACCCGGAGTGTACAGATTCTCGCGCAACGCCATGGCGCCTGCTTCGTCCAACTCCCCGATCTGGGTTTCGCCTTCGACGGCACGTACTGCCCGCAGCTCGTTCAACGTGAAGTCGTGACGGTCCAGGAGATCTGGGCTGTGGCTCGTGACAATCACCTGACGGCGTTCGCTCGCGTCCCGCAGCGCGTCGAGGAGCACGCCCGCTGCGGCAGGGTGCAGCGCGCTTTCCGGCTCCTCGATGCCGATGGTGCTGAGTGTGCTGCCGGTGCCTGCGAATAGCGACACCAGGACGCCGAGAGCGCGTAGCGTGCCGTCGGAGACCGATTGGGCTTGAAAGCGCCAGGGCGCTTTCGACCCCCGCACGACCTGACTGAACTCCAGTGTCTCCCAGTTTCCCAGTTCGGAGCGGGAAACTCCCTGCATGCCCGGAACGATCTGCTGTAGATAATCCTCGATTCGGGCCTTGTCGGCGCGGCCGATCTTAGTGCGCTCTAGTCGGTGCAGCACGCTGGCGATGTTGGAGCCGTCGCGATGGAGAAAATCTCCGGAGTCTGGGGTTTGAGGTTGACGTATCACGTCGGGATTCAGGCTGAACACGCTGATACCGGCCATTCCGTCGTACACTTTCCGGAAGGGGTCGAGGCCGGCGGCGGAGATAAGGTACAGGCGCTGTTCGTTAGTCGGCGGCATTACTGGCTCCGTTTGTTCGGCCAGTTTACCGTTCTCGACTCGGAAGCGCGCTTCAGTCGGTTCTTTATCGCTTTTCGGTGAAGCGCCGTGTCGCACGCGGCAATGTTCCTTCGAGATTCGGAACCCGCCGCCTCTGACCGCAGCGACTTCAAACCCGTACTCGCCCTCGTAGTCCGGCCCCCGATATTCCAGGTCAATGGCGAAGTGCGTCGGGTGGCCCGTTGACCTGCGGCGAACCTCGGCCACTCCACCGCGGGCGCGGAGGGCTTGGTCAAGTGAGGTCTGCAATGCTTCGGACAGCAGCCTCAGCGCGTCCAGGAAGTTGCTCTTCCCCGAGCCGTTCGGGCCGACGAGCAGCAGGAGGCGGCCCAGCTCGACGTCGGCCGCCGCGATGCTCCTGTAGTGCCGTAGCCGAACCCGGGTGAGCGTGAAGAAGTTGTCCTGCATGGAAGCAGTCAACCACCGACTCACGTGAGCCGGTGGTTTTGGGCGATCCCCGCGTGCGCGGGGAGTAGCAGCTCGTCGCCCGTCACCTCGTGGTGCGCGGGGTGCCCGTGCTGTGGAGCCCGGCAGTGGTGTTCCCGTGGGGATCAGGGAGTGGGGAGGGTGCCGGTCTTGATGCTTGCCACGAAGGTGGTGAAGGCGGGGG
>NZ_VJYK02000482.1 GCF_007097205.2 Streptomyces alkaliterrae
CGCAGAGACCCCGCCCGCCGCCGCGCTCGACGCCACGACACCTCCCCGGACAAACCGCGCTGCGGGGCGCTGACGCGCGGCGCGGGGGTGGCGGCCCCCGACGTGTCGTGGCCGGCGGGTGGTCGGCGCACTCAGCCGGCTGGGCGGGATTCAGCGGCGGGCGTGGCGGATCCTCAGCCTGTCGAAGCCCACGGCACCCGAGAAGCGGATCACCGGTCCGCCGGGGCGGGAGGGCCGCCGCGGCGTGTAACGCAGGTCCTTCCATCCGGTGCTCAGCCCCTCGACGTCGAGGACCGCGTCACGCGGCACCGTGATGCGGCCACCGCCGCTCCCCAGCCGCAGCTCGATCTCGACGACCGGATGCTCGATGACGGCCCGAGACAGATCCAGGCGCACCCTGCCGAACGCGGACTCGACCGTGAGCGCCCGAGGCACCGCCAGGCGCCACGCCGCCTGATCGTCCCGCCCGCCGCCGTGATCGTCGACGCCGCGCCCGGGCGCTTCTCCGGAAGGGAGGCCATCGCCGACACAAGCTCGCCATGCGTTCCGGCGGCGAGCACCTGGTCGAGGCGCTGGTCCGACTCCTCGTGCGAGACGAGCCCTTCGGCGTACGCCTCGCGCACGCGCCGCACGGCGGTGTCGCGGTCGTCCTCGCAGAGCCGGGCCGACGGGTCTTCCGGCAAGGAGGTCACCGTCCCCCTATTCGCGTGCCGCTTGACGGCGAAGGGCCGCGAATGGCCGCGAATGGCCGCGACGGGTGCGCGAGGGATCAAGAGGGTGTGCGTCTGGCGTCAAGTCGTCGTCTGCCGCGCCGTGAAATCTTCGAGTGCGGGGGACAAGACGGGCTCCGGAGATCCCCCCTCGGGGCCCGTCTTGTCATCAGACCGAGAGCCGGCAGCGCCGGGACCGTCGGGGTCTCGCCGCGTCCGGCCCTCCAGGACGGGGAGAACACGAATGAAGACGAACGGCAGGACCACGGCCGTGCTCGGCGCGGCGATCGCTCTCGCCGCCGCGTTCACCGGCGGCGTCGCGCACGCGGCTCCCACCCCCGAGACGCCGGCCGGGGACGCGAAGACCGCGGTCCAGGCCGCGATGAGCGAGAAGGACTTCGTGGCGGCGGCCATGAGGGTCGGCGGCCTCTCCGAGGCGGCCGCCCGGGACGCCTACCGGGACCCCGGCCACCGGGCGTTGACCGTCCCGGTCGAGGTCGTCGCCGAGGACACGGCGGTGGCGGCGGCGAGTACGGGGACGCCGAGCGCGCTCGCGAGGGCGGGCTCGTGCAGGCTGACCGCCAAGCGGGACTTCCGGAACGGGCTCGGCCACCGGCTGTTCCGCTACACCGTGCACAAGTCCTGGGAGGGGACCGGCACCAAGGTGCGGAACGTGAGGCACGAGGTCGGCCACAGCACGACGGCGCTGGGCCGCGCCGGCGGCTGGAAGTTCAACAAGACCGTCGACTCGGTCAACGAGTACCGCAAGTGGAACGGCATCACCAACGGCCGCCACTACAGCTCCCGCACCGGCCAGTGGAAAGCCTCACCCCTGGAGAAGCGGAACCTCCAGGTGCGGATCATGTCCCGGGCGGACGGAAGTTGGACCACGCACGAGAAGTCCGGCAAGTGCTGGTAGGCACCGTCACTGCGCGCTGACCCGTCGCCGCCGGCCTCAGCTCCTGGCCGCCGCCAGGACCGGGGCCGTCCGGCGGTGTCCGGACGGGGAGGTCCCGAACGCGCCGCGGAACGCCCTCGTGAACGCGGCGTGATGCCGGAAACCCCACCGCGCGGCGATGTCCTGGACCGATACGGCCGCCAGCGCCGGGTCGGACAGATCCCGGCGGGCCCCCGCCAGCCGCTGCCGGCGGATGCTGTCCGCGACCGTCTCCGGCTCGTCCTCGAACAGCCGGTGCAGATAGCGGACCGATATGTGGTGGGCGCTCGCCACCAGCGCGGGACCGAGCTCCGGATCGGCGAGGTTCTGCCGGATGAAGGCGCGGATCCGCAGCCTCAGCACACGCTTCCTGTCCTCCGCCGGCTGCGCGCTCTCCGCGTCGCACGCGTGGGCGAACAGCGCGGTCAGCAGGTCGACGAGCACCAGTTCGAGGCGCGGCACGTCGGCGGCCCGATAGCCGGAGTTCCGCCGGGCCAGCTGGGTGAGGGTGAGCGCGAGCAGCGCGCCCGGACCGTCGCGCCCGGACAGGCACCGACCCACCACCCGGTCCACCTGCCCGGCAGGCAGCGGAATGGCGGACCTGGGCACCTCCACCCCCACCGACCGCACCAGTCCGCCCACCTCGGCGGGCTCAGTCCGCACCCGCGCCGGCGCGGACGACACCGTCGTCAACAGGTCGTAACGCCCGTATCCGACCCGCGACTTGCCCCAACTCGCCTCCGCCTCGCCGCTGAGTACCAGCAGCACGTGGCAGGTCTCCGGATCCGCCTCCCGGACCAGCCGAGGCGAACGGTCGAACGTCAACGCCTGGTAACTCGCCGGCCACACCGAAAGCGCCCCAAGCTCCAACACCCGCAACTCCGCCCGGAAGTCCTCCCGGTGGGGACTCCGCACGTCCATGGGCGAGAGGGAACCCCGCATGTGCTCCCGCCACCGCTCGAACCGCTCCCCGACCGGCACCGCCCCACTGCTGAAGTACAACTTCTCGCTGAGCACGACTCCCCCTCCCGC
>NZ_VJYK02000483.1 GCF_007097205.2 Streptomyces alkaliterrae
AGATCTGTATAAGAGACAGACCTGGGAGATGCTGAGGCTGGAAGGCCACAGCGGACGGCCAACGGGACACCGGACGCCCGAGCGGCGTCGGGCGGAGCCCCTGGGACCAACGGGTCGCGACGACCAGGTCAGGGAGGACCAGCGCAGCGATGGCACACGACCCGCCGAGTACCGGGCCCACCGGACAGGGGGGCCGGCCCCCACACGCCCGGAACGAACCCGCCGGGCCGACCCCGACCGCGTGGGCCCTCCCCGAGGAACTTCGCCGAGCCTTCGCAAGGACCCTGGTCAAGGCGGTACGCGTGGGCGGCGGCTACGGCGGCGGGATCTACCTGCTCTCCGCCGACGGCCGCTCACTGGTACTGGTCATGGTGACCGGGATGCCCCGCTCCCTGGTGCGCTCGTGGTGGCGGGTTCCGCTCAGCGGCCGGCTGCCGGCCGCTGAGTGCTTCCGCACCGGCCGCGGCGTGTTCCTGAACGACGCGGAGGAGCGGGTCCGACGCTTCCCCCAGTTCGCCGCGGCACTCCCGTACCCGTTCGGCTCACTGTGCGTACCGGTCAGGGTGGCCGGAGAGGTGCGGGCGGTGGTCTTCGTGGTGCGCGCCGCCGTCGGCCGCGCCGGGGCGGCCGGAGTACAGCGCCGCCGACTGCGCGCGGTGGTCAACCGCCTCGGCACCGCCCTCGCCGGCCACGTCACCCCGGGCGACTCGCTGCGCTACGACGGTGAACCGATCGCGGTACGCCTACCCGGAGAGACGATCACCGGCGTACGGGTCGGCCTCTTCCAGTGGGACCTGGAAACCGGGACGATCAACGCCGACGGTGAGTGCTGCGCGATCCTCGGTATCCGACCGGGGGAGTACCAAGGCCCCGTGAGCGGGGTGACGGGCCGGGTGCTGGCGGACGACCGACACGAACTGGAGGCGTGCGTCGAGGACGCGGACCGCGCCGGCCGGGTACTGGGCCGCCGCTTCAGGGTGCTCGACCGCGGTGGCCGGCCCCGATCGGTGGAACTGTGGGGAAGAGTGGCCCGCGGCGGAGACGCCGCCGGAGGAGGCCGACTGGTCGGGGTGGTGGTCGACGTCGGCCAGAGCGCCGCCGCGGTGGAGGCTGCTGAGCGGCTCCCTGACGGAGTGTTCTCACTCGACCAGGACGGACGCCTGACTTACGCCAACCGGCGGCTCGAGGAACTGCTGGGCGTGGCGCGGGACGAACTGGTGGGCTGTTACCCGTGGGACGTCGTGCCGTGGCTGTCCGACCCCGCCTACGAGGACCGGTACCGCTCGGCGATGCTCTCCCAGGAGTCGACGTCGTTTGTGGTGTGTGATCCGGCGGGGGAGAGTCTGGTTTTCTATCTTTTTCCGGATGTGCATGGCTTGACGGGGCGTGTTGTCCGTAGTGGTGTGCCGAGTGGGCCGGAGTTGTCGGGTGGTGGGTTGGTGCAGCCGCCGGTGGGCTTCGGTTCTGCCGCGACTGGTCCGGGTGCGCTTTATCACATTGTGCATATGGCGAGCGTGCTCACTGAGGCGGTGACGGTCCGTCAGGTGTGCGATGTGGTGGTTGACCAGCTCCTCCCGTTGTCCGGCGGCCGGGAGATGGCGATCTATGTCGTCCGGGACCGCCGGATGTACCTGGCCCGTCAGTCCGGCTACCCTGACGGCTTCCTCGACGAGTTCGAAGGCGTCGCGCTGGATGCGTCACTCCCTGGAGTGCAGGCGTTGACGCAGGGGGTGCCGATGTTCTTCGAGTCCCCGCGCCAGTTGCTGGCTGCCTACCCCGGTATCCCGCTCGACGAGATGAGCGCATGGGCGTTTGTCCCGCTGATCGCCTCCGGCCGCCAGGTGGGTTCGTGCATCCTCGGCTTCGACCGGCAGCGGGTCTTCAGTGCTGAGGAACGCGCGGCGCTGACGGCGTTGGGCGGCCTGGTCGCTCAGGCGCTGGAGAGGGCCCGGTTGTTCGATCTGGAGTCCGCGCTCGCGCGCGGTCTGCAGCGTGGGCTGTTGCCCCGCCGTTTCCCCGAGGTGCCCGGCGTCGTGGTCTGCGCCCGCTACCTGCCCGGCACACAGGGCATGGAGATCGGCGGTGACTGGTACGACGTGCTCACCAGCGAGCGGGGAGTGGCACTGTGTATCGGCGACGTCGAGGGCCACAACGTGGCGGCGGCCGCCGTCATGGGTCAACTCCGCAGCGCGGTCGGGGCGTTGGCTGGCGCGGGCCTGCCTCCCCAGGAAGTCATGCGTCGCGTGAACCGGCAGCTCGCCGACGCGGAGTCCGGGCTCTTCGCCTCCTGCTGCTACGTGGAACTGGACCAGTCCTCGGGTGAGGCCACCATGGTCCGCGCGGGCCACCTCCCCCCGGTCCTGTGCCACCCGGACGGAAGAACGGAAGTGGTGGACGCGCCGGGCGGCACACTGCTCGGCGTCCTACCCGACGCCGAGTACCCCGCCACCACCTTCCGCCTCGCCCCCGGCGACCTGCTCGCCCTGTACACCGACGGACTGGTGGAAGAACCCGGAGAGGACCTGGAGCACGGCATCGACGCTCTGCGGACACGTCTGGCACACACGGCGACCGCTTCCCTCGACGAGCTCGCCGACCGCCTGGTCGGCGAGGCCCGCCGCAACACCGACCGCCCCGACGACATCGCCCTCCTCCTCGCCCAC
>NZ_VJYK02000484.1 GCF_007097205.2 Streptomyces alkaliterrae
GCCTCCGGGGCCCGCCGCCCCGGCGGGGCGGCGGCGGGCCGGTACAGGCCCGTACGGCGGCCCCGGAGGCCGCCTCGGCGGCGGGCGCCGGACCCGCCGCCCCGGGCCCGGGGGTACCCGCGGAGCCGCTGAGGCTGCCGGGCGCGCGGACCGGGACGGCGGCCGAGGACACCGGCGCCGGGGCCGATCCGGCGGACCAGCCGCTGCTGGACCGGCTGCTGGGCGAGGGCTGGGACGAGCGGGCCGCCCGCGGCCTGTCCTTCCTGCGGCGGCGGGTCACCGGCGAGTACGAGGTCGACGACTTCGGCTACGACGCCGAGCTCACCGACCACGTCCTGATGTCCCTGATCCGGCCCCTGTACGAGAAGTACTTCCGGGTGGAGGTGCGCGGGCTGGAGAACGTGCCGGACGATGGCGGGGCGCTGATCGTCGCCAACCACTCCGGGACGCTGCCGTGGGACGGGCTGATGCTCCAGGTGGCCGTGCACGACCACCATCCCGCCGGCCGCCATCTGCGGCTGCTCGCGGCGGATCTGGTCTTCGTGCTGCCGGTGGTGAACGAGTTGGCCCGCAAGGCCGGGCACACGCTCGCCTGCGCCGACGACGCCCAGCGGCTGTTGGAGCGCGGCGAGGTGGTCGGGGTGATGCCGGAGGGCTTCAAGGGCATCGGCAAGCCGTTCTCCGAGCGCTACAAGCTCCAGCGGTTCGGCCGGGGCGGCTTCGTGTCGACGGCGCTGCGGGCGCGGGTGCCGATCGTGCCGTGCTCGATCGTCGGCGCGGAGGAGATCTACCCGATGCTGGGCAACTCGCGCACGTTGGCGAGGCTGCTCGGTTTCCCGTACTTCCCGCTGACGCCGACGTTCCCCTGGCTCGGGCCGCTGGGCGCGGTGCCGCTGCCGACGAAGTGGACGATCCAGTTTGGCGAGCCGATCGAGACGGACGGCTATCCGCCGGAGGCGGCGGACGACCCGATGCTGATGTTCAACCTGACCGACCAGGTGCGGGAGACGATCCAGCACAGCCTGTACGAGCTGCTGGTGCGCCGCCGCTCGGTCTTCTTCTGAGCGGGGCGGGACAACACCGAGGCGGGCGGGTCGCGAGGGCGCGACCCGCCCGCCTCGGTTCGGCTCAGTCCTCGCGGGAGGTGTCGAGGCTCAGGCCGGGCAGGCCGCCGGGGAGCAGCGGCGGGATGGTGATGTCCGGCGCGGTGCTGTCGCTGTCGCCGGTGCCGGAGGTGAGCCCGCCGCTCTCGGTGAGCGGCGGGTCGAGCAGTCCGCCTCCGCCGCCGACGAGTCCGTCCGGCTTCTCCTCCGGGTCGGGCTTGTGGCCCTCGGGCGCGCTCGGGCTCGACGAGGCGGCGCCGTCCTTCTCGGTGGGCTTGCCGTCGGGGGCGTCCTCCGGCGCGGGGCGCTGCTGGTTCCGCTCCGCCCCGCCGACCTCGCGTTCGGCCGGGCTCTCGCCGCCCGGGGTGTCGTCCCCGGGCTGGCTGGGTGCCAGCTCCCGGATCGGAGAAACGTCTCTCTTTATGGCGTCGAACACCGAGTTGACCTGTTCGCCGACATCACGGAGCTGTACCGGCAGCAGACCGCGCAGCTCCTCCCAGCCGCCGCTGTGGGACTCGGCGAACGCCGACAGGGCGCGCAGCGGCCCGAGGTCGCCGTCCCGCTCGTGCGCCGCGCTGAGCAGCCGCCGGCCCTCGTCGGCGTTGCTGCTCATGGCGTTGAGCGCTTTGCGGACCTCGCCGAGCGACTCGTGGTCGAGCGGTCCTGAGCGGCCGCGTTCCATGAGCCGGCGGGCCTCGTGCATCCGGGTGGACGCGTGGTCGAGGTGGAGGCGGCCCCGGGAGACGTCGCTGCCCGCCATGTCGAGCTTCAGGTCCTCCATGCCGCGCTTGAGGCCGTAGAGGCGGTCGCCGGGCAGGGCGTCGGTGCTGGCGGCGGCGACACCGCCGAACGCGCCCGCCGCGACGCCGACGGTGAGCCCGCCGGCCGCCAGGCCCTTGGTGAGGCGGGACTTGGGGCGGAGCTTGCCGAGCCCGCCGAGGGGCGTCGCCCGGTGGGCGCCGCGGCCGCTCGTGCCGCGCTGCTCGGGCACCTGGCCGCCGGCGAACTGGGCCTCCATCGCCGCGATGAGCTGGGCCCGTTGGACGGTCTTCACCTCGGGGTCGAGCTGCGGCCTGGGCAGCGCGGCCAGGCCGTCGGCCACCGCGAGCAGCGCGGCCTGTTCGTGATCGTCGGTCTCGTCCGGCGCGGCGCTCCGGACGGCTCTGGTCTGCGCGTCGCCCGTCGCCTCCGGCTCCTCGTCCGGGGCCGGGGCCGTGGAGTCGGCCGAAGCGTCCGGGGTCTCGGGAGCGCCGAGCGCCTGGGCGAAGGCGTTGGCCCGCCGGTTGGTGGACACGGATCCGATCACAGGCGGCACCTCCTCTCGTCAGCACGGTTGACTCCCGGCCTCAGGGGGAGGGTTGCGCGGAATCCGAAGCTCCACCCGATCGAGTGATGACGGGTGGACGCGGCGGCCCGTCGGGGAGTCTGCAAACCCCACAACGAGCGGCGACGCACTCGGGTTACGGAGTGGCGATGATGTGACTGGAACGTTGACCATGAGGTCATGGGCGGTAACCAAGCGTGAGCGGGCGGGGAGTGGCGG
>NZ_VJYK02000485.1 GCF_007097205.2 Streptomyces alkaliterrae
CACAGATATACACACCAGGACCTGCGATAAGCTTCTTCACCTGCTTCTGACTCTTCCCGCAGAAAGAACACTTCAGCAGATCGCCACCATCACCGATGCGTGCCACGAGGTGCATCCCCTTCGCCTGGGAGCCGCTGGGTCCAGCGCTCCTGGTGCCTGACTTCGACGGTACCTGTCCGGCCCCCGTTCGGGCCCCCCGGGCGCGGCTCGTACGGGACTCGTACGGCAGGGCTCGCGAACACCGAGCCGCGCCACGGGGAGGGTCGTCGCCCCCGGTCGCCGGTCAGCTCACGCCGGCGGTCATCTTGCGGGTGCTGACGATCTGGTCGACGAGACCGTAGGCGAGCGACTCCTCGGCGGTGAGGATCTTGTCGCGCTCGATGTCCTCGCTCACCTGCTCGACCGTCTTGTTGGAGTGCCGGGACAGCATCTGCTCCAACTGGCTGCGCAGCCGCAGGATCTCGTTGGCCGCGATCTCCAGGTCCGACAGCTGCTCCCGGCCGGTCTGGGTCGACGGCTGGTGGATGAGCACCCGGGCGTTGGGCAGCGCCATCCGCTTGCCGGGCGTACCGGCGGCGAGCAGCACGGCGGCGGCGGAGGCGGCCTGACCCATGCAGACCGTCTGGATGTCCGGCTTCACGAACTGCATCGTGTCGTAGATGGCGGTCAGCGCCGTCATCGAGCCGCCGGGGCTGTTGATGTAGATGGAGATGTCGCGGTCCGGGTCCATCGACTCCAGGCACAGCAGCTGCGCCATCACGTCGTTGGCGGAGGCGTCGTCGATCTGCACGCCGAGGAAGATCACTCGCTCCTCGAAGAGCTTCGCGTACGGGTCGTACTCGCGCACACCCTGGGAGGTGCGCTCCACGAATCGCGGGACGACGTAGCGGTTGTCCACCTGCGGGCCCGTGTAGAGGCCGCTGGCGGAGGCGCCCGGGAAGTTGTTCATCGGTGTGTTCACCATCCTGCTGGCGTTCGAGTGGGCTTGGCTGGGGTGCGGCCGGCCGGCCGTGCGGCTCACGCGCCGGTGCCGCCGCCGCCCGGGACGCCCGAAGCAGCGGAGATGATCTCGTCGATCAGGCCGTAGTCCTTGGCCTCCTCGGCGGTGAACCAGCGGTCGCGGTCACCGTCGCGGATGATGGTCTCCTCGGTCTGGCCGGTGTGGAGCGCGGTGATCTCGGCCATCCGCTTCTTCGTGCGAAGCAGGTACTCGGCCTGGATCTTGATGTCCGAGGCGGTACCGCCGACGCCGGCGGAACCCTGGTGCATCAGGATGTCGGTGTTCGGCAGGGCGAAGCGCTTGCCGGCGCTGCCGCCGGTCAGCAGGAACTGGCCCATCGAGGCGGCCATGCCCATACCGATGGTGACGACGTCGTTCGGGATGTACTGCATGGTGTCGTAGATCGCCATGCCGGCCGTCACCGAGCCGCCGGGGCTGTTGATGTAGAGGTAGATGTCCTTGTCCGGGTCGGCGGCGAGGAGCAGCATCTGGGCCGTGATCTTGTTGGCGATCTCGTCGTCCACCTGCTGGCCGAGGAAGATGATCCGCTCGCCGAGCAGTCGGCTGTAGACCTGGTCGCCGAGGCCACCGCCGATGGACGGCTCGCCGGCGGCGGAAGGCATCAGATTCGTCACGTATCCACCTGCTCGTCTCTGACGGCAACGGCCGTCTCAGCGTCTTCTGCTGGGGCCGGGGCCCCGCTGCCAAGCCGCTTACGCGGCTTCGGGGACTCCCCTGCCCTCGTATCCATGGACCCTAACGCGCAGGCAGGCGGGTGCCATCCCGCTCAGGGAACTGTTCGCTGTGAGCGCAGGGTCACGGAAACCGGACAACGGCGGCCGTCACACACGTCGGCCCCGGCGCACGTCGTTGCGCCGGGGCCGGGAAGTGAAACAGCCTCGCGTGTCAGTCGGCGGCGACGCGGGTGTTGTCGCGGACCTCCACGGCCAGGCGAGCGGCCGCGTCCACGGTCGTGCCGCCGCCCAGCGGGCTCTTGCCGGGGGACACGGCACCGAGCGTGCTCTTGTCCGCCCAGACACAGGTGGCGCTCTGCTGCGGGGGCTGACCGGGCTGAATGGTGATCTTGGTTTCCTGGCACTTCATGACCGCGCCGCTCAGCCCCGGCGGGGTCACCGCTCGCACGTCGCCGATCAGCTCGATCTGCCCCCCAGGGCGGGACCCCTGCTTCAACACGTCGAAGTACTTGTCAACGGCGGCGTCGGGATCGTTGATCTTTCCCCAGGCCCCGACGTAGCCGAGCGTCTCCATCGTCGCGAGCGCGGCCGGGTCGAGCTTGCTCGGGTCGGAGGCGTCGACCGTGCTGTAGCTCGCGAAGAGGGATTCGGGGTCCTCGATGGGCAGGTGCTTGACGTCCCGTTCGATCTGCGCCTCCAGACCCTGGCCCAGGCTTGCCTGCTTGGTGAACTTGCCGATCTTCGGGGGCGCTTCCAGCTTGTGGGCGCCGTCGTCGGTCACCACGGAGTTCTTGCCGGCGTTGTTCGGGCCCTTGTCGTCGTCGCCGAGGACGAGGACGGCGCCGCCGATGATCGCGCCGACGAGGACGACCGCGCCGACCACCAGGCCGATCGTCTTGCCCTTGCCGCCGCCGCTGGGCGGGGGTGGCGG
>NZ_VJYK02000486.1 GCF_007097205.2 Streptomyces alkaliterrae
GGGAGCGGGTGCCGTCGCCTGCGACGAGCGTCGGTCGGCGACAAACCTGCCGGCGCCGCTCACCCCGCTGGTCGGCCGCACCGCGCTGGTCGCCGACCTGGTCGGCAGACTGCGGTCGGCCCGGCTGGTGACGCTGACCGGGCCCGGCGGGGTCGGCAAGACGCGGCTTGCCGTCGAGGTGGCGGCCAGGCTGGTCTCCGACCACGCCGACGGCGTCTGGATGGCCGAGCTGGCCGGCGTGCCGGCGGAGGCCGCCGGAGAGGTGGAGGGGGTGGTGGCCCGGGTCCTCGGCATCCGCGACGACCGGGGGCCGGTCGCCCGGCCGTCCGCGCCGGGCGCGTGGTTGGGGCGGTCGCTCGCCGACCGTTCCCCGCTCCTCCTGCTGGACAACTGCGAGCACGTGGTGGACGAGACCGCCGACGTCGTGGCCGGGATGCTCGCCGCGGCGCCCGGGGTCCGGGTGGTGGCGACGAGCCGGGAGCCGCTGGGTGTCGCCGGCGAACTCGTCTGTCCCGTACCGGCCCTGTCGGAGGAGTCGGCGGCCGAACCGGCCGTCTCCGCGGCGCCCGTCGTGCGCTGGCTCGCGGAACCCTCGCCCACGCTACGGGCACGACGTGCCGGCCGCTCCCCGGCGGCAGCACCGGCGCCGGCCGCCCCCGCCTGGGAGGCGGAGCCGGCGGCGGCCGTGCGCGTACGGCGGGCGGGGCGCTCGCCGGCGGCGGCGCGGCCGCGCGCCGGGCGGGCCGGTGCGGGCGGCAGCTGCCCCTTCAGCGGGCCCCACTCGTTCGGGTCCGGCACGCCGGGCGGCAGCATCTGACGTCGCTTCGGGCCGTGGTCCGGTCCCTCGCCGGGTTCCTTGGCGCCCGGCCAGGCCTTGGCGACCCGGGCCGCGAGCACGAAGTCCTTCCGCAGCGGATGGCCCTCGAAGCCGTCCGGCAGCAGCAGCGGCGTCAGGTGCGGGTGTCCGGTGAACGCGACGCCGAACATCTCGTGCGTCTCACGCTCGTGCCAGGCGGCACCGGCGTAGACGTCGGTGACGGTCGGGAGTTCGGCGGCGTCGTGCGGCACGGTGGTGCGCAGCAGCAGTCGGCGCGGTGCGACACCACCCGTCGTCGGCAGCGCGACGACGTGTGCGGAGACGAGGAAGCCGGTGCCCGGTTCGTCGACGGCGCTCAGCCAGTCGAAGTAGCTGCAACCGAGTTCGTCCCGGGCGGTGGTGAGGGCGTGCTTCCAGCGCTCGGCGGGCACGTCCACTGTCAGCAGGTCGTACGCCTCGGCCGCTCTCGCGCCCGGCCCGAAGACCTGCGGCGCCGGTGCGGGCAACCACCCGACGGCGACCTCCGCCGCCTCGGGCGCCTCCGCACCGCCGGCACCCTCGACGCCCTCGGTGTCCTCGGCGTCCGGGCCCGGCCGGTTCGCTTCCTGACTCACTTCTCCGCCTCTCCCGGCTCGCCGGCCCCGGCCGCGGGCGTCGCCCCGGCCGCGGGCGTCGCGCCCGTCGCGGGCACCGACGGCGGGGTGACCAGCCCGCTGGTCAGCGCCGCCGGCGAGGCCGCCGGGCCACCTGTCCGCCCGTAGCGGTCGCCCAGCGACTCCTCGGCGATCTTCTCCTGGAGCTTGAGGATGCCCTGCAGCAGCGCCTCGGGCCTCGGCGGGCAACCGGGCACGTACACGTCGACGGGGATGATCTGGTCGACGCCTTTGGTCACCGAGTACGAGTCCCAGTACGGCCCGCCGCAGTTGGAGCAGGCGCCGAACGACACCACGTACTTCGGCTCCGGCATCTGCTCGTAGAGCCGCTTCACCGCGGGCGCCATCTTGTCGGTGACGGTGCCGGAGACGACCATCAGGTCCGCCTGCCGGGGGCCCGGCGCGAACGGGATGACGCCCAGCCGGATGAAGTCGTGCCGGGACATCGACGCGGCGATGAACTCGATCGCGCAGCAGGCCAGGCCGAAGTTGAAGACCCACAGGCTGTAGCGGCGTCCCCAGTTGAGGATCACCTTCATGGGCTCCGGCGCGAGCCGGGCCAGCGCGCCCAGCCGGCGCGGTTCGGGGAGGTCGGCGCGTGTCACGTCCATGTGAGGACGCCCTTCTTCCATGCGTAGAGCAGACCGATGGCGAGCAGCCCGAGGAAGATGAACATCTCCACCAGCGTGGCCGCCCCGAACCCGGCCGCGGCGAAGATCGTCGCCCAGGGGAACAGGAAGATCGAGTCGATCGCGAAGATGACGTAGAGGAAGGCGTAGACGTAGTAGCGGACCTGGGTGTGCGCCCAGTCCTCGCCCACCGGATCGACGCCGCACTCGTACGTCAGCATCTTCTCGCGCGTCGGCACGACGGGCCGCAGCAGCCGCCCGCCGGCGAAGGCCACGGCGACGAAGAGCACGCCGACGACCGCCACCAGCCCGACGACCGAGTAGCCGTGGAAGTAGTCCGGCACGACATCCGTCCCTGTTGTCTCGTGTCCCGTCTCGCGATCAGTCCCGCCGCCCGTTCCGCGTGCGCGTCCCGCGCTGCCACGGTTCCGGGTCGACGATCTGTACGCACGGGAGTCTAGGCCCTGACCAGCCGCGACCGGGGCGCCGTCTCATCCACGGCCCCCCGCGCGCCGCACCTTGCCC
>NZ_VJYK02000487.1 GCF_007097205.2 Streptomyces alkaliterrae
GAGCAGCGCCCGGGTGGTCGCGGTGGGGGCGAGGTGGGCGGTGATGCGGCCGCCGGGCCAGCCGATGTGGACGGTGACGGTGTCCGGGCCGGTGCCCGGACCGGTGCCGGTGGTGGTGTGCGTGCTCATGGCCCAAGTTCAACATTTTGTTGAAGTTCTGGGAAGAGGGGACCCCCTTGCGGGGATCGCTCAGGCGTGCGACATAATGGCCTTGTGAATGCATTCACATTCACAAGCGTGCCGTGTATGCGCAAGAAGATCCCGAATGCACGGACGGTTTGCCGGATCGGTCGCCCCGGCTCGGGCGGACTGATGCGGGGCGAGCGAAGGAGAGAACGACGTGGATCTCGCACTGGCGCCGGAGACACTGGCGCGCTGGCAGTTCGGTATCACCACCGTCTACCACTTCCTGTTTGTCCCCCTGACGATCTCCCTGGCCTCGCTCACCGCCGGTCTCCAGACCGCCTGGGTGCGCACCGCCAACCCCAAGTACCTGGCCGCGACCAAGTTCTGGGGCAAGCTCTTCCTGATCAACATCGCCCTCGGCGTCGTGACGGGCATCCTCCAGGAGTTCCAGTTCGGCATGAACTGGTCCGACTACTCCCGGTTCGTCGGCGACGTCTTCGGCGCCCCGCTGGCGTTCGAGGCGCTGATCGCCTTCTTCTTCGAGTCCACCTTCATCGGCCTGTGGATCTTCGGCTGGGACCGGCTGCCCAAGCGCATCCACCTCGCCTGCATCTGGATGGTGGCCATCGGCACCATCCTCTCCGCGTACTTCATCCTGGCCGCCAACTCCTGGATGCAGCACCCGGTGGGCTACCGCATCAACGAGGAGACCGGCCGCGCAGAGCTGACCGACTTCCTGCTCGTCCTCACCCAGAACACCGCCGTCGCCCAGTTCTTCCACACCATCGCCGCGGCGTTCCTCGCCGGCGGCGCGTTCATGGTCGGCATCGCCGCCTGGCACCTGCGCAAGCGCAAGCACATCCCCGTGATGCGCACCTCGCTGCGCGTCGGCCTGGTCACCCTGGTGATCTCCGGACTGCTCGTCGCGGTCACCGGCGACCGCCTCGGCAAGATCATGTACGAGCAGCAGCCGATGAAGATGGCCGCCGCCGAGGCGCTGTGGGAGACCGAGGGCCCCGCGCCCTTCTCGCTCTTCGCGATCGGCGACGTCGACAAGGGGCACAACAAGGTCGCGGTGGAGATACCCGGCCTGCTGTCCTTCCTCGCCCACGACAACTTCCGCGACCCGGTGCCCGGCATCAACGACACCAACGAGGCCCTGAAGGAGCGCTACGACGCGCTGTTCGGCCTCGGCGACTACCGGCCCAACATCGCCGTCGCCTACTGGGGCTTCCGCTGGATGATCGGCTTCGGCATGGCCTCCCTCGCGGTCGGCCTCGCCGGACTCTGGCTCACCCGCCGCAAGCTCTTCCTCGCGCCCGGACTGCGCACCGGCGAGGACGAGGTGCCGACGCTCGCGCTGACCAGGAACCGGCCGCTCGGCTCCCGGCTCGGCGACTGGTACTGGCGGCTGTCCGTCCTGACCATCGGTTTCCCGCTGATCGCCAGCTCCTGGGGCTGGATCTTCACCGAGATGGGCCGCCAGCCGTGGGCCGTCTACGGAGTGCTGCCCACCTCCTCGGCCGTCTCACCGAACGTCTCCCAGGTCGAAGTGATCATCTCGATGTCGGTGTTCACACTGCTCTACGCGATCCTCGCGGTCATCGAGGTGCGGCTGATCCTCAAGTACGCCAAGGCCGGCCCGCCCGAGCTGACCGAGGCCGACCTGAACCCGCCGACCCGCATCGGCGGCGACCGGAACGAGCCCGACAAGCCCATGGCCTTCTCGTACTGAGGCCCGAAGGAGACCGTGATGCAACTCCCAGAGATCTGGTTCGTGCTGATCGCCGTCCTGTGGACCGGCTACTTCTTCCTGGAGGGATTCGACTTCGGCGTCGGCGTCCTCACCCGCGGGCTGGCCCGCGACCGCCAGGAGCGGCGCGTGCTGATCAACACCATCGGGCCCGTCTGGGACGGCAACGAGGTGTGGCTGCTGAGCGCCGCCGGCGCCACGTTCGCCGCGTTCCCCGACTGGTACGCGACGCTCTTCTCCGGCTTCTACCTGCCGCTGCTGGTGATCCTGCTCTCCCTCATCGTGCGCGGCGTCGCCTTCGAGTACCGCGCCAAGCGGCCGGAGGAGAACTGGCAGCGGAACTGGGAACGCGCCATCTTCTGGTCCTCGCTGATCCCCGCGTTCCTGTGGGGCGTCGTCTTCGCCAACATCGTGCGCGGCGTACCCATCGGCCCCGACAAGGAGTTCGTCGGCAACCTGCTGGACCTCTTCGGCCCGCACGCCCTGCTCGGCGGCGTCCTCACCCTGACCCTCTTCACCTTCCACGGCGCGGTGTTCACCGCGCTCAAGACGGTCGGCGAGATCCGGCTGCGCGCCCGCCGGGCCGCCGCCGGGCTCGGCCTCGCCGCGCTGGCCTCCGCGGCCGCGTTCCTCGGCTGGACGCAGCTCGACCGCGGTGACGGCGCGAGCCTGGTGGCGCTGCTGGTCGCCGCCGGCGCCCTGGTCGCCGCGCTTGTCGCCAATGCCCGGGGGCGGGA
>NZ_VJYK02000488.1 GCF_007097205.2 Streptomyces alkaliterrae
TCGTAGCGGCTCGCGGCGGCACCGGGCGGCGGAGGCGGCGGCGGGTGCTCACGGTGGTCGTACAGCGCCTCGTCCACCGGGTCCTGCGCCGCCGGGTCGCGGCCCTGGAACGGGTCGCGGCGGTAGGCGTCCCGGACGTAGGGGTCCTGCCCGCCGTCCTGTCCGCCGCGCTGCCCGGCGTACGGGTCCCGGCCCTCGCCCGGCTCCCGGTCGTACGGCACGTTCACTGCTACCCCACCTCGTCGTCCGCGGGCTCACCACGGTCCCACACCTGGCTCAACGGTCCACCTTCTCACCCGTGCCGGGGGTGTCGGTGTTCCCCGGCCCGGACGTGTCCGAAGAGTCACCCGAGTCGTCCTCCGGACGAGCGGTCCCGGTTGACGCTGCCTGTCCGGTCGACGCCGTCCGCCCGGTTGACGCCGCCTGCGCGCGTGACGGCTCCTCTTCCTGTGACGACTCCTCCGCGGCGGCCGACGGTTCCAGCGGCGCGTCGGGATCCGGCTGCGGACCCCGCCGCTTGCGCTGCGTGTACATCCGCACTCCGGCGAGCACCACGAGCAGCATGCCGCCCGCGATGACCAGCAGCACGGTCGAGGTGATCTCCGTGACGTCGACCTGGAAGCTCATCGGCGGGCCGTAGGGCTTGTTGTCCTTGGTGAAGAGCTGGGCCTCCATGGAGTAGCGGCCGTTGGCCTTGGCGGTGGTGTCGAACTTGATCGACTGGCTGTGCCCGCCCTCCACGACGACCGGCTTGACCTCCTCCTTCACCTCCAGACCGAGTCGGCGCCCGGACGTCAGCCGCAGCTCCAGGCCGTCCACGGGCTGGATGAGGTTGTTCTGGACGGTGACCGGGATGGTCGCGCTGCGCCCGGAGAGCGTCATCCGGGACTTCTGGACCAGCCTGACCTGCCGGGTCAGCTCGGTGAGGTGCGCCTGGACCGACTCGCGGTAGGCGGCGGCCTCCGCCGGCCTGCCTCGCCAGGACGTCGACAGCTCCCGGCGCAGCGCCCCGCCGAAGGGGGTGATGACCCGGTCGTCCTGGCTGAGGATGACGGTGAAGTCGTCCAGCGTGGAACGGGTGCGCTGGATCTCCTCGAAGGCGTCGGTCTCCAGCTCCTGCTTGCGCAGGTTCGCCGGGTAGGAGTCGGCCGACGGCACCTGCTGCTGGGCCTTCGGGTCCGGCTTGGCCTTTGCGGCCTCGCCGAGTTCCGCGAACTCCGCCCAGCGGCCGTTGTCGGCCAGCGCGCGGACGGCCCGTGCCATCGTCCGTGCCTCGCTGACGCTGGGCATGCGCTGGGGTGCGACGACGATGCTGCGCCGCGCGTTGGGCTTCTGCTCGGTGATGGACAGCGTCTGGGCGAGGAACCGCTGGACCGCCTGCGTCGAGGCGTCGGCACGGGTGAGGTCGCCGCGGAACAGCTTGGACAGCCGGGCGTCGGCGGACACGGCCGTCACCCCGCCGCCGATCGGCCGGGCGGCCGTCGGGGTGTAGGGCAGCCCGCCGGTCTCCCGGAGGCTGTCACTGCGGGTGAGGATCTTGCGGGCGCCGGCGGAGGTGGCCACGGACACCACGGACGGGTCGAGTGCGCCCTCCACCGGCCAGGCGAACGAGGTGTTCGGGGTGGTGTGCAGGATCGTCTCGACGGTCTTGACGGCGGCCTCGGTGGCGGGCCGCAGATGGTTCAGGGCGCCGCTGACGGTACGCCCGCGGTGTGCGAGCGAGGCCAGGTCCGGATCGCCGAAGGGCAGGGCGACGACCTCCCGCCCCTCGGTGGCCCGCTGGAGGTCGTTCAGCCAGGCCCGGGCGGCCTGCTGGCTCTGTCCGGCGACAACGCCGTCGGGGGTCTCCACCTTGTACGGCTTGGTCATGGCGTCGACGGTGGCGAGCAGGTCCGGGTCGACGACCCAGCTCACGGGCAGGTCGCGGCCGAGGTTGACCATCTGGTGCAGCCGACCGCCCGGCGAGATGTCCGCGGCGAGACCGTCGTCCCGGAACACGGGGGTCTGCTGCCGGTTCGACTCGGTGCGCGCGGTCATGTGCGCGGAGGAGATGAGCGGCCACACGAACGTCAGCTGGGTGCGGGTCTTCGCCTCCGCGGTCTGCCAGGGCAGGAAGGTCCGCTCGATGCCGAGGACGTGCGGGTAGGCCTCGGCCTGGTTCTGGCCGTTGAGCGCCACCCCCAGCTGGTACACGCCGTCCGCGTCCAACTCCAGCCGCTTGACGGGCACGGTCAGGGTGAAGGACCTGGTCTGGCCGGCGGAGAGGTCGTCGACGTCGAGGCTGGTGTTCCGGCCGGTGACCTGCTCGCCGTCCTGGCCGGGTCGGAAGCCGGTACGGCTGCTCGCCTGCTCGATGGCGCTGCGGGTGTTGAGCCGCTGCCCGGAGTAGAGGACGATCCGCGCGTCGGTGACCGTCGACCGGCCTCGGTTGGTGACGGTGCCGCTGACGGTGAGCGTGTCGTTCTTCTGCGGGGTGACCGGCGTGACGCGGTTCACCGCCACCTCGACGGTCCGGGAGCCGGTCGCCTCCGCGGTCCGGCCCGTGGCGGCGCTGGTACCGGTGGCGGCGCTGGTACCGGTGGCGGGGTTCGCGGTGCCGGGGGCCTGGGG
>NZ_VJYK02000489.1 GCF_007097205.2 Streptomyces alkaliterrae
ACCCGACCCCGGGGCCCGCCGACGCCGCCGGGCCCCCGCCGGGAGGCGCGCCCGGGGCGGCGGACTGCCCAGGGGCCGCACGCCCCGCCCCGTGCGCACCCCGACCGTCCTCCAGATGGAGGCCGTCGAGTGCGGCGCCGCCGCACTCGCGATGGTGCTCGGGCACCACGGCCGCTACGTGCCGCTGGAGGAGCTGCGCATCGCCTGCGGCGTCTCCCGCGACGGCTCCCGCGCCGGGAACCTGCTGCGCGCCGCCCGGGGCCACGGCCTGCGCGCCAAGGGCATGCAGATGGACCTGGCGGCACTGTCCCAGCTCAAGGGCCCGGCCATCCTGTTCTGGGAGTTCAACCACTACGTCGTCTACGACGGCATGGGCCGCCGCTTCGGCCGACGCGGCGCGTACGTCAACGACCCCGACAAGGGACGCCGGTTCGTCCCCCTGGAGGAGTTCGACACCAGCTTCACCGGCGTGGTGCTCACCTTCGAACCCGGCCCCGGCTTCCGGCGCGGCGGGCGGCGACCCGGTGTGCTGCGCGCCGTCCCGTCCCGGCTGCGCGGCACCTCGGCCACCCTCACGGCGGCCGTCCTCGCCAGCCTGCTGCTGGTGGTCGTCGGCGCCACGATGCCCGCGCTCAGCCGCACCTACGTCGACGAGTTCCTGATCGGCGGGCAGACCTCCACCCTCGGCGTGGTCTTCGCGGGCATGGCGCTCGCCCTGCTGCTCACCGCCACCCTCACCGGGCTGCAGCAGGCCAACCTGCTGCGCGGCCGCCTGGTCACCTCCACCCTCGGCAGCGCCCGCTTCCTCCGCCACCTCCTGCGCCTGCCGGTGGCGTTCTACACCCAACGCAACCCGGCCGACCTCGTGCAGCGCCTGGAGTCCAACGACACCGTCGCCGAAACCCTCGCCAGGGACCTGGCCGCCGCAGGCGTCGACGCCGTCGTCGTGCTGCTCTACGCCGTACTGCTGTGGACGTACGACCCCGGCCTCACCGTCGTCGGAGTGCTCGTCGCGCTGCTCAACATCGTGGCCATGCGGGTCGTCGTCGGGTTGCGCGCCACCAACACGCAGAAGCTGCGCGCCGACACCGCCCGCCTCACCAACACCTCCTACAGCGGCCTCCAGCTCATCGAGACGCTGAAGGCGACCGGCGGCGAGGACGGCTTCTTCCGCCGCTGGGCGGGCCAGCACGCCACCACGCTGGAGGTGCAGCAGCGCCTCGGCGTGCCCAGCGCCTGGCTGGCCGTGGTCGCCCCCACCCTCGCGGCGCTCAACAGCGCGCTCATCCTGTGGATCGGCGGCCTGCGCGCCGTCGAGGGGCACCTCACGGTCGGGCTGCTCGTCGCCTTCCAGGCACTGGTCACCAGCTTCACCGCGCCCATCACCCGGCTGAACGGCGTCGTAGGCCGGGTGCAGGACTTCGGCGCCGACGTCAACCGGCTCAAGGACGTGGAGAACTTCCCCGCCGACCCGCTGCTCCGCCGTTCCGAACAGGCAGGCGGCGCAAGGCGGTTGACCGGCCACGTCGAGATCGACAACGTCACCTTCGGCTACAGCCCACTCGACGAACCCCTCCTGCGGGACTTCTCGCTCAGCGTCGGCCCCGGCCAGCAGGTCGCCCTCGTCGGCGGCTCCGGCAGCGGCAAGTCGACCGTCTCGCGGCTCGTCGCCGGGCTGCACACGCCGTGGGAGGGCGTGATCCGCGTGGACGGCATGCGGATCGAGGACATCCCGCGCGGCACCCTCGCCGCCTCGGTGTCCTTCGTCGACCAGGACGTCTTCCTCTTCGAGGGCACCGTCCGGGACAACGTCGCACTGTGGGACCCGTCGGTGACGGACGAGGCGGTGGCCGCCGCCCTGCGCGACGCCGCGCTGTACGACGTGGTCGCCGCCCGCCCGGGCGGTCTGTACGGCCGCGTCGAGCAGGACGGCCGGAACTTCTCCGGCGGGCAGCGCCAGCGGCTGGAGATCGCCCGCGCCCTCGTACGCCGCCCCAGCGTGCTGGTGCTCGACGAGGTGACCAGCGCGCTGGACGCGGTCACCGAACAGCTCATCATCGACAACCTGCGCCGACGCGGCTGCGCGTGCGTGGTCATCGCCCACCGGCTGTCCACCGTGCGCGACAGCGACGAGATCGTGGTGCTCGACCGCGGCGCGGTCGTCGAACGCGGCCGCCACGACCGACTGCTCGCAGCAGGTGGCGCGTACGCGGCCCTGGTCAGGGAGCACTGAGGTGTCGGAGTCCCCGTACGTCACGCCGGAGTACGGCGTCCACCCGGCGACCCACGGCGTCGACCCGGTGGTCGCCGCGCTCGGCGAACTCGGCACGCCCGTCGAGCGGTTGTCGACGCGCAGCATCGGCCTGGAGGGCCCGCACGTGCTGTGGCTGGTGCTGGACGGCGCCATGGACCTCTTCGCCGTCGGCACCACCCGGGCCGGACACTGGCACCACCTCGGCCGCCTCACCCCGGGAACCCTCCTCCTCGGACCGACCGAAGGCCCCGAACACACCCTGGTCGGACGCCCGTTGGACGGCTGCCGCCTGCGCCGCATCGAACTGCACGCACTGCCCGCCCC
>NZ_VJYK02000049.1 GCF_007097205.2 Streptomyces alkaliterrae
CCCGCAGGCACCGGCCGACCGCGCCGGTGCGCCCGGTGAGCAGCGCCAGCTGCCCGCGCGCGGCCCGATAGGCGAGCTGCCCGCCCAGGGCTCCGAGCAGCAGCGCCCCGAGCCGCGCCGCCCCGAGCCGCAGCGGGCCGAGGCGCCGCCGACCGACGAGCGCCGTCCCGGCTGGGCCGACGGCCCCGAAGGGCCGACCGAGGCACCTCGCAGCCGTACCGCCGACGAGACGCCGCGCGGCCACGAGGACTCGGAGAGCACCGGCGAATACAGTCGGCCCGGCTTCGCCGGCACGACCGCCGGCGGCCGTGACGGACGTGGCGAGCCGAACGGCCGCACCCCGTCGGCCGACCTCCGCGACGACACCACCGAGCTGGACATCCCCATCCCGGCCACCGCGACCGCCAACACCCGGACGCCCATCTTCGAGGAGATGGAGTCCAGTTGGTTCGCCGCGCGGGCCGGGGGCCGGGAGCAGCAGCCGGCGCCGGACACCACGCGGACGCAGCCGATGCCGCAGGTGCGCCAGCAGCCCGCGTCGCGACCGGCCGAGGGGCAGCCCGCCCCCCGCCCGAGCGGCGGCGCGCCCGCCCAGCGCAACGGCGCGAACTGGCAGGCCTCACCGAACGACGACCGTTGGCGTCGCGCCGAGCGGCTGCGCCAGCCGGCCGCCGGCGGTGTGACGACCTCAGGACTGCCGCGCCGGGTCCCCAGGGCCAACCTGGTGGAGGGCACCGCCCAGACGCAGTCCGCGCAGCCCGCCGGACCGCAGGTCTCGCGCGCCCCGGACGCTGTCCGCGGCCGTCTCACCAACCTCCGTCGAGGCATCCAGCAGGGCCGCCAGGCCGGCGGCACCGACAGCAACGACCGGGGCCTCGGCCCCACTCACCAGCAGGAGCGTTAGTTGAGTCCGATGAGCCAGGCGGCGCAGAACCTGAACTGGTTGATCACCAACTTCGTGGAGAACACCCCCGGGGTGTCGCACACGGTGGTGGTCTCCGCCGACGGCCTTCTCCTGGCGATGTCCGAGGGCTTCCCCCGGGACCGGGCCGACCAACTCGCGGCGGTCGCCTCCGGGTTGACCTCGCTGACCGCGGGTGCCTCACGTATCTTCGAGGGTGGGAGCGTCAACCAGACCGTCGTGGAGATGGAGCGCGGCTTCCTCTTCATCATGGCGGTCTCCGACGGCTCCTCGCTCGCGGTGCTCGCGCACCCGGAGGCCGACATCGGTCTTGTCGGCTACGAGATGGCTCTGCTGGTGGACCGGGCGGGCACCGTGCTCACGCCCGAGCTGCGCTCGGAACTCCAGGGAAGTCTTCTCAGCTAGCCCCATGCTCCCCCCCACACGAGCACGACCGTCCGTCTCGCCGATCTTCTGCCTCGCCGGAGGAGCCATGACCACCCCGCCCGCCTCACCCGGACCGTACGGTGCCGCTGATCATCATGCGTCGTACGACGACGGTGAGGGCGACCAGCCGTTGGTGCGCCCGTACGCCATGACCGGTGGGCGCACCCGGCCGCGTTACCAGCTCGCCATCGAGGCCCTGGTCAGCACGAGCGCCGACCCGGCACAGCTGCCGGGCCTGCTCCCCGAGCACCAGCGCATCTGCCACCTGTGCCGTGAGGTGAAGTCCGTCGCGGAGGTCTCCGCGCTGCTCGCCATCCCGCTGGGTGTCGCCCGGATCCTCGTCGCCGACCTCGCCGAGGCCGGCATGGTGGCCATCCACCAGCCCGGCGGCAACGCCGAGGCCGGTGGCGCGCCTGACGTGACACTGCTTGAAAGGGTGCTCAGTGGACTTCGGAAGCTCTAGCGGTGCGGCCCGCTCCACCACCTCCGCGAAGATCGTGGTGGCGGGCGGGTTCGGCGTGGGCAAGACGACCTTCGTGGGCGCCGTGTCGGAGATCAATCCGCTGCGTACCGAGGCCGTGATGACCTCCGCCTCCGCCGGGATCGACGACCTCTCCCACACCGGGGGCAAGACCACGACCACGGTGGCGATGGACTTCGGTCGCATCACCCTGGACGACGACCTGATCCTGTACCTGTTCGGTACGCCGGGTCAGGACCGGTTCTGGTTCATGTGGGACGACCTGGTGCGCGGTGCCATCGGCGCCGTCGTGCTGGTGGACACCCGCCGCCTGGCGGACTGCTTCCCGGCGGTGGACTACTTCGAGAACAGCGGCCTGCCGTTCGTGATCGCGCTGAACGGCTTCGACGGCCACCAGCCGTACAGCCCGGAGGAGGTCCGCGAGGCGCTGCAGATCGGACCGGACGCGCCGATCATCACCACCGACGCACGTCACCGCGCCGACGCCAAGACCGCGCTCATCCAGCTTGTGGAGCACGCGTTGCTGGCGCGACTGCGCTGATCAACGGCGCTCCACCGGTAAGCCGGTTGCGGACAGGGCAGGGCTTGTGAGCTATCACACGCCCTGCCCTCTTCCGCTTCATAACGGTTCGACAGAGATTCCATGGGGAAACCGAGGGTGTCGGACACATGACGCGAGCGTAGGTTCGCGCTGAGCGCAGATCGAGGGGTCTTTTATCCCTTGCTTACCGAGATGTCCGCCTCGCTGTTCCGTTGAGTACTTGTGATCTCACGTTCAAGTGTTTGGAATGCTCACTGTCGGCGTGCTGGAATTCGCTGAACTCAGCAGTAGTTATGGCACGTCGAGGCACGAGTGCCTACGCCGAGAGGGTTTGGTCGAGTGAGGCGAAGCAAGACGGCACCCCCGCCGCCGGAGTCGCGGGGCAACTTCACGCCGCCGCGCAGCGCGGCTTCACCGGCTGAGACACCCATGCCCACCGCGGAGTCGGCGGGCGGCAGGTTCGCTCCCCGCAACTGGCGGGTGGCCACCAGGCTGAACGCGATCCTGCTCATCCCGGTGCTGGTCGCCCTGCTGTTCGGCGGCTTCCGGGTGCAGTCGTCGATCGAGACGCTGGGCGAGGCGCAGGACGCCGAGGCGACCGCCGAACTCGTCCGGGCCGCCGCCGCCTACGGCAACGCTCTCCTCGACGAGCGTGACCGCAGCGCGGCACCGCTGCTGCGCGGCGAGA
This sequence comes from Streptomyces alkaliterrae, assembly GCF_007097205.2. Taxonomy (GTDB): domain Bacteria; phylum Actinomycetota; class Actinomycetes; order Streptomycetales; family Streptomycetaceae; genus Streptomyces; species Streptomyces alkaliterrae. The sequence continues at coordinate 3,059 of NZ_VJYK02000049.1, forward strand.
CGGACTCCGCCGAGGTCGCCGAGGCCCGCAAGGCCACCGACGAGGCCAAGGACGCCTTCCACGCCGCCGCCGGCCGGGCGCCGAAGACCGCGAGCCTGAACCGCCGGCTCTCCCGCTTCGCCGAGGTCGAGCCGAAGCTGGAGGAGCTGCGCGCGAACGCCTACACCGCCAAGCTCAAGGGCGTCGACACCCAGCTCGCCTACGTCGAGGTCCAGCACCCGCTGATGAACCTCGCCAACGAACTGGGCCTGGGCACCGGCAACGTGACGTCCTACGGACGTACCGTCTACGCCATCTCGCTCGCGAACGCAGCCCAGTCGCTCACCCGCTCCATCGGCACCCAGCTGCTGGTCAAGCCCGGCCCGGGCGCCGCCGACAAGGCCGAGCAGGTCAAGGCCTTCTCCTCGTACATCTACCTGGAGAACATCGCGCTCAGCGAGTTCTTCTCCGCCGGCACCGAGGAGGACGGCAAGCGCCTGCGAGCGGACCTGGAAGCCCTTCAGGCCAAGAGCCAGGACGAGCTCGCCAAGGCGAAGGAGCAGGCCGAGGCCGCCGGTCAGGACTTCGTCTCGCCGCCCGCGATGCCGGTGATGGCCGAGCGCATCGGCTCGGGCCTCCGCCCCTCCGCCCTGCGCGAGCAGGGCATCACCGCCGAGGTCTGGTACCGCGCCACGACCGGCAAGTTCGACACCTACCGCGCGATCGAGCGCGACCTCGCCGACCGCGCGGTGCAGGAGGCCGGCGACATCGCCGCCGACGCCCGGCGTGAGGCGATCGTCAACTCGGTGATCGTGCTCGCCGCGCTGCTCATCGCCTTCGTGGTCGCCGGTCTGATGGCCCGGTCCATGAGCCGCAGCATGCACCGGCTGCGCAACGCCGCCTTCGACGTCGCCGAACAGCGCCTGCCGATGCTCGTCGACCAGCTCTCCCGCACCGAGCCCGGCAAGGTCGACACCCAGGTCAAGCCGATCCCGATCGACACCAAGGACGAGATCGGCGAGGTCGCCAGGGCGTTCGACCAGGTCCACCGCGAGGCCGTCCGGCTCGCCGCCGAACAGGCGCTGCTGCGTGGCAACGTCAACGCGATCTTCACCAACCTCTCCAGCCGGAACCAGGGCCTCATCGAGCGCCAGCTCGACCTGATCACCAACCTGGAGAACAACGAGGCCGACCCGGACCAGCTGGAGAACCTCTTCAAGCTGGACCACCTCGCGACGCGTATGCGCCGCAACGGCGAGAACCTGCTGGTCCTCGCGGGCGAGGAGCCCGGGCGCCGCTGGACGCAGCCCGTCCCGCTGGTCGACGTGATGCGCGCCGCCGCCTCCGAGGTGGAGAGTTACGAGCGCATCGAGATCTCCGGCGTCCCCGAGAGCGAGATCCACGGCTCCGTCGTGAACGACCTCGTGCACCTCCTCGCCGAGCTGCTGGAGAACGCCACCTCGTTCTCCTCCCCGCAGACGAACGTCAAGGTGACCGCGACCCGACTGCCCGACGGCCGGGTCATGATCGAGATCCACGACAAGGGCATCGGCCTCACCGCCGAGGACTTCGCCGACATCAACCACAAGCTGGCCGACCCGCCGACCGTGGACGCGGCGATCTCCCAGCGCATGGGTCTGTACGTGGTCGGCAGGCTGGCCGACCGGCACGGCATCCGCGTCCAGCTGCGCCCCTCCGGCGAGCAGGCCGGCACCACCTCCCTGGTCATGCTGCCCGAGGTGATCACCCACGGCGGTGGCGGCGACGAGGCGGAGAGCGGCGACTTCACCGTCTCCCGGATCGTGCCCGAGCAGCAGCAGGTCGAGCAGCAGCACGAGCAGCCCTACCTGGACCACCGCTCGGCGGCCGAACTCGGCTTCGACGACAGCCGCTACGGCTCGGTGCAGGTTCCCGACGACATATCATCGCTCGATCCGGTGGGCCGCTCGCTGCACCGCGAGGAGCGCCGCGCCGCGCTGGGCGCCGAGTCCGACGGCTACGGCCAGGAGGAACAGCAGCCGGGCCAGGAGCAGCAGAACGGCTACGAGCAGGACTACGACCAGCAGGACGGCTACGACCAGGGCTACGAGCAGCAGTCGGGCTACGACGGCCACGACGGTTACGAGCAGCGCACCGGGTACCAGCAGGACGGCGGCTACGACGGCTACCAGGCCGAGGCTTACCCGTCCGGCGGCGCCGCCCCGGACCACGGCTACGACCGGGGCGCCGATCCCGGCTACGGCACCGACAGCGACTACGGCCGCCAGCCGGACTACCAGGCCGAACCCGGTTACGGGCAGGGCTACCCGACCGGCGCGGAGCAGGGCTACGCGGGCTCGGGCTCGAGCTTCGACGCCTTCGGTCAGGGCGCCCCGTCCGGAGGCCGACCCGCCGAGGGCTACGCCGGTCAGGACGGCTACGGCTACCAGTCCCCGGAGACCGCCGACGGCTATCCGGCGGCCCAGGGCGACTACCGCACGTCGGACTACGACGCGACGGGCCCCGAGGCCGTGCCGGGCAGCCAGAACGGCCGCCCCGAGGCTGAAGCGGAATCCGGGCCCGTGGCTCCCGCTACCGGCGGGGAGCGCGTAGGCTTCGACCGTCCGGGCTCGTCCTCGTCCGTCCCCCCCTCTTTGACCAGCGCGGGTCTTCCGCGTAGGGAGAAGCGGGGAGTTCGGCCGGAGGGGCCGGGGCAGCCGCAGGCCCAGTCGCAAGCGGAATCCGGAGGCGGCGGGCAGCAGACCGACTCCGACAACGCCGACTGGCGCTCGGCGAACGACGAGCGCTGGGAGCGCGCGGAGAACGTCCGCGCTCCCAAGGCAGGCGGCACCACCACCTCCGGGCTGCCGCGTCGGGTGCCCAAGGCCAATCTGGTCGAGGGAACGGCGGAGCAGACCCCGCAGGGCGGACCCCAGGTCTCCCGTGCCCCGGAGGACGTCCGAGGCAGGTTGAGCAACCTGCACCGCGGTGTCCGCAGGGGACGCGGCGGCCAGGGCGGCAAGCAGAACGAACGGCCGGGCTTCGGTACCGGCAGCACCTACGATCAGGAGCGTTAGTGTGAGCCCGATGAGCCAGGCGGCGCAGAACCTGAACTGGTTGATCACCAACTTCGTGGAGAACACCCCCGGGGTGTCGCACACGGTGGTGGTCTCCGCCGACGGCCTTCTCCTGGCGATGTCCGAGGGGTTCCCCAGAGACCGAGCCGACCAGCTCGCCGCGGTGGCCTCCGGGCTGACGTCGCTGACCCAGGGGGCCTCGCGGATCTTCGAGGGTGGGAGCGTCAACCAGACCGTCGTGGAGATGGAGCGCGGCTTCCTCTTCATCATGGCGATCTCCGACGGCTCCTCGCTCGCGGTGCTCGCGCACCCCGAGGCGGACATCGGCCTCGTCGGCTACGAGATGGCTCTGCTGGTGGACCGGGCGGGCACCGTGCTCACGCCCGAGCTGCGCTCGGAACTCCAGGGAAGTCTTCTCAACTAACAAACAACCGGTGCGTATCGCGTCGCTGAGCCTTAGGGTGCGGGGACGCGAAACGTCACCAGGGGGCGTCTCCCCGGAGGCGCTTCTCGCACATCGGCAGTCGGAGGAGGAGACGTGACTACGCCCCCAGGCGGTCCGTACGGCAACGCGCACCAGCCGCAGCGCGACCCTCAGTACCAGCGCTACAACTTCCCTTCGACGCCCAGCCACCACCAGCAGGCGTCGCAGCCGCCGCGTCAGCGGCAACAGCCTCCCCAGGGCGGCGGCGGTTCGCGGCGTGACTCCGGAGGCTCCGGAGGCGGTAACTCGCAGCCGCTGGTACGGCCGTACGCGATGACCGGTGGCCGCACCCGGCCGCGCTACCAGCTCGCCATCGAGGCGCTGGTCAGCACGACCGCGGACCCCATGAAACTCCAGGGGCAGCTTCCGGAGCACCAGCGGATCTGCCGCCTGTGCATCGAGATCAAGTCCGTCGCGGAGATCTCCGCCCTCCTCTCCATCCCCCTCGGCGTTGCCCGGATCCTCGTCGCTGACCTGGCCGAGGCCGGACTCGTCGCCATTCATCAGCCCGGCGGTGACGAGGCCGCCGGTGGACAGCCTGACGTGACACTGCTTGAAAGGGTGCTCAGTGGACTTCGGAAGCTCTAGCGGTGCGGCCCGCTCCACCACCTCCGCGAAGATCGTGGTGGCGGGCGGGTTCGGCGTGGGCAAGACGACCTTCGTGGGCGCCGTGTCGGAGATCAATCCGCTGCGTACCGAGGCCGTGATGACCTCCGCCTCCGCCGGGATCGACGACCTCACCCACACCGGTGACAAGACCACGACCACGGTCGCGATGGACTTCGGTCGCATCACCCTCGACCAGGACCTGATCCTCTACCTGTTCGGTACGCCGGGTCAGGACCGGTTCTGGTTCATGTGGGACGACCTGGTGCGCGGTGCCATCGGCGCCGTCGTGCTGGTGGACACCCGCCGCCTGGCGGACTGCTTCCCGGCGGTGGACTACTTCGAGAACAGCGGCCTGCCGTTCGTGATCGCGCTGAACGGCTTCGACGGCCACCAGCCGTACAACCCGGACGAGGTCCGCGAGGCGCTGCAGATCGGCCCCGACACACCGATCATCACCACCGACGCACGTCACCGCGCCGACGCCAAGAGCGCGCTGATCACCCTGGTCGAGCACGCCCTGATGGCACGCCTGCGCTGAACGGCACGCCCTCTGGCGGCGGCTTTCCCCCTCTCTCCTCGGGCCGGTCGGTCCGGGGCGCCGGACGACGACCCGTCCGGAACGCCCCGGACCCGCCGGCCCGATACGCTGGAGCGTCAGGTTTCAGCAGGCCAGCACGTACGTGCTGCGCGCCGTACGTCAGTGAGGGGCGACACCACCCGTGCGCATCGCCAGATTTTCCATCGACGGCAACGTCGGCTTCGGGGTCCTGGAGGGAGACTCCGAGACCGAGGGCGGGCCCGCGCTCGACATCATCAAGGGCCACCCGTTCGCCGAGTTCGAGCGCTCCGGGCAGAAGGTCCCGCTGGACAAGGTGCGGCTGCTGCCGCCCGTCCTGCCCAGCAAGGTGGTCGCCGTCGGCCGCAACTACGCCGAGCACGCCAGGGAGCTCGGCAACACCGTGCCCGACACCCCGGTCGTCTTCTTCAAGCCCTCCACCTCGGTGGTCGGCCCCGACGACCCGGTCGGCTACCCGGCCTTCTCCGGCGAACTGCACCACGAGGCCGAACTGGCCGTGGTCATCGGGCGGATGTGCAGCCAGGTACCGCGCGAGCGGGCCCGGGACGTGATCCTCGGCTACACCTGCGCCAACGACCTGACCGCCCGCGACGTCCAGCGCAGCGAGGAGCAGTGGGCCCGCGCCAAGGGCTTCGACGGCTCCTGCCCGCTCGGCCCGTGGATCGAGACCGAGGTCGACCCGGCCGACCTCGCGATCATGTGCACCGTCAACGGGGCACAGCGGCAACTGGGCCGCACCAGCGAGATGGTCCGCTCCGTCGAGGAGCTGATCGTCCACATCACCGAGGCCATGACGCTGCTCCCGGGCGACGTCATCCTCACCGGCACCCCGGCGGGTGTCGGACCCCTCAACGTCGGCGACGAGGTCGCCGTCACCATCGAAGGCATCGGCACTCTCACCAACAAGGTGATCAAGCGTGGCTAGCGCAAGCACACCCGCCCCCGTGCGGGTCCGTTTCTGTCCGTCGCCGACCGGCAACCCGCATGTGGGACTGGTCCGCACGGCCCTCTTCAACTGGGCGTTCGCCCGCCACCACGGCGGCACGCTGGTGTTCCGCATCGAGGACACCGACGCCGCCCGCAACTCCGAGGAGTCCTACCGGCAGCTGCTGGACTCCATGCGGTGGCTCGGCCTCGACTGGGACGAGGGCCCCGAGGTCGGCGGTCCGCACGGGCCCTACCGCCAGTCGGAGCGGATGGACGTGTACACGGACGTCGCCGCCCGCCTGGAGGAGGCCGGCCACGCCTACCGCTGCTACTGCACCACCGAGGAGCTGGACGCGCGCCGGGAGGCTGCCAGGGCCGCCGGACGCCCCTCCGGCTACGACGGCCAGTGCAGGGACCTGACCGCCGAGCAGCGGGCCGCCTACGAGGCCGAGGGACGGAGCGCGATCGTCCGCTTCCGGATGCCGGACGAGACGATCACCTTCACCGACCTGGTGCGCGGCGAACTCACCTTCACCCCCGAGAACGTGCCGGACTACGGCATCGTGAGGGCCAACGGCGCGCCCCTGTACACCCTGGTGAACCCCGTCGACGACGCGCTGATGGAGATCACCCACGTACTGCGCGGCGAGGACCTGCTCTCCTCGACGCCGCGGCAGATCGCGCTGTACCGCGCGCTCGCCGAGATCGGTGTGGGAGCCGGCACCGTCCCGGAGTTCGGCCATCTGCCGTACGTGATGGGGGAGGGCAACAAGAAGCTCTCCAAGCGGGACCCGCAGTCCTCCCTCAACCTCTACCGGGAGCGCGGCTTCCTGCCCGCCGGTCTGCTCAACTACCTCTCGCTGCTGGGCTGGTCGCTGGCCGAGGACCGGGACATCTTCACCCTGGACGAGATGGTCGAGGCGTTCGAGATCGGCGCCGTCAACGCCAACCCGGCCCGCTTCGACCTCAAGAAGTGCGAGGCGATCAACGCCACGCACCTGCGGGAGATGCCGGTCGCCGAGTTCGTCGCCGCCTGCGAACCCTGGCTGCGTGAGCCGTACGCCACCTGGCGCCCGGAGGCCTTCGACCGAGCCGCCTTCGAGGAGTTGGCGCCGCTGGCCCAGACACGGCTCACCGTCCTGTCGGAGATCACGCAGAACGTCGACTTCCTCTTCCTGGACGAGCCGGTCCTCGACGAGGCCTCGTGGAAGAAGGCCATGAAGCCGGGCGCGGAGGAGATGTTGCGCACCGCCCGGGCGAAGTTGGCCGAGGCGGACTGGAACGCGGACGCGCTCAAGGGCGCGGTGCTCGCCGCCGGAGAGGAGCACGGGCTCAAGCTCGGCAAGGCGCAGGCGCCGGTGCGGGTCGCGGTGACCGGGCGCACGGTCGGGCTGCCGCTGTTCGAGTCCCTGGAGGTACTCGGCAGGGAGCGCACGCTGGCGCGCGTGGACGCGGCGCTGAAGAAGCTGGAGCAGGGCGGCTGATCCTCCGGGCTTCGGCCGGGGCTTCGGCACCTCGCCGAACGGCGGCAACGCCGGGTGGACCGCGTGGCGGCCCGCCCGGCGTTCGCCGTTCCGAACGGCCCGCCGGCCTCAGGGGATACCCGTTTTGGAGCACCGTCCACCATCAGGTAATGTTCTTCCTGTCGCCGAACGGGGCAGGCCGAAAGGCCGGAACCGGGAGGCGGACACTAGGACAGAAGCTCCACAGGAGCTTGCGTCTCAGTGGGCTATGGTGTAATTGGCAGCACGACTGATTCTGGTTCAGTTAGTCTAGGTTCGAGTCCTGGTAGCCCAGCGCGATCTTCGCTTCGCTTAGATCGATGCCCCCGTTGTGTAGCGGCCTAGCACGCCGCCCTCTCAAGGCGGTAGCGCCGGTTCGAATCCGGTCGGGGGTACTGACTCTCTCCGAGAGTCGCGATGGAGCCCCCGTTGTGTAGCGGCCTAGCACGCCGCCCTCTCAAGGCGGTAGCGCCGGTTCGAATCCGGTCGGGGGTACTCGATCGACGTCGGGCCCGGCACCTCACAGGTGCCGGGCCCGACGCGTTTCAGCCGTCCGCCGGTTCGGCCGGGACGTCGGGGTCGCCGTCCCCGGTCGTCGAGTAGCGGCGCCGGGACTCCTCGGCGTGGGCCATGCGCCGCAGGCTGAGCAGCACCGGTTCGTAGAGCACGGTCAGCGCCACGGCCGCCTCCAGCTGTGTGACGGGCGTCCCGATCGCGGCGATCATGTCCAGATCGCTGACGGCCAGCTCGGCGGCGAGCCGGCCGTAGGGGAGCAGGCTGGCGACGTCGCAGGGGTAGTCGAGCCGGCGCAGCGTCGCCACGGCGGTGACCAGGGACTCGCCGGCGGGATAGGACCGGTCCGAGGGCCACCCCAGCTCGCCCAGCAGGCCCTCGACCGTCTCCCGGGCCGCCGACACGTTCGGGTCGTCCGGGTCCTCCGGGGTCTGGTGCGGCAGTGAGCCGACCGCGATGCCGAGCCGCTCGTCCATGTCGAGAGCGGTGTCGTCGACGGCGCCCAGCACCTCCCTGGCCGTCGCCACCGGCACCCGGCCGACCTGGATCAACGCCCTGACCAGCCGCAGCCGGCGGAGATGGTCCTCGCCGTACTCGGACTGCGTCGCGGTGATCCGCTCGCCGGGCGGCAGCAGGCCTTCCCGCAGGTAGTACTTGATCGTCGCGGTGGATACTCCGCTCCGCTCGCTCAACTCGGCAAGCCGCATCGCGACCCTCCCGCTCCTCGCCACCCCGGCGCCGCTTCACCGGCAGGGGTGAACCTCGTGATTCCCTCTTGCGCTCCCGCTCGGAGAGTGTCACTATCCAAGCATGGATAGCGGCACTCTCCAAGGTGGGTGCCTGGGCAAAGGGGGACGTCGTGGGAGCTTCCGTCAACCAGGGCAGGACAACCGCCGCTGCCGAGGGGGAGATCACGGTCTTCCTCATCGGCATGCGGATCAACAACCTGCTCGCCCTGCGCAGCTGGTTCCCGGTGTTCCGGGCGATGCCCGGGATGCTGCGCGAGCTGTCGCAGGACAAGGAGAGCGGCCTGCTCGGCTACCGGGTGCTGCGGGGCGGCCTTCGGGACATCTACCTCGTTCAGTACTGGTCGTCGCACGAGAAGCTGCTGGCCTACGCCTCGGCGCCGGACCGGCGCCACCGCCCGGCGTGGGCGGCGTTCAACCGGCGGATACGGGCCGGGCGCGGCAAGGTCGGTTTCTGGCACGAGACGTACGTCGTGCCGCCGGGTCGCTACGAGTCGGTGTACGTGTCCATGCCGGCGTTCGGCCTCGGTGCGGCCACGGGCGTCATACCGGTCGGCCGGCGCGGCGAGACGGCCGCACAGCGCCTCGAGGCGCACGGTGCGTGAGCGCGGCGCTGCCGGAGGGCGCGCCGACGGCGCTGAGCGCACTGAGAACGCGTGAGGCCGCCCTGGCGCCGTCGTCCGGCGCCAGGGCGGCCTGGGGAGGTGTGCGGGCCTGGGGGCGTGCTTCGAAAGTCCCGTCTGGGCTGCGGCGTCTGCGGACGACGCCACTTTCCTAGCCGCGGCGGAGGGATTCCGACAGGCGGTTGGCGGCCTCGACGATGGCCTGGGCGTGCATCCGGCCGGGGTGGCGGGTGAGTCGTTCGATCGGGCCCGAGACGGACACGGCCGCGACGACGCGGTTCGACGGCCCGCGTACCGGCGCCGAGACGGAGGCGACGCCCGGCTCCCGCTCGCCCACCGACTGCGCCCAGCCGCGGCGCCGGACGCCGGAGAGCGCGGTGGCCGTGAAGCGCGCGCCCTGGAGGCCGCGGTGCAGCCTCTCCGGCTCCTCCCAGGCCATCAGCACCTGGGCGGCCGACCCGGCCTTCATCGGCAGTGTGGAGCCCACCGGCACGGTGTCCCGCAGGCCGGAGAGGCGCTCCGCGGCGGCCACGCAGATGCGCATGTCGCCCTGTCGGCGGTAGAGCTGGGCGCTCTCGCCCGTCACGTCCCGCAGGTGTGTCAGTACCGGTCCGGCCGAGGCGAGCAGCCGGTCCTCGCCGGCCGCCGCCGCCAGCTCGGACAGGCGCGGGCCGAGGATGAACCGGCCCTGCATGTCCCTCGCCACCAACCGGTGGTGTTCCAGGGCGACCGCCAGCCGGTGCGCCGTCGGGCGCGCCAGTCCGGTCGCTCCGACCAGTCCGGCGAGCGTGGCCGGACCGGACTCCAGAGCGCTCAGTACCAGAGCCGCTTTGTCGAGAACGCCCACTCCGCTCGAGGCGCCACCAGAGTTGTCCATGCGTCGATACTTGCGTCTCACATTACGAAACGCAAGTTCAATTCGGCTCGAAACCCGCCACGCTTGCATAACGGCCACCACCGCCAGCGAGGGGACGCGGTGGGCGGACGTCTCTGACAGGCCTCTAGACACGTGGTCGGCAACGCAGCCGGCTGGAGGGAATGCGATGGCACGGACACTCGCGGAGAAGGTATGGGACGACCACGTCGTCCGGCGTGCTGAGGGAGAGCCGGACCTCCTCTTCATCGATCTCCACCTGCTGCACGAGGTGACCAGCCCGCAGGCGTTCGACGGGCTGCGCAAGAACGGCCGCCAGGTCCGCAGGACCGACCTGACCATCGCGACCGAGGACCACAACACCCCGACCCTCGACATCGACAAGCCCATCGCCGACCCGGTCTCCCGGACCCAGTTGGAGACGCTGCGCAAGAACTGCGCGGACTTCGGCGTCCGGCTGCACCCGCTGGGCGACGTCGAGCAGGGCGTCGTGCACGTCGTCGGGCCGCAGCTGGGCCTGACGCAACCCGGCATGACGGTCGTCTGCGGAGACAGCCACACCTCCACCCACGGCGCGTTCGGCGCGCTGGCGTTCGGCATCGGCACCAGCCAGGTCGAGCACGTCCTGGCCACCCAGACGCTGCCCATGACGCCGTTCAGGACGATGGCGATCACGGTCAACGGCGAACTGCCCGAGGGGGTCACCGCCAAGGACCTGATCCTCGCGGTCATCGCCCGCATCGGTACCGGCGGCGGCCAGGGTTACGTCCTGGAGTACCGGGGCGAGGCCATCGAGAAGCTCTCGATGGAGGCCCGGATGACGGTGTGCAACATGTCGATCGAGGCCGGTGCCCGCGCCGGCATGATCGCGCCGGACGACACCACCTTCGCCTATCTGCGCGGTCGGGACCACGCCCCCGAGGGCGCCGACTGGGACGCGGCCGTCGCCTACTGGCGCACCCTGCGCACCGACGACGACGCGGTCTTCGACCGCGAGGTCGTCATCGACGCCGCCGAACTGTCGCCGTTCGTCACCTGGGGCACCAACCCCGGGCAGGGCGCGCCGCTGTCCGCCTCGGTGCCGGACCCGGCCTCCTTCGACAACCCCAGCGAGCGTCTGGCGGCCGAGAAGGCGCTGGAGTACATGGGGCTGACCGCCGGACAGCCGCTGCGCGAGGTCGCCGTGGACACGGTGTTCGTCGGCTCCTGCACCAACGGCCGTATCGAGGACCTGCGCTCGGCCGCGGAGGTGCTCTCCGGCCGGCGCGTCGCCGACGGGGTGCGGATGCTGGTGGTGCCCGGCTCGGTCCGGGTGGCGCTGCAGGCCGTCGAGGAGGGGCTGGACAAGGTGTTCACCGCCGCCGGGGCCGAATGGCGGCACGCGGGTTGCTCCATGTGCCTGGGTATGAACCCCGACCAGCTCGCCCCCGGTGAGCGCTCGGCGTCGACCTCGAACCGCAACTTCGAGGGCCGGCAGGGCAAGGGCGGCCGGACCCACCTGGTCTCGCCGCAGGTGGCCGCCGCCACCGCAGTTGTGGGCCGGCTGGCCGCGCCCGCAGACCTGACCGAAGTGACCGACGTAACCACGCCCGCGGGAGTCTGAACAGCCATGGAAGCCTTCACCACGCACACCGGCCGGGCGGTCCCGCTGCGTCGCAGCAACGTCGACACCGACCAGATCATCCCCGCGCACTGGCTGAAGAAGGTCACCCGGGACGGCTTCGAGGACGGCCTCTTCGAAGCCTGGCGCAAGGACGAGGAGTTCGTTCTGAACCGCCCCGAGCGGGCGGGCGCCACGGTGCTGGTCGCCGGCCCCGACTTCGGCACCGGCTCCTCCCGTGAGCATGCGGTCTGGGCGCTCCAGAACTACGGCTTCAAAACCGTCATCTCCTCCCGCTTCGCTGACATCTTCCGCGGCAACTCGCTGAAGAACGGCCTGCTCACCGTGGTGCTGCCGCAGGAGACGGTGGACGCGCTCTGGGAGCTGACCGAAGCCGACCCGACCGTGGAGGTGACGGTCGACCTGGTGGCCCGCAAGGTGCTGGCCCCGGGCGTCGAAGCGCCCTTCGAGTTGGACGAGAACGCCCGCTGGCGGCTCCTGGAGGGGCTGGACGACATCAGCATCACCCTCCGGCACGAGGACGACATCGCCGCGTACGAAGCCAACCGGCCGTCCTTCAAACCGCGGACGCAGGCCGCCTGACCGTCCCGTCCCGCGAAGCACCGGCCGCATGTTCGGCCCGAGCGGCGCCTCCACCCGGCCGGGTGGAGGCGCCGTTGCGCTGTCCGGGGTCAACTCCCTCGAATGGCGGTTCTGGTGGCTCGAACTCATCTTTGAGTCAGGGGAGTTGGCCGGTAATTGACTGGCGCCCCGCCGACCCGTTCCAATGGTCTCGGGCGAGTCGTTGGACCCTCGTGAGGCGACAACTCACCCCAGGTGGCACAATCGGTGCATGGAAGGCGACAGTCAACTCGAGCTGTACGAGGCCGTCGCCGCCCGTCTGAAGGAAGCGCACCGCAGGGTGCGCACCCTGCACATCCCGGAGAGTGAACGGGCGGTGCTCGCTCGCAGGCTGCTCGCCATCACGGCCGCGTCGAAGCAGGATCTGGCCGCGGCGGCGCGGCGACTGGATCGGCTGATGGAGGAGCTGGAAGACATAGCGGCAGGCCGCTTCCCCCCTGCGTGACCGGCAGTTCGTTGCGGCACAAGGGTGATTAGCCCGTTTCGTGTTTGATTTGCGGTATATATCTGCCTACCGTGCGAAAAAGCTTGAACACATTCGTTCCGGCAATGTCTCCGAAGGGGAAGACGTGAACAAGGCGCAGCTCGTTGAAGCGATCCAAGACAAGCTGGGTGGCCGCCAGCAGGCAGCCGACGCGGTCGACATCGTGCTGGACGCGATCGTCCGCGCGGTGTGCGCGGGCGAGCGGGTCTCCGTGACGGGTTTCGGCTCGTTCGAGAAGGTCGAACGCCCCGCCCGCTACGCCCGCAACCCGCAGACCGGTGAGCGTGTGCGGGTCAAGAAGACCTCGGTTCCGCGGTTCCGCGCGGGCCAGGGATTCAAGGACCTGGTCAGCGGCACCAAGAAGCTCCCGAAGAACGACGTGGCGGTCAAGAAGGCGCCCAAGGGCAGCCTCTCCGGCGGCACTTCGACCAAGAAGGCCGCCACCAAGAAGGCGGCCGCGAAGAAGGCGGCGGCCAAGAAGACCACCGCGAAGAAGACCACCGCGAAGAAGGCGACAGCCAAGAAGACCACCGCGAAGAAGACCACCGCCAAGAAGGCGACGGCCAAGAAGACCACCGCGAAGAAGACCACCGCCAAGAAGGCCCCGGCCAAGCGGGCCACCGCCAAGAAGGCACCGGCCCGCAAGACGACGGCGCGCAAGAGCACCGCGAAGAAGACCACCGCGCGCAAGCGCTGATCCGGACGGCGAGTGCGGCGCCGGACCTTCGTCGGGAGCCCGGCCCGCGGTCGCGTGCGGTCGGGCAAGGTCCCGCCCGACCGCCGGAGACCCACGCGCCACGGGTCGCGCCCGCACCGCCGTCCGGCCCGTCGCCCGCCGAGGGGCGCGCGAGGGGTGAGGCACTAGGCTCTGCCCCATGCAGGCCACCGCTTACACCTACGATCCGCAGACCAGGTCGGGCAGTGTGCTGCTCGACGACGGCACTCCGGTGCCGTTCGACGCCGCCGCCTTCGACGCCGGCGGTTTGCGTCTGCTCCGCCCCGGACAGCGGGTCCGCCTGGAGACCGAGGGTGAGGGCGAGAAGCTGCGCGTCACCCTGGTGACACTCCAGACGCTCTGACCGCGTCGACATCGCCGACGGCGCCCAGCGCGCCGAGTGTGTGGCCGCCCACGCCCAGTTCGCGCGCCGCCAGCAGGTCCTCACCGGTGTCCACGTCCTGACGCGCGCCCGGCACGTCGGGCAGCGGCAGTTCGACCGCCCCCGAGGCGAGGTGCCGCCGCCTCGACCGCGGGCCGAACGCCGGCCGCAACGCCACCTCGGGGCCGGCCGCCAGCAGCGTCGTCCCCGTCCCTGCGGCGTCCGCGAGGAAGGCCCGCGGCGCGGTCGCGGCGGCGACGAGCACCCGAGACAGCTCGATCGCCCGCAGCGCCGGGAGGTCCGCGTTGAGCGCCGCCACCGCACCGGCCGCCAGTTCCGAGCGGGCCCGCGCGGCCCCGTGGCGCAGCGCGGCGTTGAGTCCGCCGCCCACCACGTCGGGCACCACCCGCGCCCCCGCCTCGGCCAGGACACGCCCGGCGCGCACGTCGTCAGTGACCACCACCACAGCCCGCACCAGGGGACAGCGCAGCGCGGCGTCGACGGTGTCCTGTGCGAAGGCCAGCGCCAGCCGTGCCCGCGCCGACTCCCCGACTGAGGCGGACAGTCGACTCTTTGCCCTGGTCAGAGGCTTGAGGGGGACCACAAGCGTCCAGTCGCCCCCACTGCCCGTGCTCGTCTTGTACGGCATCACCCCCATTCTCACCCCCGCGTCCGGCCGGGGGTTACCGTGTCCTCGACAGCGTGACGGCTTGGGGCCACACTTGTGCGGTTGTCCCAGCGCACAGGGCAGCGCGCAGAGCAGCACGGTAAGAGGAGATGGTGTCCGGGTGTCGCGCCACAGAATCGGTTTCTGGTACCGCTTTGCCGCGGTAATCGCCAAACCGCCACTCCTTCTCCTCTTCAGGCGCGAGTGGTCCGGAATGGAGCACATTCCCCGGGACGGCGGCTTTATCGCCGTGGTCAATCACAACTCGTATCTCGACCCGCTGTCCTACGCCCACTTCCAGTACAACACCGGCCGCGTCCCGCGCTTCCTGGCCAAGGTCGGCCTGTTCAAGGGCGGCTTCGTGGGCTTCATGATGCGCAAGACGGGCCAGATCCCGGTGTACCGCGAGTCCGCGGACGCCATCGGGGCCTTCCGGGCGGCGGTCCAGGCCATCGGCAAGGGCGAGTGCGTGGTCTTCTACCCGGAGGGCACGCTGACCAGGGATCCCGAGCAGTGGCCGATGGTCGGCAAGACCGGCGCCGCGCGGGTGGCGCTGCTGACCCGGGCACCGGTCGTCCCGGTGGCACAGTGGGGCGCCAACGAGGCGGTGCCGCCGTACGCGAAGACCAAGCGGATCCGACTCTTCCCGCGCAAGACGCTGAAAGTACAGGCCGGTCCGCCGGTCGACCTCTCCGCCTACTACGACCGCGAGCCCACCGCCGAGGTGTTGCGTGAGGTGACGGAGGTCCTGATGGACGCCATCACCGAGCAACTGGCGGAGGTGCGCGGCGAACCCGTGCCCGCTGAAAGGTTCCAGTACCGCCGCACCCGCACCCGCCCGGAGGGCGGACCGGCCGACCCCGGCGCCGGGAACCACGCCGGGAACGGCGGGAACATCACCGCGCACAACGCCGGCGCGAAGGCCGAGAACGGCGCCGAGACCAAGGGAGAGAACGCGTGACCAGGGTGGCGGTATTCGGCAACGGGTCCTGGGGCACGGCGTTCGCGATGGTGCTCGCCGACGCCGGCTGCGAGGTGGCGCTGTGGGGCCGCCGCACCGAACTGGCCGACACGATCAACAGCACCCGCGTCAACCCGGACTACCTTCCCGGAGTTCGGCTGCCGGACGCGGTGCAGGCCACCGCCGACCCGGCGCAGGCCGCGCGGGACGCGGAGTTCACCGTCCTGGCCATCCCCTCCCAGACGCTGCGCGACAACCTCGCGCACTGGCGGCCGCTGCTTCCGGCCGACACCGTGCTCGTCTCGCTGATGAAGGGCATCGAACTCGGCACCGCCAAACGGATGAGCGAGGTGATCGCGGAGGTCGCCGACGCCCCCGAGGACCGCATCGCGGTGCTCTCCGGTCCCAACCTGGCCCGGGAGATCGCCGACCGCCAGCCCGCCGCCTCGGTGGTGGCCTGTCGTGACGAGCAGGTCGCCCGCCGCCTCCAGGCCGCCTGTCACACCCCGTACTTCCGTCCGTACACCAACACCGACGTCGTCGGCTGCGAACTCGGCGGCGCCGTGAAGAACGTCATCGGCCTGGCGGTGGGCATCGCGGACGGCATGGGCCTGGGCGACAACGCCAAGGCGTCGCTCATCACCCGGGGGCTGGCCGAGACCAGCCGGCTGGGCGCCGCGCTCGGCGCGGACCCGGCCACCTTCGCCGGTCTCGCCGGCATGGGCGACCTGGTGGCGACCTGCTCCTCGCCGCTCTCCCGCAACCACACCTTCGGCACCAACCTGGGCCGGGGTATGACGCTGGAGGAGACCATCGCGGTCACCCGGCAGACCGCCGAGGGCGTCAAGTCCTGCCAGTCGGTCCTCGACCTCGCCACTCGCCACGGCGTGGAGATGCCCATCACCGAGACCGTCGTGAACATCGTCCACCTGGGCAAGCCGCCGCTGGTGGCGCTCAAGGAGCTGATGTCGCGCAGCGCGAAGGCCGAGGGCGCCTGACCCCCGGGCCCGCGGCCGACAGACCGGGCCGGGAGCCCAGCGGCAGCCGGGACGGCAGCCGACGGTGACCGGTCCGGCACGGCGAGAGAGCGTCGCCGCGCGAGTCGTGCCGCGCCTGCGGTACCCGACGGTACAGGCGGTAATCTCGTCGCGATGAGCACGACTTACGCCTCCAGCCAGCCGTCCAAGCCGCGTGTCGCCGTCGTCTTCGGCGGCCGCAGCTCAGAGCACGGGATCTCGGTGGTCACCGCCGGCGCCGTCCTGCGCGCGATCGACCGCACCAGGTACGACGTGCTGCCGATCGGTATCACCGCCGACGGCCGCTGGGTGCGCGCGGTCGACGACGCCGAACGGATGTCGATCAGGGGCAGCGAGCTCCCGGACGTGGCGCAGCTCTCCGACGGCGGCCCCGGCGGGGTGCTGCTACCGCTCGACCCGGCCGGCCGCGAGGTCGTCCACAGCAGGCCCGGCGAGGTCCCCGAGGTGCTGGGCGAGGTCGACGTCGTCTTCCCCGTGCTGCACGGCCCCTACGGCGAGGACGGCACCATCCAGGGAATGCTGGAGCTGTCCGGCGTGCCCTACGTCGGCTCGGGCGTGCTCGCCAGCGCGGTCGGCATGGACAAGGAGTACATGAAGCGGGTCCTGGCCTCCTACGGGCTGCCGGTCGGCCCGTACGAGGTGATCCGGCCGCGTGAGTGGGAGCAGGACGCCTCCGGCGCCCGCAAGAAGGTCGTGGACTTCGCCGCCGAGCACGGCTGGCCGGTCTTCGTGAAGCCCGCCCGGGCCGGCTCCTCGATGGGCATCACCAAGGTCGACGACCTCACCGGGCTCGACGAGGCCGTCGAGGAGGCGCGCCGCCACGACCCGAAGATCCTCGTCGAGGCGCTGCTCAGTGGCCGGGAGATCGAGTGCGGCGTGCTGGAGTTCGGAGACGGGCCGCGCGCCAGCGTGCCCGCCGAGATCCCGGCGCCGGGAACCGGGACGGGCCACGACTTCTACGACTTCGAGGCCAAGTACATCAACGCCTCCGCCGGGATCGTGCCGGCGCCGCTCACCGCCGAGGAGACCGCCGAGGTGCAGCGGCTCGCGGTGGCCGCGTTCGAGGCGGTCTCCTGCGAGGGGCTGGTGCGCGCCGACTTCTTCCTGCTGGAGGACGGCCGCTACGTGATCAACGAGATCAACACCATGCCCGGCTTCACCCCCATCTCCATGTACCCGCAGATGTGGGAGAAGTCCGGCGTGTCCTACCCGGAACTGGTCGACCGGCTGATCCAGAGCGCCCTGCACCGGCCCACCGGTCTGCGCTGAACGGGCCGCCGCCCGCGCGCCGTTGTGACGGGCGGGCGGCGCCCTCGCCCTCGGGCCGCCGTGCCCGGGGGCTGTAGTCTTCACTGCCGGGCGTCGGCGCCGCTCGGGCACACGGGGAGCTACAGATGAACGACCGGGCAGGTCAGAGTGCGGGTGATGCCGTCCACCTGCTGGACCTTGGCGACCACCAGCCGGCCGAGCTCGTCGACCGTGTCCGCCTCCGCGCGCACGATGACGTCGTAGGGGCCGGTGACGTCCTCGGCCTGGATCACTCCGGGAATCGTCCCGATGACCTCGGCGACCGTCGACGCCTTGCCGACCTCGGTCTGGATCAGGATGTAGGCCTGTACCACGGGACCTCCAGGGCGGCTTCGAGGATCATGGGAGGAGAAGGGACGCCACGGTACCGCGTCGTCACCCGTCGCGGCGAGTCCCGTCACCGCTTGTCGTACGGCGCGTCGACCCCGCCCGCCCGCACGACCGGGGCGGACCACCGCGCCGCCGCCGTCCGAACCGGTCCGCGCACCGCCGGACCCCCGTACGCGCGCCGCAGAGCCGAGCGCGCCGCACAACCGCGCGCACACCACAGAGCCGAAAGGGCAGACGGATGCTGAGTTCCACCGGGGGGCACCCCCGGACTCCCGAGACGGTCGGTGAACTCGGTGAGTTCGGCCTGATCCGGGAGCTGACCTCCCGCATCGACGCCACTCCGGCCGTACGGCTCGGCCCCGGCGACGACGCGGCCGTGATCGCCGCGCCGGACCGCCGGGTGGTGGCCAGCACCGACATCCTGCTGGAGGGACGGCACTTCCGCCGGGACTGGTCCACCGCCTACGACGTGGGCCGCAAGGCCGCCGCGCAGAACCTCGCGGACATCGCGGCCATGGGGGCGGTGCCGACCGCGCTGCTGCTCGGCCTGGTCGTCCCCGCCGACCTGCCGGTGACCTGGCCGGCGGAGCTGATGGACGGCATCAGCGACGAGTGCCGGGTGGCCGGCTCGGCGGTGGCGGGCGGGGACGTCGTACGCGGCGAGACGATCACCGTCTCCATCACCGCGCTCGGCGACCTCCAGGGCCGGGAGCCGGTGACCAGGGGCGGCGCCCGGCCCGGCGACGTCGTCGCGGTGACCGGCTGGCTCGGCTGGTCGGCCGCCGGCCACGCCGTGCTCGCCCGGGGCTTCCGCTCACCGCGGGCGTTCGTCGAGGCACACCGCAGACCTGAGCCGCCCTACGACGCGGGCCCGGCCGCCGTCGACCTCGGCGCCACCGCCATGACCGACGTGAGCGACGGCCTGATCGCCGACCTCGGCCACATCGCCGACGCCAGCAGGGTGCGGATCGACGTGCGCTCGGCGGACTTCGACGTGCCCGCCCAGATGCAGGACATCGGCCAGGCGGTGGGCGTCGACCCGCTCCAGTGGGTGCTCACCGGCGGCGAGGACCACGCGATCGTCGCGACGTTCCCGCCCGACCGCAAACTGCCCGCCCGCTGGCGCCGCGTCGGGGAGGTGCTGCACCCCTCGGCGCAGTCCCGGGTGACCGTCGACGGCGCCCCCTGGGACCGCGCGGGCGGCTGGGACCACTTCGGAGGAGACTCGTGACCACCGCGGAAACCGCCACCCGCCCGGTGCGGGTCCTCACCGTGGCCGGCTCGGACTCCGGCGGCGGCGCCGGAATCCAGGCCGACCTGAAGACCATGCTGGCGCTCGGAACCCACGGCATGAGCGTGCTCACCGCCGTCACCGCCCAGAACTCCCTGGGGGTCCAGGGCGCCTGGGAACTACCGCCGGAGGCCGTCCGCGCCCAGTTCCGCAGCGTCGTGGACGACATCGGCGTCCAAGCCGTCAAGACCGGCATGCTCGCCTCCCGGGAACTGGTGGAGACCGTCGCCGAACTGCTCGCCGACCTCGACGTCCCGGTGGTGGTCGACCCGGTCGGCGTCTCCAAGCACGGCGATCCGCTGCTCGCGGTGAGCGCGCTGGACGCCGTCCGCACCCGGCTGCTGCCGAACGCCACCGTGGCCACGCCCAACCTGGACGAGGTCGAACAGCTCACCGGGGTCCGGGTGACCGGCGAACGCGACCTGCCGGCGGCGGCCGAGGCGGTCCTGGAACTGGGCCCCCGCTGGGCGCTGATCAAGGGCGGCCACCTCGCAGGCGACGCCGTCGACCTGCTCACCGACGGCACCACCGAGCACTGGCTGCGCGCCCCCCGGCACCCCAACCGGCACACCCACGGCACCGGCTGCACGCTCGCCAGCGCGACCGCCGCCGAACTCGCCAAGGGCGCGGCGGTCCCGGAGGCGGTCGCCGCCGCCAAGGAGTACGTCACGGGCGCCATCCGCGCCGGGTTCGCCCTCGGCGCCGGGATCGGCCCGGTCCACCACGGCTGGCGCACCGCCCGCTGACCCCTCCGCCACCGGACCCGCCGCGGCCGGCGCGACGCCATCGGCGCCACCCGCTCGCCGCCCCCGGACATGCGCGAAGAGCCGGCCCACCAGAGGTGGACCGGCTCTTCAGCGACCGGCGAGGCCGCGCTGCGGAAACCGCGTCAGCGCGAGACCTTCCCGGCCTTGATGCACGAGGTGCAGACATTGAGGCGCTTCGGCGTCCGACCGACCACGGCACGCACGCGCTGGATGTTGGGGTTCCAGCGACGGGGGGTGCGGCGGTGCGAGTGGGAGATGCTGTTGCCGAAGCCCGGCCCCTTGCCGCAGACGTCGCAGTTGGCAGCCACGGGTCACTCCAAAGACTTCAGATGCACGTACGGTGAATCCCGGACGAAGCTGGATTGCCACCCGCAAGACCTCGGGGGGACCACCGGCTGCGCCAGAGAGGAAAACCTGACTTCTGTCAGGCAACCGGAGAAGCATACAACGGCCGCGGTCGAACATCGAAATCAGCCCGTTTCCGCCCGCCGGGACCGGGCCTGCGCCGTCGGCCCGGTGCCGTGCGGCGGGCCGCGCGGCTAGGGTCTGTCCGCCGGACAGGCCCCTGTCCGGACCAGACCGCTCAAGGAGGCCCCTCCGTGCTGCACCCGCTCGACGCCGCCGCGGTGCGCACCTGGTGCGCCCAGGCCCTGGACTCCCTGGGCCGGGCCCGCGAGACGATCGACGCGATCAACGTCTACCCGGTCGCGGACGCGGACACCGGCACGAACCTCTACCTGACGGTCGAGTCCGCCGCCCAGGCGGTGGAGGCCGCCGCGGCCGGCGATCCGACGACCGTGGAGGCCGTCAACGCCATGGCGCACGGCGCGCTGATCGGGGCGCGCGGCAACTCCGGCACGATCCTCGCCCAGCTGCTCCGCGGCATGGCCGAGGTGGTGGGGGAGGGCGGCGATCTGGCGACCGCGCTACGGCGGGCCGCCCGCTCCGCCAACGCGGCCGTCGCACACCCGGTCGCCGGCACGATCCTCACCGTCGCCGCGGCCGCCGCCGACGCCGCGGAGGTCGCCGCGACGGACGACGCGGACCCGGCCGTCGTCTCCAGGGCGGCCTGGGCCGGCGCCCGCCGAGCCCTCGCGGAGACCCCGGAACAGCTCGGCGTCCTCGCCGACGCCGGTGTCGTCGACGCAGGCGGCTACGGACTGGTGGCCGTCCTGGGCGCGCTGGTCACCGCGCTGACCGGGGAACGCACCCCGCCGC
>NZ_VJYK02000490.1 GCF_007097205.2 Streptomyces alkaliterrae
CGTCCGGAAGGTTTCCGTCGGCGTCGAGGATGCCGCTGGGAGGGGTGGTGGCGCGGGGGGTGTGGCCGAGGCGGCCGACGCTGAGGCCGATGGCAACGAGAAAGGCGCCTCCCATGAGAGGTACGCCACCTGCCTCCTCCTGGAAGTCGCCCCAGAGCCCGAGGAAACCGCTGGCGAGAAGGGCGGTCGCCGCAGCGAAGTAGTACAGCGCGGGCCGTCGGGTGGTTCTGGCGCGGAGTACTGACACGTCGACTGGTCTGACTGGCTGCTCGAGGCCAGGCCGAACTGTCACCTCGACACCGTCGGGCACATTGGTCTGCCCGTTGTCCTGCGTCCAACCCCGGAGGTAGCGGCCGTCGCCCAGGACAAGAACGGCCGGGACAGACGTGCGTGTCATCGGCTCGTTCGCAGGTACCCAGTACAGCCAACCTTCCCGTCCGGCGAGGACGTCCGAGACGACCAGGGGGTCGGCGCGGCGATCGAGGAACAGCGAGCGCTCACCGCCCGCAGCCAGGAGGCAGAGGCCCCCGGACTTGTAGGGGCTGAGAGCGGGTTCGGACGCCGCGTACTCGGCATGGGCGTTCAAGGAGTGATCGACGGAGTATGCGGCGTCGACCTGTGCCGATTCGGGGTTCCGGCCGAATCGATCACTCACGACAACGGGAAGCGCGTGACCTCCACCGGACGTCAACACCCGGCCGATCTTCTTGACCGCCTTGCGGTGATCCTTGAGTGCGAAGTAGCCGATGACCGCTGCCCAGATCAAGGAATTCGGTACACCGAAGCCTCCCATCTCCGAAAATGCGCCTGGAGAGTCTGCGGCGACGTCGGCCGGGGTCGCGGTGGAACCGTGGACTCCAAGCATGACAGGTAGGCAGAGGAGGCAGGTGAACCAGAAGATGAACTGGGCGTGCGGATGGTATGCGATGGGCCACCCGTGGTCGACCACGTAAAAGCCAACGGGTTGAGGCCTTCGCGGGGCGACGGCTAGAGAGACCGTCTCTCCGCATACACGCCGGTCCGCAGCTTCTCTCAGCCAGAAGCCAAGCGCGATGATGGCGAGACATGCGAGTAGATCCAAGCGGGCCGTCGAATAGTCGGCCGACACGATCTGTCGCGCCAGCATTGCGGCCAATCCGGCCCAGATCGCAGTGCCGGCCACGGTGCGGAGTGCTCTGTTCACCCCTGCCCCTCCTTGTCTCGCCTGATCAGGTATCACTGTCGCCTCGAGAACAGATTTAATCCGTCTGGTCGCGCGTGTCTGTTTTTGGAGGAGTTGAGGCAGGCTGTACTCGGTGCGATGGGGCGCAGTGGTTTGAACGTGTATAGCTTCATCTAGCGTCTATACGGCCTTGTGGTCGTAGCTCTTTCCTGGTACTGGGAAGTCGCGGATGGCGCGGATCTGCTGCTCCAGGTGCTCAGTTCCCGTCTGTCGTATCGCGTTGAGAGTGACGAAGAGGCCGAGTAGCGCCGTCTCGGCAGACTGGTGCAGCGAGATGATTCGGACCACCTTGTACGCAATGGCCGCCATGAGCGCAGCTGCGGCAGGAGCGCCCACCACGGACGCGGCTGCCTTCGATGCGAGGATCATTTCGAGTGCGATGATCAGGGCAAGGTCGACGATCAGCGATACGACCGCCTTGAGGTGGTTCACGAAGCCCGCGATCTGTTCGGCGATCTTGTTGTAATGGGAGTAGAGCGTACTGAATGCCTCTTCGGCTTCCTTCAGTTTGCTTGTGAGTGAGTCGAAGTAGTGCCATGCGGAGTCGGCTGCATTCCCGTTCCAGCTGACGCTCAGGGCGTTGTTGCCAGTGCTGAGGTTGGTCGATACGTTCGAACAGAACGTCGCAAGGCTCTCCCAGCCTTTGGCGCACTCCTCGAAGCTTTCCCAGTCGCCGGTCACCCAATGCGCCATCTCATCCAGAAGATTTCGGTTGGTGAAGATGTAGATGATTTCGTTCACCCACATCGTGGGGCTGAAGAAGTCGAGGACGTTGCCGACCGACTCGCGGAGCGCTGCCAGGCCGCTTTCGTTCAGGGCATCTGTCATCGCGTCCTGTCGGTGTTGTAGATCCAGTCGTTCCCTGAACGTGTAGTCGCCTCGGCGGTCGAAGGCGGCGAGGGGGTCCTCGGCGTCGAGGATGAGTTTGTTGCTTGCGGCGGCTTCGGTGACGCCGGGTTGTGGGGGAGCGCTGCGCTTGCTCGCGGGGTAGGTGGAGTCGAGCGCGGCGGCCTCTTTGTCGTCGGTCTCGGCGTAGTACTTCGATGAGCGCTCGAGTTCGGCGGCGGAGGCGGCGAGCGCTCGGCGGTAGGCCTTGAGCGCGGTGCCCGCCTTCTCCCGCTGTTCTTCGTGGAGTTCGGTGACCGCGCCCCAGAGTTTGCTCATCGCCGCGGAGGTGCGCAGTTCGGGGAGTTTGTCCAGGAACGCCTTCGCTTGTTGGGTGTGTCCGGCGGCGCGTTCGACCATGACGCCGTAGTCGCGGATGTCCGGCGGGTAGACCTTGAAACTCACTGAATGCTTCCCGTGGAGGTGGGCGGACGGTGGCGGGCGGGTGTGGTCAGTAGAGGGAC
>NZ_VJYK02000491.1 GCF_007097205.2 Streptomyces alkaliterrae
GCCGGGGGGCGGCTGACAGGGCGCTGAGGCGTCAGCTCCAGCCGGCGCTGTCCTCGGTGGCGGTGGTCGTGGAGTTGTCGCCGTCCGGGCCGGCGGCGTGGTCGGTGTGGGAGGTGACGGCCGGGGCGCCGGTCTGTCCGGCGGCGGCCGGGGTGGCCGCCGCGCCCAGGGCGACGACGGCCAGCACCGTGACGGAAGCGGTGGAGAACAGGGCGAAATGGCGGAACACGGGCATACTCCTGCGCGGATCGAGTGGGTTCGGGTCTCGCCCGGCCGCCGTTCTCGTGAGCCGTTCTCGTAAGCCGTTCTCGTGAGCCGTCCCGGCCGGGCGAGACCCACGTTGCCGCAGTAGCGGAGGCGTGCGGAAGGGGATCGGGCAGGCAGCAACCGCCATGGCAGGCTCATGCCGAGGGCAGGCTCATGCGAGGGCAGGCTCATGCGGGGGGCAGGGCCGGCGCACGGCCCTGGCTCACGTCGGTGGCAGCCAGCCGCGCCGCTCGGCGAGGATGCCGGCCTCGAACCGGGAACGCGCGCCGAGGCGGCTCATCAGGCTGGACATCATGCGTCGCCCGGTGCGGACGCCGATGCCGAGCTGTCGGGCGGCGACCTCGTCGGTCAGGCCCTGGCCGAGCAGCCGCAGCAGCTCGCGTTCCTGGCCGGTCAGGCCCTCCTCGTCGCGTTCCCGGTCGCCGTCGGTGCCGAAGGGAGCGGCCCGTCGCCACACCTCGTCGTGCAGCGCGGCGAGCGCGCTGATGATGCCGGGGCCGGAGAACTGCACGGCGCCGGCCGCGCTGTTGTCGGGATCGACGGGCAGCAGCGCCGCCGTGCCGTCGAACAGCACCATGCGGATCGGCAGCACCGGCGCGGTGCGGACCTGGCCGCCCGACTCGGTGAGCCACTGCGCGTACCGGAACGTGTCCTGGTCGTTGCGCACGGAGTCCTGGTAGAGCGTGCGCATCGTGACGCCGCGGTCCAGCAGGGCCTCGTCCAGATGCCGGGAGGCCTCCAGTTGGGCCCGCGGTTGGGCGCCGCCGGGGTGGAAGGAGAGCAGCCGATCGGTGCAGGAGTGGGTGAGGCTTTCCAGCCGGTCCTGGATCTGCTCGATGGATGTCAGTTCCTCGTACCGGTCACCGTCACCGCCGCCGGTCGGGGACCGGGACTCCATGAGCTCCAGCACCGCCGCGCGCCCCGCGGCGAACTCCTCCTGCACGCGCCGTACTTCCGCCTCGCGGCGGGCGAGCAGGAGCTGGACGCCGACGTCGAGGCCGACCGGGCGCAGGATCGAGGAGTCGGCGAACTTGGGTCGCAGCAGTCTGAGTTCGGTCAACCGGTCCAGCGCCGCGTGGACCTCGGCGTCGGGCAGGCCGACGTGGGCGCCGATCTCGGCGACTCCCCAGTCCGGCTCGTCGAGCATGACGCGGTAGACGGCCTCGGACGCGTTGTCGACCCCGAGTGCGGACAGCACAGCACACACCCCCGTGTTGCTTGTTGCGCGCCCGCCGCGATGATGCCACGCCCGGCATGTTCGTGCCCAGCCGGTTCCTGCCACGGGCGGCCCCTGCCGCCGCGGCACCCGCCGCGACAAGTCTGGTCGGCATGCGCATCCCTGTCGTGACGATCACCGACGACCGCCGTGCCGCTCCCCCGCCGCCGGGCCTGTCGGACATCCTGTGGGCGCTGGCCAGCCCACGGGACGGTATCGAGCACATCCACGTCGCCCCGGCGCCCGGACGGGCGCTGATCACCTACTTCCTGCGCGCAGCCGACGACCACACGGCGCTCGGCACCGCCCGCCTCGTCACGGACCGCGCGATCAGCCACTCCCCCGCGCTGCGCGGCTGGCGCCGGCTGTGACCCGTGGACGTGAACGGCGCGGGCGCGGCGTTGGCCGACGGTCACTCAGAACAACCGAACGGGTGATTGTGGGGCGCGGTCGCCGCTGAGCACCCTGGTACGGGGGATGGGAAGGACGTCATCTCGCCAAGTCGGAGGAGTTGCCGGAACATGCGTGCGTTCAGGGGTGCCCTCGGCGTTGTGGCCGCCGGTGCGCTGACACTCGGGATGACCAACGCGCCCGCCCATGCCGCGGCCGGGTCGGCGACCGGCGGGGTGGCGGGGCCGAACGCCTACGTGCAGCGGTGCACCAACCTCGGCAACGGGGACCTGTGCATCGACGTCACCGGGAAGGCCGGCCGGCGCGGCACGATCGGGGTCGGCTACTGGAAGAGAAGGGGCGACTCGGTCCACGTGCGACTCGGCTGGCAGAACACCACGGGTGGCAAGGCCAACTGGAGCAGGACGGTGCACGGGCCACTCCTGCCGGGCATGAGCACGGGGACCGAGAAGTGGGGAACGTACCTCGCGCGCGGCTGCGTCTTCCCGCTGCTCGAAGTCGTAGGTCGCGGGAACCCGACGCTCAAAGGTCGCGAGGTCTGCGTTCCCTCCTGAGCCGCGGGCCACGGGTTCGCGGGCCTCGGTTCTCTCCCGCAGCTCGCTCCGACCGGCCTGTGGATAACTCGGGCGGTGTCGGTGGTGGGGTGCACCTGTCTCTTATACACAACTGAC
>NZ_VJYK02000492.1 GCF_007097205.2 Streptomyces alkaliterrae
CCCCGTACGACCCCACCGCCCGGGGCGTCGGGAGGCCGCGCGGCGGCCCGTCCGGCGCGCTTCCGGCTCCCTCCGGCCCCGCTTTCGGTCACCCAGCGCGACACCCCGTGACGGCTCGCGTCCGCCGTCCGGTGACTCCTCCCGACCCTCGCACCAGCACGCCCCGGATGTGTGCCAGAGTTGCCTCGTCCGGCCTCGAAGCACGTACCGTACGGCTGAGTAGCCGGCACCACCGGGGAAGGGGCAGCTGGATTGAGCACGCACGCACCGCATGCGCCGAACGGCCCTGGGCTCGCGCGGTCCGTCACCCTGCCCGCCACCCTCGACGAGGCCGTGGCGGCGCTCGCCGCCATACCGGCGGCCGTACCCGTCGCCGGCGGGACCGACCTGATGGCCTCCGTCAACGCCGGCCAGCTCAGGCCCGCCGCGCTCGTCGGCCTCGGCCACATCAGCGAGATCCGCGGCTGGGAGTACCTGGACGGCCACGGCCTGCTCGGCGCCGGCCTCACCCACGCCCGCATGGGCCGCCCCGACTTCGCCGCGCTCTTCCCGGCGCTCGCCGCCGCCGCCCGCGCGGCCGGACCACCGCAGATCCGGAACGCCGGCACCCTCGGCGGCAACGTCGTCACCGCCGCCCCCACCGGCGACACCCTGCCGGTACTCGCCGCGCTGGAAGCCGTCCTCGTCATCGCCGGCCCCGGCGGCGCCCGCCGCGAGGTGCCCATCGGCCATCTGCTCGCCGGCATGGACATGCTGCGACCCGGCGAGATCCTGGGCCACCTCCGCGTACCGCTCCTGCACGCCCCGCAGGCGTTCCTCAAGGCCACCGGACGCACCGGGCCCAGCCGGGCCGTCGCCTCCGCCGCCGTGGTGCTCGACCCCGCCCGGCGCGGCGTACGCTGCGCCATCGGCGCCGTCGCCCCCATGCCGCTGCGGCCCCTGGAGGCCGAGCAGTGGGTGGCCTCCCTCATCGACTGGTCCGTCGTGACCCAACGCGGGGCCAGCGCCCTGGCCCCCGAAGCACTCGACGCCTTCGGACAGTACGTCGCGATGGCCTGCATCCCCGACCCGCCGCCGGCCGAGGACGGGGCAGCGGCACCGGTACTTCCGCCCGCCGCGCTCCAGCTGCGGCGTACCGTGGCGGCACTCGCCCGCCGGGGACTCGGGAGGGCTCTCGCATGAGCAGCGACCAGCAGCAGCCGGGCCAGCCGGCACCCACCGCACCGCCCACCGGCGGCTGGGGCGGCGCGTACGACGCCGAGGCCACGGCCTTCATACAGCTGCCCGGCCCGGGCGCCGCACCCCCCTACCCCGGCGACGGCCGCGACGCCGACTACAGCCCGCTCGCCGCGCCCGGCACGGGGCCCGGCTGGGAACCGCCCGTCATCCCGCCGATGACACCGGCCGCCTCCACCGACCCGGCCGCCACCGGTCAGTGGACGATGCCGTTCGCCCCCGAGCCCGCGCATGGCGCGGATGCCGCGCTCTCCCAGGGGCTGCCCGGAGCGCCGGACCTGTCCGGGGTGCCGGACGCGTCCGGGCAGGGTGCCGCCGCCGCACTGGCCGGGGCGCACGAGGCCCGCCGCACGCCGGAGCGACACCTGGCCGCCGCCGGCGGCGAGACGCCGTCCGGCGAGCCCTCGTCCCACGAGCCGCCGTCCCACGGGCCCCTGTACCCGGCGCACGCCCACGATTCGGCGGGGCACGAGCTGTTCGCGGCCGGCGGGCCCGGCGGCGACGACCGCCGGCAGCCGGCCGAGCACGGTGACCCACCACCCGGTGCCGCGGCCCCGGCGTCCACCTCCGAGGAGTCCCCGTCCGCCGCCGACGACGCGGACGCCGCGGGCGACGGTGACACGAGCGACGACGCCGAGCCGCCCGCCGACGAACACCCGCTCGTCTCCTACGTCCTGCACGTCAACGGCGCCGACAAGCCCGTCACCGACGCCTGGATCGGCGAGTCCCTGCTGTACGTGCTGCGCGAACGGCTGGGCCTGGCCGGCGCCAAGGACGGCTGCTCGCAGGGTGAGTGCGGCGCCTGCTCGGTACAGGTCGACGGCCGCCTCGTGGCCTCCTGCCTCGTCCCGGCCGCCACCGCCGCACGCTCCGACATCCGGACCGTCGAAGGACTCGCGCACGACGACGGCCCCTGCGACGTCCAGCACGCGCTGGCCGACCGGGCCGGCGCCCAGTGCGGCTTCTGCCTGCCCGGCATGGCGATGACCGTGCACGACCTGCTCGCCGGCAACCACGCCCCGACCGACCTGGAGATCCGCAAGGCGCTGTGCGGCAACCTCTGCCGCTGCTCCGGCTACCGGGGCATCGTGGAGGCGGTACGCGACGTGGTCGCCACCCGCGCGGCGGAGGCCGAACGGGCCGCCGCCGAACAGTCGGCGGAGCAGCAGGTCGAGGCCCACGGGCCGCACGACGGCGACCACTCCGGCCACTTCGACGCCGCCGGTCATCCGGACCCCGCCGCGCCCCCCAGGGTCCCCGAGCAGGGGCCCGCACCGCATCCGCCGTACGGACCGGGAGAGGC
>NZ_VJYK02000493.1 GCF_007097205.2 Streptomyces alkaliterrae
GCTCGCGGCAGTGGAGATCTTCGCGGCTCGGTCGGGGGCGGGCGGGTGCTTCTTCGCGCTGCCGACGATGGCGACGGGGAACGCTATGTTCCGCCGGTTGCTGGACTGGCTGGAGCGGCTGCCGGACGAGGACGCCGAGCGTGGGGCGCACGCGGTTTTCCTGGCGCATTCCAAGTCCGCTCTGAATCCGCGCTACACCGAGCTGATGCGCGGCACGGGCAAGCCGGTGGCGGTGGACATCGACGGTCCGGCCGACAGCTGGGAGTACCGCGCTGACGCCCGTACGGACTCGGCGGAGCTGGTCGCGCACCACTGGCTGCGTGGCCGCAAGAAGGGCATGCTTTCGTCCTTCGTGGCGGGCACGGTGGACCAACTCCTCTTCAGCGCGCTGAAGTCGCGGCATCTGGCGCTGCGGCATCTGGCGCTTGCGGGGAAGGTGGTCGTGGTCGACGAGGCGCACGCATACGACACCTACATGAGCGCCTATCTGGACCGGGCGCTGTCCTGGCTGGGCGCGTACGGCGTACCGGTGGTGGTGCTCTCGGCGACGCTCCCGGCTGGACGGCGCGCGGAGTTGGCGCGGGCGTACGCGGGAGAGGACGTGCCGGAGGCCGCTTTCGCGGAGGTGCGGACGGCGGCGGACTACCCGTTGATGACCGCCGTGTGCCCCGGCGGGGCGCCCATGCTCCGCAGACCCGAGGCGAGTGGACGCGCCACGGAGGTGTGGCTGGAGCCGCTGGGGGACGACCCCGCCGCGCTCGCCGACCGCCTCGTGGCGGAACTCGCCGAGGGCGGCTGTGCGTTGGTGGTGCGCAACACCGTCGACAGGGTGATGGACACAGCCGCGCAGCTGCGTGAGCGCTTCGGTCCGGACGCGGTGACCGTTGCCCACTCCCGTTTTGTGGACCTGCACCGCGCGGAGAAGGACGCCGGTCTACTGGCCCGTTTCGGCCCGCCCGGGGAGTGTGACGGTCACCGACCCGAGGGGCCGCACGTCGTGGTCGCCAGCCAGGTGGTCGAGCAGTCGCTTGACGTGGACTTCGACCTGTTGGTCACCGATCTCGCGCCGGTGGACCTCGTCCTCCAGCGGCTGGGCCGGCTGCACCGCCACCAGCGTGGCGAACAGCAGCACGACCGGCCACCGCGGCTTCGCACGGCCCGCTGCCTGGTCACCGGGGTCGACTGGGCAGCGGAGACACCCGAACCGGTGTCCGGTTCCCGCGTGATCTACGGCGCGTACCCGCTGCTGCGCTCCCTCGCGGTGCTCCTCCCTCACCTGGAGCCGGACGGGCCGCCGGTGCGCCTTCCGGACGACATCAGCCCGCTGGTGCAGACCGCCTACGGGGAAGGCCGGCCGGAGCCGGACAGCTGGCGACACCTGGTCGAGGCGGCGGCACAGGAGCACGAGAGGCTCCGCGCCGCGCAGCACCGCAAGGCCGATGACTTTCGGCTGGCGGAGGCCGGACGGCCTGGACGGGCTCTGCTGGGTTGGGTGGACGCGGGTGTCGGTGACGCCGACGACACTCGCGCGGGACGCCAGCAGGTACGGGACACTCCGGAGACACTGGAGGTTCTGGTCGTGCAGCGCACGGCGGACGGGGAGTTGCGCACACTTCCAGGCCTGCCGGACGACGAGGAAGGTCGCCGCGGCGGCCTCTCGCTGCCGCTCGACGCCGTACCGCCTCCGCGGCTGGCCAGGATCGTCGCCTCCTGCGGGCTGCGCCTGCCGTACCAGTTCTCCTTCCGCAAGGTCGCGGATCAGGCGATCGAGGAGCTTGAGCAGCTGTGCGTTCCCGCCTGGCAGCAGCGGGAATGCCACTGGCTGGCCGGCCAGTTGATCCTCGCCTTGGACGAGGAGTGTCAGTGCCGGCTGGCAGGCTTCGAGCTGCGTTACACCCGCGCCGACGGTCTTGAGGTGACCCGTGCCCCCTGACACCACCACAACACCGATGCCCATCCCGCCGCCGTCCGCGGTGTCCTCCTTCGACCTCACCGCCCAGCCCTGGCTGCCGGTGCTGTACACCAGCGGCGATGAGGGGGTGGTGTCCCTCGCCGGAGTGCTCGCGGAGGCGCACGGGATCCGGCGGCTGGTCGGCGACGTGCCGACACAGGAGTTCGCGCTGACCCGGCTGCTGTTGGCGATCCTGTACGACGCACTGGACGACCGTCTGGAGACGATCGCCGACTGGGCCGAGCTGTGGCGCCAGGACACGCTGCCCGTGGCGGAGGTGGCGGCCTACCTCAGGCGTCACCGCGAGGGCTTCGACCTGCTGCACCCGACCAGGCCGTTCTTCCAGGTCGCCGACCTGCGCACGGCAAAGGACGAGGTGTTCGCGTTGGACCGCATCGTCGCCGACGTGCCCAACGGTGACAGGTTCTTCACCATGCGGTCCGGTGGTGTCGACTCGCTGTCGTTCGCGGAGGCCGCACGCTGGTTGGTGCACTCCCACGCCTACGATCCCTCCGGCATCAAGTCCGGCGCGGTGGGCGATCCTCGGGTCAAGGGCGGCAAGGGCTACCCGCTGGGGGTGGGATG
>NZ_VJYK02000494.1 GCF_007097205.2 Streptomyces alkaliterrae
TGGTCGGGGTGGTCGGCAGCAGGGGCTTGTCGCCGTCGCGGCCGCTTTCCCCGGGCGCGGGGGTGCCGTTGCCGTCCGGCGTGGCGGTCGCGTCACCGCCGGGGGTGGCGGCCCTGTCGTCGGCGGCGGCGTTGGCCTCCGCGGCGAGACCGCTGCTGACCGCGCAGACGGGCCATGCCTCGGGGCCCTCACCGGCGAGGATCTTCTCGGCGACGGCTATCTGCTGGCCTCGGCTGGCCAGGTCGGGGCGTTCGGCGTACTCGGTACCGCCGTATTTCTTCCACGTCTTGAGGGTGAGTTGGAAGCCGCCGTAGTAGCCGTTGTCCTGGTTGGCGCTCCACATGCCGCCGCTCTCGCACTGGGCGACGGCGTCCCAGGTGGAGGGTTCGACCGCCTGGGCGCCGGTGGCCCCCATGAAGGGCATCGCGATGCCCGCGCTGGTCACCCCCGCCGTGACCAGGAGCGCTGGGGCCTGACGAGGTCGGCGGTGACGGCCGGTCCCGGAAAGCATGCGGTTGCCTCTCGTGCGGAAGTGCCTGGGACGACGGGCCGCGTCACCCGTGACACAAGTGGCACGGGTGGCCGATGTGACGCGAGTGGCGGCGGCTCGTCGACTGACGGCCGAAGGTAGCGGCCGCCCGCCAGGATCACAAGCCAGTGTCGCCGAGATCACGCGTTGGTCACGGCCGTGAACCGGACCGGGAGTTGACGCAGTCCGCGCATGATGAGCCCGCCCCGCCAGCGGAGTTGGTCCTCCTCGACCGCCAACTCCAGATCGGGCAAGCGGCGCAGCAGGGTCGAAAGCGCGACCTTTCCCTCCAGTCGGGCAAGCGGGGCGCCGAGGCAGTAGTGGATGCCGTGGCCGTAACCCAGGTGCTGGTTCTCCCGTCGGTCCAGGTCGAGCACGTCCGGCCGGTCGAACTTCTCCGGGTCTCTGTTGGCGGACGCCAGAACGACCAGGACCGGTTCCCCGGTGCCGACCCGCTGTCCGCCGAGCGTCAGCGGCTCGGTGGCGAAGCGCCAGGTGGCCAGCTCCACCGGGCCGTCGTAGCGCAGCAGTTCCTCCACGGCCGTGTCCAGCAGCGCGTCGGCCTCCGCGCCGCCGGTCGCCAACGCGTCTTGGAGGCGGCCGCGTTGCCCGGGGTCGCGGAGGAGGGCGAGGGTGCCGTTGCCGATGAGGTTGATCGTCGTCTCGAAGCCGGCGAAGAGGATGATGAAGGCCATCGCGGCGGCCTCGTTCTCGCTGAGGTGTTCGCCGTGGTCACTGGCCCTGATCAGGCCGGAGATCAGGTCGTCGCCGAGGTTGTCGCGCTTGCGGTGGATGAGGTCCTGGAGGTAGCCGCGGATCTTCTTGACCGAGCGGCCCACGCCGCCCCGGGGCCCGCCGCCGTGCCGGATCATCAGACCAGCCCACTCGCGGAAGTCGTCCTGGTCCTCGGCGGGCACGCCGAGCATGTCGCAGATCGCGTAGATCGGCAGCGGGAACGCGAACTCGTGGATGAGGTCGGCGGCGCCGCGCGACGCGAAGGCGTCGATCAGGCCGTCCGTCAGCTCCTGGACGCGCGGCTCGAACTCGGCGACCCGGCGCGGGGTGAAGGCCTTGGAGACCAGCCTCCGCAGCCGGGTGTGGTCGGGCGGGTCGATGTTGAGCAGGTGGGTCATCAGGTTGGCGCTGCGCTCGCCCGGGATGCCGACCTTGCCCTTGCCGTGCGCCTGCTCGCTGTGGTGCCCGGGGTTCTTGCTGAGCCGCTGGTCGGCCAGGGCCTGACGGGCGTCGGCGTAGCGCGTCACCAGCCACGCCTCCACGCCGCTGGGCAGCGTGGTGCGGTGGACCGGTGAGTGCTGCCGCAGCCAGGCGTAGGCGGGGTAGGGGTCGGCGGCGAACTCCCAGCCGAAGAGTTCGGGTGTCGGTTTCTGCGCGTGCACCCGACGACGTTATCCGCCCGCCGCGGGCCGCCGGCGTCAGGCCAGTTCGAGCCAGCCCGTGGTGATGAGGTACTGGCCGAACAGGTAGCCGGCCATGATCATGACCTCCTGGCCGGGGAACTCGTGGCCCGCCGCCTGAACGCCGATGAGCAGGTCGGACGCGAGGAAGGACACCGCACCGGCGCCCACCTTGCCGCCCACGCCGAGCGCCGCCGCGCCCATCACCGCCAGCGCCAGGCTGTACCCGGCGACCGGCAGCCGCAGCCGCCTCTCCAGGGTGGGGGCGAGCGCGGCGT
Source organism: Streptomyces alkaliterrae (assembly GCF_007097205.2). GTDB lineage: Bacteria > Actinomycetota > Actinomycetes > Streptomycetales > Streptomycetaceae > Streptomyces > Streptomyces alkaliterrae. Next base: position 2,223 of record NZ_VJYK02000494.1, read on the forward strand.
TCGCCGCGGCCCACACGGCGAGGCAGCCGAGCGCCGGTCCCGGCCGGCGGGCGATGCCGCGCAGCGCCCCGAGGCCGACGTAGCCGGCCGTGTAGCTGACCTGTGTCCCCAGGAAGGCGGCCATGCCCAGCAGGAACGCCGGTTCGCGGTCGTCGAAGAGCAGCGCGGTGTCCCCGGCGGTCGAGAAGGCCAGTCCGGCGAGGAGCGCCGGGGGCGGGCCGCCCGGCGTGTCGGCGCGTACGTTCTCGGTTCCGGGCCGCGTGTCGTCGGTCCCGGCGGGCGGGCGTCGGCGCAGGGCGTGGGTGGCGAGGG
>NZ_VJYK02000495.1 GCF_007097205.2 Streptomyces alkaliterrae
GAGGAGGTGAGCACGGTCAGCGCGGCGACGGTGCTCACAGGGCCAAGGCGCATCGGCGTCCCTTCGACGGCACGGGCGGGTCGGGCGCGGCGGGCCCGACTCTGTGCTGGTTACCCCAACGGCGCCGGGCGGCCTACCGTTTCGCGCGACCACCGGTTCGGTGGTCGCACGGCAGGCGCGGCGGGCGCGTCCATGACAGCAGCGGAACCCCTACCGGCGGGAGGCGGTTCCGCGAAGCCCACGTGTCGCTCGGGCCACGTGTCGGTCGGGCCACACGTCCGCCAACGGACATGCGCAGCCCGGGCTGCGAGTCCCGGTGACGCGCCCGGGTCTTGGACGGTGGCTCGAACGGCGTCGGGATGCGACCCTGAAGTGCATGAAGCTTTCATTTGTGCACAACTGGCGCAAGAAGGTCGGTATGGCCCGTGGGGTGGCGGTGCTCGGGGACGAGGCGGGCGAGGGTCTGACCGATCTGCTCTCCGAGTGCGAGCTGCTGCGTGCCCGCGCGGCGGCGTCCGGCGTGGAGCTCGACGACTCCCCGACGTCCCTTGAGGCGCTGGACCAGTTGCTGCCGCGCTGGCGTGAGGATCCGGAGGAGCTGCCGTGGCTGGGCAACGATGCCGGACTGTACCTGGGAACGGTCCTGGTGCGGACGCTCAAGGGAGCCGACTGGCATCTGTGGCCCAACGGCCAGCCGGTGGTGCGGCTTCCGGCGGGCCGCGAGATCGACGTGGTGGACGTCGGCCACCGCTGGGCGCTGGAGGGCTCGCCGGAACTCTCCCAGACCTACGGTGAGGCGTCGGAGGCCTAGGTCGGTTTCCGGAAGCTCCCCGGCCGGGGGAAGCCGCCTCAGCTCCTGCCGCGCTTGGCGGCGACGGCCGGGACGTCCTCACCGGCACCGGGCGGCGGGGGCTCGGTGGTGGCGGCGTCGGTGACGTCGGCGACGAGTTCGACGACGTCCGGCCCGTACGCGTGCGAGTTGACGACCTTCAGCAGCAGGCAGAACGTGCCGTCGGGGCCGTATCGGCGGAGAAGCCGGGGGAGTTGCCGTGCCAGGTAGCGGGTCGCCGCCTGGTGGGTCACCGGGCGCTGGCCGCAGACGAGGAAGACCGGCCGGTTGCCCTCGCCGGCGGTGAGCCGGGCGAGTAGCACGTACTCGGCCGCGCCCCCGTCCACCCGGTAGCGTTCCGAGCCGACCGCGAACGTACCGCGCAGCCTGCCGTCCTCGGCGTCCGCGCTGACCACCACGCCCGGCAGCAGCGACCGCAGATGGGCTGCCACCCGCCGGTTCGACACCGGGCCGCCGACGCAGAACTCGGTACGCTCGCCGAAGCCCTGAGGTGCGCTGTCGGCCGCGACCACCTGGCCGCGCGCGCCGCAGTCGGCGACCAGCGCGGCCAACTCGAGAAGCGCGAACACGTCGTCACGGGCGACGTCCTCGCCCTCACCGCCGCCGGGGCCGACGACCATCAGGCACTCGGCGTGCGCCGGCAGGCCGAGGAACCTCTGCCGTCTTCGCTGCCGCCGACGCCGCCACGCGCCGCGGAGCCACCAGCCCGCCGCGATCCCGACCGCCAGTCCCGCCGGGGCGAACAACAGTCCGCGCAGCGTCTCGTCCATGGGGCGGGAGCCTATCCGGCCCCGGCGGCCGGATCGAGACCCCGACAGGTCCGAAGTGGCTCCCGGGAGCCGAACGTAACGCCGCGTAGCGTTGCCGTAACACCAGCCGTAACACGAGCCTGCTGGGATGGCCGCATGCATGAGGGCACCGGCACGCGTCAACTCCCCGGTCCAGTCGACGAGTTCAAAGCCGAGCTGCGGGCGCTGACCGCCGGGCTCGACGCCGGCCAGGGCTGGTACGCCGTCTTCCGCCGCCGTGATCCGCGCGGCGTCGCGGCCTGCCTCGACGGCGTGGAGGTGCCACCGTGGGACGTGGTGGAGTCGCTGCTCCAGGACGTGGCCGCCCAGCGCGGTCAGGACGTCGCCGCTCGGCACCGGGCCCGGCTCCACCGCTGCTACCGACCCTGTGTACGACTCGTCGACGCCGAGGTCCACGGGCCGCGAGGGGTGTGGGAGCGGCTGCACGAGATGCGCCGGGTGCGCGAGTCGGCGAGGCTTCTTGTCGCCCGGCTGACAGAGCAGCAGGCCCAGCGAGGGCGCTCGCCGGGAGGCGCCGACTCGCTTGACGTCGAACTGGCTTGGGCACGCGACGACTTCGCGCGGGCCACCGCCCGCTGCCGGGAGCTGCAGCAGCGCCTGGCAGCGCTGTCCGGCGACGCCGGCGCCCAGACCGGTGCCGACGCCGGCGCCCAGACCGGTGCCCAGGCCGGGGCCCAGACCAATGCCGAGACCGGGGCCGACGCCACCACGCCGGCCGGGACCGTGTCCGCGCCCGCGCGCGTGCCGGCGCCCACCCCGGCGCACGACACGCCCGCGCCCCGCGCCGAGAGCCGTCGCGCCCCCGACGTCACCCGAGCTCCGCGACGGATCGGCGGCTCCCGCAACCCGCTGGTCTATCAGGACGCCGACCCACC
>NZ_VJYK02000496.1 GCF_007097205.2 Streptomyces alkaliterrae
TATAAGAGACAGCTCCCAACACACCTCCTCCCACGCGGCGGAACCACACAGCGCCGAACACAGCCCCACGGCGCGGCCTCCGGCCGCCGCCCCCGCGCTCGGCTCAGCCACGCCCGACGATGCCGGCTGCCACGTCCTGCTGGTCGACGACAACCCCGTCAGCCGCGCCGCCCTCCGCACCGCCCTCACGACGCCGTGCGTGACCGAGGCCGCAGACACCCGCCAGGCCCATGAAGCGGCCCTGCACCACCGACCGGACGTCGTCCTCCTCGACACCCACGCCGCCGCCCCCGGCACCGACCAGGATCTCACCGACCTCCTCCGCCTCGCACCCACCCTGCTCCTGACCCGCCGGGAGGACAACGAGGTCCTGCAACGCGCACTGCGTCTCGGGGCCCTCGGCTACCTCGTCCACGGCGACTTCACCGCCGAAGAGCTCGGCACGGCCGTCGACGCCGTACGTGCCGCCACACCCGTCACGACCACCGGGCCGGAGCTCCGACGGGCCGCCTCCACTGATCTGTGACCAGAGCTTTTCCCGCAGACCGTTTCGCGTGCGCAGCCTGTTGTGGCACAGTCACTCTCTGAAGAGGCGCGTCGCGCGCGGCCGTTGGCGGTGGGCGACGAGGAGCAGAGCCGGGGAAGCGACCGGGGGAGGAGACGCCATGCCGCCCGCCAGGCGACCAGCCGCCCGTCACACACCGCTTCCCGAAGACCGTTTGAACGCCGGGCGGAGTGTCAAGAACCACCAAGCCGGGCGACTTCGGACGCACACACCGTCCCCGTACGAACCCGACGCCCTTCGCACACCCCACAGCACCGCCCCGGCCGCCCCGCTGACGGCCGACCACGGCGGCCCAGCGGCGGCCCAGCCAACGGCCCGGCCCGGAGAGGTAGACGACCAGCATGAAGCTCCTGAAGCGGCGCCACCAACTCAAGACCGACACCGGCCAGACGGCCATCGAGTACCTGGGCATCCTCGCCGTGGTGGCAGCGATCATCGTCGTACTGCTGGCTACGGACTTCGGCACCGCCATCGCCAATGCGATCGGCGACCAGATCGAGAAGGTCACCGGCGGCGACTGACGGGTGACGACCGCGGGCAAGCCATACCGGCATATGTCACGGCGGTGGGGGCACTGCTCTTCCTCGCGCTTGCCTATTTCGCGGTTGGCCAAGCCGCCGCCAACCGAAACGGCGCTCAGGGGGCTGCGGACGCGGCAGCACTCGCCGCGGCCAGTGACGCGCGTGACCAGATCGGCGAACGCCTTGTCGGCCCGGACCTGAACCGCGACGACCTCGTGGATCTCGTGAACGGCCGCCTTTTCCTCACCTCCTCAGGATGTGCCGCCGCCGACCGGTTCGCCGCGAAGAACAAGGCGAACTCTGAGTCGTGCACGCGTGTCAACGCGCCGGGAAATGGTTTCGCGGTGACGGTCAGATCGCGGGAGTCCGTGGGAAACACAGTGATCCCCGGCACGGAAGGAACCTACTCGAAGGCCACGGCTCGCGCAGTCATAGAGAGCAGGTGCACGCTGAAGGACGCCGAAGAGGAGGACGAGACCGTCGTCGAAATCGTACTCAGCTGCCGCGGTAAGACTGTGACTATCGATCCGGAAAAGCCTGACTCGCTGCCCAGGCTGGGCGAACTGTTCACTGTTCGTCTGGTTCGGTGAGGCCGGATCTGACTCGGGGAAGGAACCCATGCTCAGGAAGAAGACCGGCGGCGCGATAGGTGCCAGGGTCACCATGCTGCTTGTCGGTTCACTGCTCGCCCTCACCGCGTGCGGTGGAGGAAACGATGACGGGAGCGGCTCGGACGATCCGAAGAAGCCGAGTGCAGGAAAGGAGGCGGAGTCTCCTGCAGCGCCGGATGGTGTTGACACCAAGCAGGTTGTCGGAGAACTCAAGGGTCCAAACGGGATCGAGATCGCCCTCCACTCGGCGGTACGCGACTCCGGCGGTTTTGTCACGGTGAACGGGACCCTTTCCAACAAGGGCGAACGGACGTTCCGGGCTGCCGAGTGGGTTTCCGGAGAGACAGCGATCAAGTCGAAGTCCTCGATTGCAGGGGCGACTCTGGTCGACCCGAACGGGAAGAAGCGCTATCTGGTCCTCAGGGACACCGACGGCCAGTGTCTGTGCACAACTGGTCTCTCAGACGTCAAGTCCGGCGAAACCCGGCCCGTCTTCGCTCAGTTCCCGGCGCCGCCCAAGGACGTGAAGACCATCGAGTTCCACGTTCCCTCGATGTCCCCCGCCCGCGTTGAGCTTTCGGAGGGGTGATCCACGTGATGAACTGGCGTGAGGGTGTGAGTGGCGCCGCCGTTCTCTGTGCGGCGGCGGTACTGACGCTGGGAGGCGCGCCGGCCGCTTTCGCGGAGGACGGGCCGGGGGGCCCGGCCAACGACGAGCCGCCGGTGGAGATCGACGTGAACTCGCCGAAGCTGCTGATGCGGGACGGGGCGACGTTGGCCAAGCCCCGGGTGATCGACATCGTGCAGGTGGTCGAGGAAGGCGGGTTGGGCGGGGA
>NZ_VJYK02000497.1 GCF_007097205.2 Streptomyces alkaliterrae
CCGCACCTCCACCCTCCACGCCGCCGCCCCGGCCCAGGGACTGCCCGGCCTGGTCGGCAACACGCCCGTGCTGCACGTCTCCGAACCCCTGGCCGCGGCCGGCCGCGGGTTCTGGGCCAAGCTCGAGGGCTTCAACCCCGGCGGCATCAAGGACCGCCCGGGGCTGCACATGGTCGAGCGCGCCCGAGCCCGCGGCGACCTGCGGCCCGGCGGCCGGATCATCGAATCCACCAGCGGCACGCTCGGCCTGGGCCTGGCCCTGGCCGGGATGGTGCACGGCCACCCGGTCACCCTGGTCACCGATCCGGGGCTGGAGAGGTCCATGACCCAACTGCTGACCGCCTACGGCGCGCGGGTCAACGTCGTCTCCGAGCCCCACCCGACCGGCGGCTGGCAGCAGGCCCGCCGCGACCGGGTCGCCCAACTGCTCACGCGGCACAGCGACTCGTGGTGCCCGGACCAGTACAACAACCCCGACAACACCACGGCCTACACCCCGCTGGCCCTGGAACTGGCCGCCCAACTGGGGCACATCGACGTCCTGGTGTGCAGCGTCGGAACAGGCGGGCACTCCGCCGGCGTCTCCCGCGTGCTGCGACAGCTCTACCCCGGGCTGACGTTGGTCGGGGTGGACACCGTCGGTTCGACGATCTTCGGGCAGCCCGCCCGGCCCCGGCTGATGCGCGGCCTCGGGTCGAGCATCCACCCCCGCAACGTCGCCTACGACAACTTCGACGAGGTGCACTGGGTCGCCCCGTCCGAGGCCGTGTGGACCTGCCGTCAGCTCGCCGCCTCCCACTACGCCACCGGCGGCTGGAGCGTGGGCGCCGTCGCTCTGGTGGCCGGCTGGCTGGCCCGTACCCTGCCCGCCGACGCCAGGATCGCGGCGATCTTCCCCGACGGCCCGCAGCGCTACCTCGGCACGGTCTACGACGACGACTACTGCGCCGCCCACGGCCTGCTCGAGTCCCCGCCCGCACCGGAACCGGACGTGATCGGCCGACTGGACGAGAAGGAGGTCACCCGCTGGACGCGGTGCGGCGCGGTCGTCGACCCGCTCGCCGTCGCGGAGGTGCCCGAGGACGGGAAGCACGAGACGGCCGCAGCCGCCGCGGTGGCCGGCGGCACCGAGGAGCGGGAGGAGGACCGATGAGGGGCACCTTCGCGCAGGTCCGCTCCTACGAACGCGGCGTCCAGCTGTTGATGGTGAACCAGTTCAGCATCAACCTCGGCTTCTTCATGCTGATGCCGTACCTCGCGACGCACCTGTCCGGGACGCTCGGGCTGGCCGGCTGGCTGGTCGGACTCATCCTGGGAGTGCGCAACTTCAGTCAGCAGGGCATGTTCCTGGTGGGCGGAACGCTGGCCGACCGGCTCGGCTACAAGCCGATGATCATCGCCGGTCTGGTGCTGCGCGTCGTCGGCTTCGCGACCCTCGGGCTCGTCGACTCCGTACCGGCCCTGCTCGCCGCCTCCGCCGCCACCGGCCTCGCCGGGGCCCTGTTCAACCCGGCGGTGCGGGCCTACCTCGCCGCGGACGCGGGCGAGCGGCGGGTCGAGGCGTTCGCCCTGTTCAACGTCTTCTACCAGGCCGGAATCCTGCTCGGCCCGCTCGTCGGGATGCTGCTCACCGGCGTCGACTTCCGTGTCACCTGCCTGGCCGCGGCCGGCATCTTCGCCCTGCTGAGCATCGTGCAGATCCGCGCCCTGCCCGCCCGTCGGGCGAGCGACCCCGCGCCCCGGGCGGACGGCACGCGGGAGAGCGTGCTGTCGCAGTGGCGCGGCATCCTGACGAACCGGCGGTTCCTCCTCTTCTCCACCGCCATGATCGGCTTCTACGTCATGCAGTTCCAGGTCTACCTCTCCCTGCCGCTGGAGGTACGGCGCCTCGGCGGAGAGGGGAACTTCGGCATCGCGGCGGTGGCCGTGCTCTTCGCCGTCTCCGGCCTGAGCACCATCCTGTTCCAGACCAGGGTCACCGCCTGGTGCAGGGCCCGGATGGAACCCGGCCGGGCGCTGGCCTGGGGCCTGCTCACGATGGGCGTGTCGTTCGTCCCCCTGCTGGCCGCCACGGCCGTACCGGTACCGGCCGGCGGGCTCGGGCTGTGGCTGCTCGCCGCCGCGCCGCCCACACTCGCGGCGTTGCTGCTGGCCGTCGGCACGATGATCGCCTACCCGTTCGAGATGGACACCGTCGTCCGACTTTCCGGCGACCGGCTCGTCGCCACCCACTACGGGCTGTACAACACCATCTGCGGCATCGGCATCACCCTCGGGAACCTGCTCACCGGAGCCGCCCTCGACGCCGCCCGCGCGGCGGGCGTGTCCGCGCTGCCCTGGCTCGCGCTGAGCACCCTCGGCCTGGTCTGCGCGGCCGCCCTCCACGTGCTGCACCGCACCGGCCGGCTGAAGCCACCCGCGCCCCGGGCCCACTCCGAACCGGCGACCACCTGACCACCACCGCCTGACGGCGGCCCGCGGCGGAAGCGCCGGCGGGCCGCCGTCAGGCGGTGGTGGTCAGGTCG
>NZ_VJYK02000498.1 GCF_007097205.2 Streptomyces alkaliterrae
TGTGTATAAGAGACAGCCCTATCCCCGGTCTGCCCGAACCGCTCCCCCTGGGGGCGGAGCGGGTGGTGCAATGGGCGGGTGGACGACGAAATCCGCCACCCCCTCGCGTACGCCAGGAACGAGCGCGGATGGTCGCAGGAGGAACTGGCCCGCCGTATCCGGCGGGCCGCCGAGCGCCGTGGCCTGCGCTCGGGCACCAGGGGGTCACGGATCTACAAGTGGGAGACCGGCCGGGCCACCCCCGACGAAGACGAATCCCAGCCCCTCATCGCCGAGGTCTTCGGCATCGACTACGCGGCCGTCGCCCATCTCGGATGGCCCCACTGGCTCCCGAGCCAGGACAGCCCGCTGCCGCTGGGCCCGCACAACGCCGTCCCCTCCCTCCGAGAGGCCCTGATGACCTCCCTGGACCGCCGCTCCTTCCTCGCCTACACCAGCGGCTCCCTAGCGGCCCTCGCCCACCAGTGGGCCATCACCGAGCCTGGCCGGTTACCGCTTCTTGCCGCGCGCGGTGAAGTCGACGCCGAGATGGTCGCCTGGCTGGAGAGCAACGGCGCCGAACTGATCCGCCTCGCCACCGAACGCCGGCAGCACACCCACCGCCTGCTCGACGCGCACCTGACGGCCGTCACCGACCTCATCAGCGAGGGCCGCTACACCCGCCCCATCGAACAAAGGCTGCACACCCTGGCCGCAGCCCTCTCCCAGGCCATCGCCTGGCAGCACTTCGACGAACGCCGCCACGCCTCCGCCGGCCGCTTCTGGCACGCCGCGCTCCACAACGCCCACGCCGCCAGCCAGCGCGACCTCGGTGCGGGCATCCTGTCCGACCTCGCGTACCAACTGCTGTGGCTCCAGGACGCGCGTACCGCCTCCGACATCCTCGAATACGCCATCCCCCGCACCCGGCACCCCGCCGCACGGTCTCTCCTGCACCTGCGCCAGGCCCGCGCCCTCGCCGTCCTCGACGAGGGCGGCCTGTGCCGCCGCGCCCTCACCGCCGCGGAGAAGGCCCTGGACACCCCGTCGTACGACCCTGCACCCACCTGGTGTTCGTGGATGTCACACGCCGACCTCGCGGCCGACGGCGGGCGCTGTCTCGCAGATCTCGGCCAGCCGCGCCAGGCCCACCATCTGATGGACGAGGGCATCGCCCTGCTGCCCGCCACCCGCTCCAAGACCCGATCCGTGTTCCTGACCTACCAGGCCGAGACCTACCTGCGGGACGGCGAACCGGAGGTCGCCGCGGCGACCGCTACCCGTTCCCTGGACCTGGCCAGCCGGATCGACGCGCCCCGGTGCGTGACGATGGTGCGCGACCTCGAACCGGGGCTGTCCCGGTACGCGCACACGCCCGGTGTGGGCGAACTCCTCGAACGACTCCGAGCTGTCGGCTGAAGCAATGCACCGATGCCCGCGCGCCGTCAAACGCCTGTGAGAGCCGACACCACGGGGAGGAACCGGTCAGGGTAGACCAGGCCGCGAACGGGAAGCGGCGGGAGCTATCACCTCGGCTTCACGCGGCGAGAACAGTGGCGACAAGGGTGCCCAGGACCAGGTGAGGCCCGAACGCGAGGGTGCTGCCGAGATGGACTCGGCCCCGAATGAGGAGCAGGGTGGCGTAGAGGGCGGCCGAGAGCAGTCCGGCGAGGGCACCCAGGAAGAGGGTGGTCCAGCTGTGCCATCCGAGGATCGTGCCCACCGGCATCGCGAGTTTGACGTCGCCGAACGCGACGCCGGCCGGGTGGAGCAGGAACAGGACGAAGTAGGCGAGACACAGGGTGGTGCCGCCGAGCACCGCCCGTGGCCAGTCACCGGCCGACGCCGGCAGCAGTGCGGCGGCGCCGAGCAAGGCCGGGACGGCAGTCGCCAAGGGCAAAGTCAGCAGGTCGGGTAGACGGCGCACTTGGCCGTCTACCCAGCACAGAAGCACCAGCGGTGGGGCCGCGAGGAGCCAGACCAGGAGTTCGGGCCGGGCTCCGGTGGTGAGTGCGAGCAGCGCACAGGTTGCTCCGGTCAGCAGGACGAAGGGCAGGGCGGGCGGTCCGTAGAGCGCTCCGAGGAAGCGGTGGGGTTCGCAGGCGGTGCAGCGGGCGAGGCCAAGTCGGTTGGGGAGTGGGTGGCGGCGGGGGCAGTGGGTGTGCCAGGGCTCGTCGGGGTCGACGGCGAGTTGGTAGGCGGCGCGTGGCAGCAGGAGGCCGATGAGGGCCCCGTATCCGGCGGCGGCGAGGGCGAGGGCAGGCACAGGGGTGAGCGTACGGCCGCCGGCGGCGGTGGGTGGGAGTGAGCGTTCGAAATTGCGTTGGCGTGCTGTGTCACATCTGCTGCTTCCGGCGGCTTTCTTGGGTGACAGGTTCTCGGCTGAGGGAGGAGTTCGATGGTGCCGGAGGGTGTGTGGGGTGCGGGGAGGTCGTGGCCGACCCGGCTCGATGAGGCGGTGGATGCGGCCGTGCGGGCGTGCGGGGTGTGGCTTGCGGTGCTCGCCGCGCTGGTGGTGTGGCAGGTGCGGAGCGGGGAGTGGGT
>NZ_VJYK02000499.1 GCF_007097205.2 Streptomyces alkaliterrae
CCCCGGCGGCGCCCGCCCGCCTCCGAGCCGCCCGACTCTTCACACGAGGTAACGCCCACCGATGAACTCACGCCAGCGCCGCGGCGTCATCCTCATGCTGCTGTCCGTCCTCGGGGCGCTTGTCGTCTTCGGCGGAGTGCTGTCCGTCGTCAACGACGTGGAGTCCAAGGTCGGCCCCGAGGTCACCGCCTACCAGCTACGTCAGGACGTCGAACCCTACGTCGCACTGGACTCGAAGCAGTTCGCCGCGATCAGCGTGCCCAAGCGGTGGCTGCCGGACACCGCCGTCACCGACCTCGAGGAGATAACCGAGAAGATAGCCGTCAACCCACTCAAGAAGGGTTCACTGCTGCAACGGGACATGATGGCCTCCCGCCCCGCGCTGGAGCAGGGCGAGCAGGAGATCGCCATCATGATCGACGCCTCCACGGGCGTCGCCGGCAAGATCACCCCGGGCGCCCGGGTCAACGTCTTCGCCACCTTCCCCGGTGAGGGGGACGCCGAGCCCGTCTCGAAGGTCCTCGTCGACCGCGCCCGCGTCATCGACGTCGGCCGGCTCACCAGCCTGGAACCGGACGACGACGGCCGCGCCGGCCGCCGCCAGGTCGTGCCGATCACCTTCGCCCTGAACACCATGGACGCACAACGCGTCGCCTACGCCGAGTCGTTCGCCACCCACGTCCGGCTCGCCCTGGTCGCTCCGGGCGACGACAACCCGATCCCCAAGGGCGAACGCGACTACCGCCTCTCCCGGGACAAGTGAGGCAGCCACCATGGTCATCCGCGTCATCCAGGCCGCCAGCGACGCCGACGCCGTCCGGAGCACCGCCTCCCTGCTCGGACAGCTCCCCGGCGTCGAACCCTTCCCGCCCGCCGGCAACTCCACCGCGCTGCTCGACCAACTCGCCTCCCTGGCTGCCGAGTCGGTGGCGGCGCTGCCCGAAGTGGTGCTCGTCCACGAGAGCATCACCCCGCTGCCGGCCCTCGAACTCGTCCGCGAGATCGCCCTCCGTTTCCCCGCCGTCGGCACCGTACTGCTCACCGGCGACCCCAGCCCGGCCGTGTACTCCGCCGCCATGGAGGCCGGCGCGAGAGGCGTCCTCGGGCTGCCGCTCGGACACGACGACCTCACCGGCCGGGTCCACTCCGTCGCCCAGTGGGCGGCCGGCGTACGACGCCACCTCGGCGGCGGCGACGAACCGCCGACCGGCCCCGGCGGACGGGTGATCACCGTCAGCGGCGCCAAGGGCGGCGTCGGCTGCACCCTCACCGCCGTCCAACTCGCGCTCGCCGCGCAGTCCGGCGGCGGCAGCGTGGCACTCGTCGACCTGGACCTCCAGAGCGGCGACGTGGCCTCCTTCGTCGACGTCCAGTTCCGCCGCTCGATCGCCGACCTCGCCGGCATCAGCGACCTGTCCGTCCGGGTACTCCAGGACGCCGTCTTCGCCCACCCCAGCGGCCTCAACCTGCTGCTCGCCCCGGCGGAGGGAGAGCGCGCCGAGGAGGTCACCGAGGCCGCCGCCCGGCAGATCCTCGGCGTACTGCGCGCCCGCTACGAGACCGTGGTCATCGACTGCGGCGCCCAGCTCACCCCCGCCGGCGCCGCCGCCGTCGAGACCGCCGACACCGCGCTGATCGTCACCACACCGGACGTCGTCGCCGTGCGCGGCGTCAAACGGATGCTGCGGCTGTGGGAACGCCTCCAGATACGCAAGGCCGAGGACGCCGTCACCGTCGTCAACCGGCACACCCGCACCAGCGAACTCCAGCCGCAGCTCATCCAACGACTCACCGGCACCCGCCTCGCCCGCACCACCGTCCCGGCCAACTTCCGCGAACTCCAGGGCTACGTCGACTCCGCCCGACTCCACGAACTCGACGGCCGCGGCAACGTCCGCCGCGCGCTGTGGGCACTCGCCGCCGAACTCGGCGTCCACACCGACACCGGCGGGCCGCGTACCGGACGTGGCAGAACGGCCGGGAGAGGGAAGACCGGGAGAGGGAAGGACGGAAAGCCGGAGGGCGGCGGCGGACTGGTACGGCACACCGGCCGCCGCGGAACCCCGCCGGCCCGTCGCGGAGGACGCACGGCAGGGGGGCGCTGACGATGCGGAGCGGACCGGCGGACCACCGGTCGGCGCGACAGGCGCCGACCGACCGGGACAGCGGGCAGGCCACCGTGGAGTTCCTCGGCATGGTGCCGCTGATCCTGCTCCTGCTCGTGCTCTGCTGGCAGTTCGTGCTCGTCGGCTACACGTTCGTCCTGGCCGGGGACGCAGCCGACCGCGCCGCCCGGGCCAACGCCGTCGGCGAGAGCTGCCAGGCCGCCGCCGCCCGGGACATGCCCGGCTCCTGGGCGTCCGGGGCCTCGGTGAGCTGCCCCGGACACGACTACGGCGAGGTCGCCGCCGCCACCGTCCGGCTGAAGGTACCCGTGCTCTTCCCCGGCAGCGTCAACCTGCCCCTGACGATCTCCAGCCGCGCCGCCGCCCCCTCGGAGGCCGCCGAATGACCACCAC
>NZ_VJYK02000005.1 GCF_007097205.2 Streptomyces alkaliterrae
GTCGGGCACGTTGCCGCGTGAGGGGGTGGGTTCGAAACGGGTCCAGCCGACGCCTTCGAAGTAGACCTCGGGCCAGGCGTGGGCGTCCTGGATGCCGACCTCGTAGACGCCGGTGCCGGTGCGGGTGCCGGGGGTGAAGCCGACGGCGACCCTGGCCGGTATGCCCAGCGTGCGGGACATGGCGGCCATCGAGAACGCGAAGTGCACGCAGAAGCCCTCGCGTTGTTCGAGGAATCGGGCGATGGCCGCGCTGCCGCTGCCGGCGCGCACCTGGGTGTCGTAGCGGAAGCCGCCTTCGCGGGCGAACCACTCCTGGAGGGCGAGCGCCCGCTCGTAGTCGCTGCCCGCGCCGGCGGTGACCTCCCGCGCGGTCTCGGCGACGACCTCGGGCAGCGACTCGGGGACGCTGGTGTACTCCCCTACGAGGCTCGGGCGGGGCTCGGGCGCGTTCTTGAGCTGTTCGGCGGTCGGCCGGACGCTGAGGCTGGCCACCGTGTAGGCGGCGCCGGCGGTGGTCTGCCGGTGGTCGCCGACCAGCGTGCGGCCCTCGGGTTCGAAGCGCCACCGCCCGTCGATCTCGACCCGCTGCGCCGGGTACGGCATCGGCAGCCAGTTCTGCTTGTACCAGTCGGCGGCCTCGATGGAGGTGACGTTGAGGCGGCGGGCCACGTCGGGGGAGAGGCCGGGCACCGCCGGCAGCGGGTCGGGCACGGCCTGGATGCGCCGCTCGGCGGGCTTCCACGCGGTGCCGTCGAACTGGTCGAGGGCGACTATGCGCAGGTACATGTCCTGGTTGTCGCGGGCGTTGGTGCTGTAGGTGAGGACCGTGCGGTTCTCGGGCTGGTTGAGGCTGTCCTGGAGGGCGACCAGCGGGTTGACGGCGGTGACGGTGCCGCCGACGGGGTTGCCTCCGGTGTTGTTCGCCGGGTCCAGCAGGCCGCCGCCGAGGGAGGGCAGCAGCGCGGGCACCAGCAGGGCCAGGCCCAGCGCGGCCGCGCCGATGCGGCGTCCGGTGCGCACCGGGGAGGACAGCCGGTTCGACGTCTCGGCTCGGCTCGCCGAAGCTCCGCCCGCGGAAGCTCCGCCCGCTGCGGGCCCGCCACGCGCGGGTCCGCCGAGGGAGGGCCCGCCGAAGACGCGGCCCCAGCGCGTGACGCGGTCCCGCCCCTCGGCGAGGAGGAGCAGCAGGTAGCCGGCGGCGGCGGCGAGGAACCACAGCCAGGTGATGTCGCCCTGGCCCAGCCCGGCCGCGACCGAGTACAGGGCGAGCAGCGGCAGTCCGGCCGGGGCCGCGGCGCGGAACGTCACCGCGAGCAGGTCGACGAGCAGCCCGATCAGCACCACGCCGGCGACCAGCAGCAGCCGGATGCCGTCGGTGACCGGAGCCGGGGTCGCGAACCGGGTGACGTCGTCGGCGCCCTGCCCGAGCAGCAGCCACAGCTGCTCGAAGGACGCCGGTAGCGGGATCATGCCGCCGAGCGCGGTGCCGGGCACAAAGAGGACGGTGACCAGCACCAGCGCGGTCACCAGCTGCGCGAGGAGGGTGAGCGGTCTGGCCAGTGGTGTCCGCCGGGCCATGACGCCCACCGCGCCCAGGACCGCCAGCACCAGGGCGGCCTGCGCCAGCCAGCCCACCGGTTCGTCGACCAGCGGGGTCAGCGCGCCCGCCGCCGCGACCGTGGCCAGCCAGGCGGCCGCGGTCAGCCGTGTTCCGCCGCTCATCAGTGAACGCCCCCCGTCGTGCGGTTGCCGCCTACTCTGCCGTCCGCCTGCCGCCACAGGTCGGCGAGCCGGGCGCCGGGCAGGCAGGGCAGCACGGTCCAGCCGCCCTCCCGGAGTTCCCGCAGGCGCGCCTCCTCGACGTCGGGCGGTTGCTGGCCGCCGGCCACGAACGCCACGGCGGCGCCGGCGCGTTGCCGGATGCGGGCGGCGAGCGCGGTCTGCTGTTCGTCGAGCGCGCCGAGGAACGCGACGAGCAGCCCCTCGCCGCCGTGCAGCGCGTCCAGGGCCCGGGAGAGGCCGGGGTCCTCGGAGTGTTCGACGACGGCGAGCACGTCCATCAGCAGCCCGGCGGTGTCCGAGGAGTCGCCGCTCAGGTCGCCGCCGTCGGGTCCCGGGGCCATCGCCCCGGTGTCGGTGAGCAGTCGTACGGCGTAGCCGCGTTCGAGCAGGTGCACGGCGACGGAGGCGGCGCCGGTCACCGCCCACTCGAAGGGCGAGTCGGGGCCCGAGCCGCGCCAGCCGGTGCGCCGGGTGTCGAGCAGGACCGTGCAGCGGGCCTGCCTGGGCTGCTCCTCGCGGCGGACCATCAGTTCGCCGTAGCGGGCGGTGGAGCGCCAGTGCACCCGGCGCAGGTCGTCGCCGTGCCGGTACTCGCGGGGGATGACGTCGTCGTCCCCGGCCAGGGCGAGCGAGCGGCGGTGGCTGTCGCCGTAGCCGCCGGCCTCGCCGGGCAGCCGGATGGGCGGCAGCGGCTCGGTGGGCGGTATCACGGTGAGGGTGTCGTGGGCGCTGAAGGAGCGGGTCAGCTCGACCATGCCGAACGGGTCGCTCAGCCGCAGTTCGAGCGGGCCGAGGGGGTAGCGGCCGCGCAGGTCGGAGCGCACCCGGTAGGAGACCTCGCGGCGCCCGCCGGCCTCCACCCGGTCCAGGACGAACCTGGGCCGGGGGCCGAGTACGTAGGGCACCCGGTCCTGGAGCATCAGCAGCCCGGTGGGCATCCGGGAGACGTTGTCCATCCGCAGCCGCACCCTGGCCTCGGTGCGGGTCGGCACCCGGGACGGGGAGAGCAGCCGGGAGCCGACCACCCGGTGGCGGGTGCGGTGCAGCACCAGGACGCACACCAGCGGCAGCGCGGCCAGCAGCATGCCCACCCGCAGCAGGTCGGGTTGGCCGAGCACGTAGGCGCAGGCCGCGGCGGCCATGCCGGCGGCGAGGAAGGACCGCCCCCGCGTCGTGAGCCCGGCGAGCGAGGTCCGCAGCCCGGCGCGGGCGCCGGGAGCACCGCCGTCGGGGCCACCGTCGGGAGCGCCGCTGCCGTCGGCCATCACAGGCCCCGGTCGGAGGACCGCCCGTACGGTTCCCGCCACGCCTGCGCGGCGGCCTCGGGGACGGGCGTGTGCCGGAGTATCTCCAGCACGATCTGTTCGGCAGTACGCCGGTTGAGCTGGGCCTGGGCGGTGGGCAGCAGCCGGTGGGCGAGGACCGGGACGGCGAGCGACTGCACGTCGTCGGGCAGGGCGTACTCACGGCCGGCCAGCGCGGCGGTGGCCTTGGCGGCCCGCAGCAGTTGCAGGGTGGCGCGCGGTGAGGCGCCCAGTCGCAGTTCGGGGTGGTTGCGGGTGGCGGTGACCAGGTCGACGGCGTACCGGCGGACGGTGTCGGCGACGTGCACGCTCCGCACGGCCTCGATCAGCTTGGCGACGTCGTCGGCGTGCGCGACCGGTTGCAGGTCGTCCAGTGGGGAGACCGGGGAGCTACCGCCGTGCACGTCCAGCATCTCCAGTTCGGCCTCCGGGCTCGGGTAGCCGATGGAGATCCGGGCCATGAAGCGGTCGCGCTGGGCCTCGGGCAGCGGGTAGGTGCCCTCCATCTCTACCGGGTTCTGGGTGGCCACGACCATGAACGGGTCGGGCAGCCGGTAGGTGTGGCCGTCGATGGTGACCTGGCGTTCCTCCATGGACTCCAGCAGCGCCGACTGGGTCTTGGGGGAGGCGCGGTTGATCTCGTCGCCGATGACGATCTGCGCGAAGATCGCGCCCGGCTTGAACTCGAAGTCCTTGCGCTGCTGGTCGTAGATGCTGACGCCGGTGACGTCGGAGGGCAGCAGGTCGGGGGTGAACTGGATGCGGCGGACCGTGCAGTCGATGGACCGGGCCAGCGCCTTGGCGAGCATCGTCTTGCCCACCCCGGGCACGTCCTCGATCAGCAGGTGGCCCTCGGCGAGCAGCACGGTGAGCGACAGGCGCACGGCCTCCGGCTTGCCCTCGATGACCCGCTCCACCGAACGGCGTACCCGGTCGGCGGTGTCCGTCAGGTCGCTGAGGCTCGCCCGCTCGTCATAGGTCGTCACCCGGCCCTCCTCGGCCCTCACCGGCCGAGCCACGTGGATCTCCGTTGATCCCCGTGGTCGGCGCACCGTGAAACTTCCCGGTCGGACCCGGTGCGGGCCGACCGTCGGAGGGCCATTGTTCACGGCCGACGGCCCTTCCGTCACTCTTCCGGGACCCGGGAGTGGACCCACCGGGACAAACCGGGGCACGGACAGGGCCGGGAGGTCAGCTCCGGCTCACGCGGGGTCGACCTCGCGGAGCGCGCCGGTGTGGACGTCGAACACGAAGCCGCGGACGTCGTCGGTGTGCGGCAGGAACGGGGAGGTGCGGATGCGTTCCATCGACTGGCGGACGTTCTGGTCCAGGTCGCGGAAGGCCTCCACGGCCCAGCTCGGCCGCTGGCCGACCTCCGTCTCCAGGTCGTAGCGGAACTCCTCGGTGAGCTTGAGCAGACCGCAGCCGGTGTGCTGGATCAGCACCACGGAACGGGTCTCCAAGGCGCGTTGGCTGATCGTCAGGGAGCGGATCACGTCGTCGGTGACCACACCTCCGGCGTTGCGGATGGTGTGGCAGTCACCGAGGTTCAGACCCAGGGCGGCGTGCAGGTCCAGACGGGCGTCCATGCACGCCACGACGGCCACCTTCAGCACCGGCCGGGCGTCCATGCCCGGGTCGGTGAAGTCGGCGGCGTAGGTGGTGTTCGCTTCGACGAGACGGTCGGTGACCGTCCGCTGCTGGGAGGATGTCGACATGCCCGCACATTAACGGGACCGGATGCGGGAATTCACTGTGAGATCGGGCGTAGTCCCGCATTCGGTCGCGCCCGTTGCCGCCTGTGAGGTAATCCACAGCGGACGGCCGGTGCTTCGGGGCGGGGACGCGGGCGCGGTCGCCGGTGTCTCGCGGAGCGGACACGGCGTGTCGCCCGACGCCCGGAGGCGCCCGGGGGTGACGGGGACGAACCGGGCGGCAACGCGCCAGACCGGTTGGTTGACCGGGCCGGTCAGTGGACTAGAGTGACGCCGAGTGGGAGGCGTGAGAGCGCGTCCGACCGGTACGGGAACCCGATCCGACGCCCGATCGTGCGCGCGGCGGTGCACATGGGGCTCGGCCTCCTCCCGCTCCGGCCCTCTGACGTCACTTCCCCGGCGCCAGGAGGCGGCTTCCCCTTCAGAGCGGGCGGGGACCGAGCTGGATGTGCAGCAGCCCGCGCCGGACCGTGAACGAGGGCGCATGACCAGCAGCGAAGAGCGACACGTACCTGTGATGCTCCAGCGGTGTCTGGACCTGCTCGCCCCCGCGCTCCAGGAGCCCGGCGCCGTGGTCGTCGACTGCACGCTGGGGCTCGGCGGACACAGCCAGGCGATGCTCGACGCGTTCCCCGAGGTCTCGCTGATCGCGCTGGACCGAGACCCGCAGGCGCTGAAGCTCGCCGGTGAACGCCTCGCCGACTACGGCGACCGGGCCACCCTGGTGCACGCCGTCTACGACGAACTCCCCGACGTGCTCGACCGACTGGGCCGGCCGCGGGTCCAGGGCGTCCTCTTCGACCTCGGCGTCTCCTCGATGCAGCTCGACGAGGCCGACCGCGGCTTCGCCTACGCCCAGGACGCCCCGCTGGACATGCGCATGGACCAGAGCACCGGGGTCTCCGCCGCCGAGGTCCTGAACACCTACCCGCCCGGCGAACTCGTCCGCGTCCTGCGCTCCTACGGGGAGGAGAAGCAGGCCAGACGCATCGTCGAGGCCGTGGTGCGGGAACGCCAGAAGGAGCCGTTCCGCAACAGCGCCCGGCTGGTGGAGGTCATCCGCGAGGCGCTGCCGCAGGCCGCCAAGCGCACCGGCGGCAATCCCGCCAAGCGCACCTTCCAGGCGCTGCGCATCGAGGTCAACGGCGAACTCGCGGTGCTGGAGCGGGCGGTGCCCGCCGCCGTGGACGCGCTCGCCGTCGGCGGCCGGATCGCCGTGCTCTCCTACCACTCGCTGGAGGACCGGCTGGTCAAGCAGGTGTTCGCGGCGGGCGCCGCGTCCACCGCGCCGCCCGGGCTGCCGGTGGTGCCCGAACGCTACCTGCCCCGGCTGCGGTTGCTCACCCGCGGCGCCGAACTGCCCTCGGAGGAGGAGGTGGCCCGCAACCGCCGCGCCGCCCCCGCCCGGCTGCGCGGCGCCGAACGCGTCCGGGAGGTAGTGAAGGAATGACGGGCAAGGAGCGGTCGCCACGGTTGGCCCGGCTCTCCAGGCTGGTCCCCGGCCAGGGCGCGGGCGCCGCCCGCACCCCGTTCGTGCTGCTTGTCGTCGTCCTGCTCGGTTCCGGGCTGCTCACCCTGCTGCTGCTCAACGCCTCCCTCAACCAGGGCTCGTTCGAGCTGAGCAAGCTCAAGAAGCAGACCAGGGAGCTCACCGACGAACAGCAGCAGCTCCAGCAGGAGGTCGACAACTACTCCGCGCCGGACGCGCTGGACAAGCGGGCCCGGGAACTGGGCATGGTGCCCGGCGGCGCGCCGGTGTTCCTGCGGCCCGACGGCAAGGTCGTCGGAGAGCCGGAAACAGCCGCCCCCGACTCCGGGAGGTGACGCGGTGCGTCCCGAGGAACCGCGCCGCCGGGTGCCGCGCCCGGCAGGCCCACGACGAGGCCGCCCCGCCGAAGGCCGGTCCGGCGGACCGCCCCGCCGACCGGCGGCGCGCCGTCCGGCCCGGCTGCGTCTCGGACGGCACCGGGCCAGACTGCGCTTCCTGAGCGTCGGCCTCACCCTCGTCCTGCTGGTCTTCGTGATCCGGCTGCTCCAGGTGCAGGCGGTGGACGCCGGGCACTACGCCCAGCAGGCCAACGTCAACCGCTACGTCACCGTGCCGATCGCCGCCGAGCGCGGCACCGTCACCGACCGCGCCGGACGCGAACTCGCCACCACCGTGGACGCCTACGACATCACCGCCGACCCGTTCCTCTTCACCGAGGAGCAGTCCGAGGTGTCCGACGCGCCCGCGCAGGCCGCCGCGCTGCTCGCGCCGATCCTCGGCGCCGACCCCGAGGCGCTGACCAGGTCGCTCACCGACCCGCCGGCGCCCCGCTACGTCGTCCTGGCCAGGCAGCAGACCCCGCAGGTGTGGCGGCAGATCCAGGACCTCAGGCGGGCCCTGGCGCAGAAGGCGAAGGACGGCGAGGGCGCCAACGTGCTCGCCGGGGTCTACGCCGAACCGCGCGCCAAACGGGTCTACCCGAACAGGGAGCTGGCCGCCGGCGTGCTCGGCTTCGTCACCTCCGACGGTCGGGGCGGCGGCGGTCTTGAGGCCCAGCTCGACAAGGAGCTCGCCGGCAAGGACGGCAAGATCACCTACGCCCAGTCCGCCGGCCGGCGGGTGCCCACCGCCGGCGCCGAGGAGCAGCCCGCCACCCCGGGCACCTCCGTCGAGCTGACCATCGACCGGGACATCCAGTGGGCCGCCCAGCAGGCGGTGTCCGAACAGGTCCGCAAGTCCAAGGCCGACCGGGGCTATGTCATCGTGCAGGACGTGGCGACCGGCGAGGTGCTGGCCATGGCCAACGCCCCGGGCTACGACCCCGGCGACCTCACCAGGGCCAGCAGCACCTCACTCGGCAACGCCGCCCTCCAGGACGCCTTCGAACCCGGCTCCACCGCCAAGCTGATGACCATGGCGGCCGTCCTGGAAGAGGGCAAGGCGGTCCCGGAGACCAAGGTCATCGTGCCCAACCGGCTCGGCCGCGCCGGCCGCGCCTTCGCCGACGACCACGACCACCCCACCTACCACCTCACCCTCACCGGGGTGCTCGCCAAGTCCAGCAACATCGGCACGATCCTGGCCGCCGAACGCCTCGGCGACCGGCAGCGGGAGGCCAACCGGGTACTCCACCGCTACCTGCGGGCCTTCGGCGTCGGCAAGAAGACCGGCCTCGGCTTCCCCGGCGAGACCTCCGGCATCCTCGCCAAGCCGGACGACTGGAACGCCTCCCAGCAGTACACCATCCCCTTCGGACAGGGCGTCTCCGTGAACGCGCTCCAGGCCACGTCCGTGTACTCCACGATCGCCGGCGGCGGCGTCCGGATCGCCCCCACCCTGGTGAAGGGCACCACCGGACCCGACGGGCGCTACACCCCCGCGCCCGAGCCGAAGCGCAACCGCGTCGTCTCCGAGGAGACCGCCACCACGCTCTCCCGGATGCTGGAGGCGGTCGTCCACGACGAGCAGGGCACCGGGAAGGTCGCCGCCATCCCCGGCTACCGCGTCGCGGGCAAGACCGGCACCTCCAACCGCGTCGACCCGCAGACCGGCCGCTACCGCGGCTACACCGCCTCCTTCGCCGGCTTCGCACCCGCCGACAACCCCCGGGTCACCGTGTACTGCGCGGTGCAGAACCCCAAGCGCGGCAGCTACTACGGCAGCTCGGTGTGCGGCCCGGTCTTCCACAAGGTCATGACCTTCGCGCTGAAGTCACTGCGCGCCGCACCCACCGGCGGCAAGCCGGCCGGGCTGCCCACCACCTTCGAACCGGGCGAATGAGCGCCACCCGCGAGTGAGAGAGAACCGCACGTGCACACGATCACCGACGCAGTGGACCCCGGCGGTGGCTCCCGGCCGCCGCGCCCCTCACTTGGCCCGACGGACACCGGGCCCGGTAACCTCACCGCCGTGCCACAAGCTGATCTGACCCCATCCGAGACCGAGCCGGCCGGTAAACCGGAGGCCCTCGCGCTCCGCCCCACCGGGCTGCGCCCCGTACCGCTGGCCGAACTCGCCCGGACCCTGGACGTCCGCCCCGCCCACGCGGCCGACAGCGCAGCCGCCGAGGACGTCCCCGTCACGGGGATCACCCACGACTCCCGCGCGGTCCGCCCGGGCGACGTGTACGCGGCCCTGCCGGGCGCCCGCTTCCACGGCGTGGACTTCGCCACCCAGGCCGCCTCGCTCGGCGCCGTCGCCGTGCTGACCGACCCGGCCGGCACCGAACGCGCGCTGGCCACCGGGCTGCCCGTCCTCACCGTGGACGACCCGCGCGGCCGCATGGGACGCCTGGCCGCCGAGATCTACGGCGAACCCGGCCGCGACCTGCTCCAGATCGGCATCACCGGCACCTCCGGCAAGACCACCACCGCCTACCTCGTCGAGGGCGGACTGCGCGCCGCCGCCAAGGAGGGCGAGCTCACCGGCCTCATCGGCACGGTCGAGTCCCGCGTCGGCGACCGCCGGGTGAAGTCCGAACGCACCACCCCCGAGGCGACCGACCTCCAGGCCCTCTTCGCGGTGATGCGGGAGAACGGCGTCACCTCCGTGGCCATGGAGGTCTCCAGCCACGCCCTGGTGCTCGGCCGGGTCGACGGCTGCGTCTTCGACGTGGCGGTCTTCAACAACCTCAGCCCGGAACACCTCGACTTCCACCCGGACATGGACGACTACTTCCGGGCGAAGGCGGCGCTGTTCACCCCCGAGCGCTCCCGCGTCGGCGTGGTGAACGTCGACGACGAGTGGGGCCAGCGCCTGGCCGGCGAGGCCGGGGTGCCGGTCGTCACGTTCTCCGCCGAGGGCCACCCGGACGCCCACTGGCGCGCCGAGGACGTCGAGATCGGCCCGCTCGGCTCGACGTTCACCGCCGTCGGCCCGAACGGCACCCGGGTGCGCGCCGCCGCCCCGCTGCCCGGCCCCTTCAACGTCTCCAACACCCTGGCCGCCCTCGTCGCGCTGGTGGTCGCCGGAGTCGACGCGCAGACCGCCGCCGACGGCATCGCCGCCGTGCCCGGCGTGCCCGGTCGGCTCGAGCGGGTCGACGCCGGCCAGCCCTACCTGGCCGTCGTGGACTACGCGCACAAGCCGGACGCCGTGGAGTCCGTGCTGCGCGCCGTCCGCAAGGTCACCCCAGGGCGGGTGCACGCCGTGCTCGGCTGCGGCGGCGACCGCGACCCGCACAAGCGGACCGCGATGGGCGCGGCACTGGCCCGCCTCGCCGACACCGCCGTCCTCACCTCCGACAACCCGCGCTCGGAGGACCCGCTGATGATCCTGGCCGCGATGCTCGCCGGCGCCGCCGAGGTGCCCAGCCACGAACGCGGCACGGTGCTGCTGGAGGAGGACCGGGCCGCGGCCGTCGCCGCCGCGGTCGCCCGCGCCGAGCCCGGCGACACCGTCGTCGTCGCCGGCAAGGGCCACGAGCAGGGGCAGGACATCGCCGGAGTGATCCGCCCGTTCGACGACCGCGAGGTGCTGCGCGAGGCGATCGTGGCCGCGGGCCACGCCACGCCCCGCAGCCAAGACGAGGAGCGCGACGCCCGATGATCCCCCTCAGCCTCGCCGACATCGCCGAGATCGTCTCGGGACGGCCCCACGGCATACCGGACGACCAGCTCAAGGTGACCGGCCCGGTCGTCATCGACTCCCGCAAGGTCGAACCGGGCGGACTCTTCGCCGCCTACGCCGGCGAACGCGTCGACGGCCACGACTACGCCGCCGCGGCGGTCGCGGACGGCGCCGTCGCCGTGCTGGCCACCCGCCCCGTGGACGCCCCGGCGATCCTCGTGGACGACGTCACCCGCGCGCTCGGCGCGCTCGCCCGGCACAGTGTCTCCGCGCTCGGCACCGCCGTCGTCGCGCTGACCGGCTCGGCCGGCAAGACCAGCACCAAGGACCTCATCGCCCAGCTCCTCGGCGAACTCGGCCCCACGGTCTGGCCGCCCGGCTCCCTCAACAACGAGATCGGGCTGCCGCTGACCGCCCTGCGCGCCGGCGCCGACACCCGCCACCTCGTGCTGGAGATGGGCGCCCGCGGCAAGGGCCACATCCGCTACCTGGCCGAACTCACCCCGCCGCGCATCGGCGCCGTGCTGAACGTCGGCACCGCGCACCTCGGCGAGTTCGGCGGCCGGCAGCAGATCGCCGAGGCCAAGGGCGAACTCGTGGAGAGCCTGCCGAGCGCCGCCGAGGGCGGCGTCGCCGTGCTCAACGCCGACGACCCCCTGGTGCGGGCGATGGCTGCGCGCACCAAGGCCCGTGTGGTGCTGTTCGGCGAGTCCGCCGACGCCGACATCAGGGCCGAGGACGTCCGGCTCGGCGACGACGGCAGACCCTCCTTTACCCTTCACACACCCTCCGGGTGCAGCGATGTGACCATGCGCCTGTACGGTGAGCACCACGTGTCGAACGCGCTTGCCGCGGCGGCCGTTGCCCATGAACTGGGCATGCCCGCCTCGCAGATCGCGCAGGCGCTCACCAGCGCGGGCACGCTCTCCCGGTGGCGCATGGAGGTCACCGAGCGCGCCGACGGCGTCACCGTCGTCAACGACGCGTACAACGCGAACCCCGACTCCATGAAGGCCGCCCTCCGTGCGCTGGTGGCCATCGCGGGAGGGGGCGCGAGGGGCGGCGGACGTCGTACGTGGGCGGTGCTCGGTGAGATGGCGGAACTCGGTGAGGCCGCGCTCACGGAGCACGACGCGGTCGGACGGCTCGCCGTCCGGCTCAACGTCAGCAAGCTCGTGGCGGTCGGTGGCCGGGAGGCCGCATGGCTCGACATGGGCGCCAAGAACGAGGGTTCGTGGGGTGAGGAGTCGGTGCACGTGTCCGACGCTCGGGCGGCGATCGACCTGTTGCGCAGTGAACTGCGACCGGGTGACGTCGTACTGGTGAAAGCTTCCCGTTCGGTAGGCCTCGAGCAGGTCGCGCAGGCCCTGCTCGCCGACGCGGAGGGCGAGGTCGCCGGTCGATGAGGCAGATCCTCTTCTCCGGAGTCATCGGGCTCTTCCTGACCCTGGTCGGCACCCCGCTGCTGATCAAGCTGCTCGCCCGCAAGGGCTACGGGCAGTACATCAGGGACGACGGGCCGCGCGACCACCACAGCAAGCGCGGCACGCCGACGATGGGCGGTATCGCCTTCATCCTGGCGACCCTGGTCGCCTACGCGCTGACGAAGGTCATCACCGGCAGCCAGCCGACCATCTCCGGTCTGCTCGTGCTGTTCCTGATGGCCGGTATGGGCCTGGTCGGCTTCCTCGACGACTACATCAAGATCGTCAAGCAGCGCAGCCTGGGCCTGCGGGCCAAGGCCAAGATGCTCGGACAGCTCATCGTCGGCATCGCCTTCGCGGTGCTCGCCCTGAACTTCGAGGACCTGCGCGGCAACGCGCCCGCCTCGGACCGGCTGTCCTTCACCCAGGACTTCGGCTGGCACCTGGGCCCGGTGCTCTTTGTCATCTGGGCGCTGTTCATGATCCTGGCGATGTCCAACGGCGTGAACCTCACCGACGGTCTGGACGGCCTGGCCACCGGCGCCTCGGTGATGGTCTTCGGCGCCTACACCTTCATCGGCGTCTGGCAGTACCAGGACTCCTGCGCCATCACCGGCAGCCCCAGCTGCTTCGAGGTCCGCGATCCACTGGACCTCGCCGTCGTGGCCGCCGCGCTCATGGGCGCCTGCTTCGGCTTCCTGTGGTGGAACACCTCACCCGCCAAGATCTTCATGGGCGACACCGGCTCGCTCGCCCTCGGCGGCGCGCTCGCCGGTCTGGCCATCCTCTCCCGCACCGAGCTGCTGCTGGCCATCCTCGGCGGCCTCTTCGTGCTCATCACCCTCTCGGTGGTCATCCAGGTCGGCTCCTTCCGGCTCACCGGCAAGCGGGTCTTCAAGATGGCGCCACTCCAGCACCACTTCGAACTCAAGGGCTGGAGCGAGGTCCTGGTGGTGGTCCGCTTCTGGATCATCCAGGGCATGTGCGCCATCGTCGGCGTCGGCATCTTCTACGCGGCCTGGGCGGCGCAGAAGTGACCGGGCACGCGGCCGGACGCCCGGCGGACGCGAAGCCGTCGGCGGACCTCGTCGAGGAGTTCGACGGCCGGACGGTCGTGGTGGCGGGGCTCGGCGTGAGCGGCGTCAGCGCCGCCCGCGTGCTGGCCTCGCTGGGCGCCCGGGTCACCGTCGTGGACGGCGGCCACGGCGAGGCCCAGCGGGAACGCGCGGCGGCGCTCGCCGAGGAGGGCGTCGCCGTCCGCCTCGGCGACGGCGAGAGCCTGCCGGAGGGCACGGAGCTTGTCGTCACCTCACCCGGCTGGCCGCCGTCCTCCCCGCTGTTCGAGGCCGCCGCCGAGGCCGGCGTGGAGGTCTGGGGCGACGTCGAACTGGCCTGGCGGCTGCGCGGGCTGCGGTCCGCCGAGCCGGCGCCCTGGCTCGCCGTCACCGGCACCAACGGCAAGACCACCACCGTGCGGATGCTCGCGGAGATCCTGTCCGCTGCCGGGCTGCGCACCGCGGCCGTCGGCAACATCGGCACGCCCATCCTGGACGTCGTGCTCTCCGACGAGCCGTACGACGTGCTCGCCGTCGAGCTGTCCAGCTACCAGCTGCACTGGGCGCCCTCGGTGCGGCCGCACTCGGCGGCCGTCCTCAACATCGCCCCCGACCACCTCGACTGGCACGGCTCGATGGCCGCCTACGCCGCCGACAAGGGCCGGATCTACGAGGGCAACCAGGTCGCCTGCGTCTACAACGCCGCCGACCCGGCCACCGAGCACCTGGTCCGGGCCGCCGACGTCGCCGAGGGCTGCCGGGCGATCGGCTTCACCCTGGCCAGCCCCCGCCCGTCGGAGTTCGGCGTGGTCGACGGACTGCTCGTCGACCGGGCCTTCGTCGAGGACCGGCAGCGCCAGGCCCAGGAACTCGCCGAGGTCGGCGACCTCGCGCCCTCCTCGGGCCACGTCGCCCCGCACGTCGTCGCCAACGCGCTCGCCGCCGCCGCGCTCGCCCGCGCCTACGGCGTACCCGCGGAGGCGGTACGCGAGGGGCTGCGCGCCTTCCGCCCCGACGAGCACCGCATCGCGCACGTCGCCGACGTGGACGGCGTGGCGTACGTCAACGACTCCAAGGCGACCAACACCCACGCCGCGCAGGCCTCCCTCGCGGCGTACGAGTCGGTCGTGTGGGTCGCCGGCGGACTCGCCAAGGGCGCCACCTTCGACGAACTCGTCAAGGGCGCGGCCGGTCGGCTGCGCGGTGTGGTCCTGATGGGTGCCGACCGCCACCTCATCCGTGAGGCGCTGGCCCGACACGCCCCCGATGTACCGGTCACCGACCTCGCCCGGACCGACACTGAGGCGATGTCGGCGGTGGTGCACGAGGCGAGCCGACTGGCCCGGCCCGGGGATACGGTGCTGCTGGCACCGGCCTGTGCCTCGATGGACATGTTCACCAACTACGGCCAGCGCGGCGACGCCTTCGCCACCGCGGTACGGGAGTTGGCCGACGGCCGGGACACAGAAGAGGGCTAGCCGTCCCCTCCCGGGGGTCGGCGACGGTCACCAGGAGGGGACGGAAGAGACATGACGGCCGACAAGCGCAGGGGCGGCGGGTCCGCCGGCGCCGGCGTCCGCTCCTCGGCGTCGGGCCGGGCCGGCCAGGCGCCCCGCCCGGCCGGCGGCTCCAGGGCCACCGCCCAGTCGACGGCGAAGGCCGGCGCCAGGTCGACCGGCGCCGCCGGGCCCGCCGCGAAGTCGACGGCGAAGCCCGCCGCGAAGTCGACGGCGAAGTCCCCCGCGAAGCCGACGGCGAAGCCGCGCGCGAAGTCCACGGCGAAGCCGCGCGTGTCCACCGCCAAGCCCGCCGCGAACACCGCCGGCGCCACCCCGCCCGCCGTGCTCGCCCGCCCGCTGGACGGCATCCGGCGACTGCGGAACCGGGCCAGGCGGGCCTGGGACCGGCCGCTCACCGCCTACTACCTCGTGCTCGGCGGAAGCCTGCTGATCACCCTGCTCGGTCTGGTGATGGTCTTCTCGTCCTCGCAGATCGAGGCGTTGCGCGACAACCTCCCGGCCACGTACTACTTCCGCAAGCAGCTCCTGGCCGCCGCGATCGGCACGGTGCTGCTGCTGATCGCCTCGCGGATGCCGGTGAAGCTGCTGCGCGCACTGGCGTACCCGGTACTCGCGGTCTCGATCGTGCTGCTGGGCCTCGTCCAGGTGCCGGGCATCGGTGTGAAGGTCAACGGCAGCACGAACTGGATCCAGCTCGGCGGCTCCTTCCAGCTCCAGCCGAGCGAGTTCGCGAAGCTGGCACTGGTGCTGTGGGGAGCCGACCTGCTGGCCCGCAAGGGCGACCGGCAACTGCTCCGGCACTGGAAGCACCTGCTGGTGCCACTGGTACCGGGGGCGCTGCTGGTGTGCGCGCTGGTGCTGCTCGGCGGTGACATGGGCACGGTGATGATCCTCGTCGCGATCCTCTTCGGGCTGCTGTGGATCGCGGGGGCGCCCACCCGGATGTTCATCACGGTGTTGTCGGTCTCGGCCGTCGTCGGCGCCGCACTCATCATGAGCGCGCCGCACCGGATGCAGCGGGTGGCCTGCCTGGGCGCGACCGAGCCGGGCCCGGGGGACGCCTGCTGGCAGGCGCTGCACGGCATCTACGCCCTCGCCTCGGGCGGCTGGTTCGGCTCCGGGCTGGGGGCCAGCGTGGAGAAATGGGGCGAACTGCCCGAGCCGCACACGGACTTCATCTTCGCCATCACCGGAGAGGAACTGGGCCTGGCGGGGACGCTGTCGGTGCTCACCCTCTTCGCGGCTCTAGGCTATGCGGGTATCCGCGTGGCCGGACGCACGGAGGATCCGTTCGTGAGGTATGCCGCGGGAGGGGTGACATGCTGGCTCATGGCCCAGGTTGTCATCAACCTCGGCGCTGTGCTGGGTCTGCTGCCCATCGCCGGGGTGCCCCTGCCGCTGTTCTCCTACGGTGGCTCCGCCCTGCTTCCGACGATGTTCGCCGTCGGGCTGCTGATCGCCTTCGCGCGCAGCGACCCCGCTGCGCGCGCGGCTCTGGCCATGCGGCAGCCTGGTGTACAAAAGACGCTGGCTGGGGTGAGAGGTAAGTCGATGAGACGGCGTGTCAAACGGCCGCCGTCCGGAGAGCGGTGAATTTCGGTGCATGTCGTACTCGCCGGTGGGGGGACCGCCGGCCACATCGAGCCGGCGCTCGCCCTCGCGGACGCCCTGCGGAGGCAGGACCCGACCGTGGGTATCACGGCCCTCGGCACGGAGCGGGGTCTGGAGACCCGTCTGGTACCCGAACGCGGCTACGAACTCGCGCTGATCCCCGCCGTACCGCTGCCCCGCAAACCCACCCCCGAGCTGATCACCGTCCCCGGACGGCTGCGGGGCACCATCAAGGCGGCCGAGCAGGTGCTGGAACGCACCAAGGCCGACTGCGTCGTCGGCTTCGGCGGCTATGTGGCGCTGCCGGGCTACCTGGCCGCCAAGCGGCTGGGCGTGCCGATCGTGGTGCACGAGGCGAACGCCCGTCCCGGCCTGGCCAACAAGATCGGCTCCCGGTACACCCGGCACGTCGCGGTCGCCACCCCGGACAGCAAGCTGCGGCACGCCCGCTACATCGGCATCCCGCTGCGCCGTTCCATCGCGACGCTGGACCGGCAGGCGGTACGCGCCGAGGCCCGTGCGGCGTTCGGCCTCGACGCGAACCTGCCGACGCTGCTGGTGTCCGGCGGCAGCCAGGGCGCCCGGCGGCTGAACGAGGTCGTCGAGCACATCGCCCCGGTGCTGCAGCGCTCGGGCATCCAGGTGCTGCACGCGGTCGGCCCGAAGAACGAGCTGCCGCAGACCGACAACATGCCGGGCATGCCGCCCTACCTCCCGGTGCCCTATCTGGACCGGATGGACCTCGCCTACGCGGCGGCGGACATGATGCTCTGCCGCGCGGGCGCGATGACGGTCGCCGAGCTCTCCGCCGTCGGGCTGCCGGCCGCGTACGTGCCGCTGCCGATCGGCAACGGCGAACAGCGGCTCAACGCCCAGCCCGTGGTGAAGGCCGGCGGCGGACTGCTCGTCGACGACGCCGACCTGACGCCGGAGTGGGTGCAGCGACACGTGCTGCCGGTGCTGACCGATCCGCACCGGCTGCACGACATGGCACGGTCCGCCGCCGAGTTCGGCCGGCGGGACGCCGACGAGCTGCTGGTCGGCATGGTCTACGACGCGATCGCGACACGCCGCTGACGCTGCGCGGTCTTCCCGCCCGTGATCGGGGAGCGTGGGGTGTGCGCCGGGTGCGCGGCCGGAGTGCCGGCGGCGGGTCGGTGCGGTGGACGAGTGTGAACACCGGGCCGTGCCCGGACGGAAGGCGGAGGCGTGGGCGGAGCGGCCGGCGGGACCACCACGGCACGTGGCCGGGACAACTCCCCACGTTCCGGCCCCGCTTCGCCGCCGCGATCGGCGAAGCCCCGGCGCCCGGCGCCGATGCCCTCCACCCGCACGCTGGTGGCGGTCGCCGTGCTGATCGCGGCCGTGCTCGGCTTCGGCGCGTGGGCGCTGTACGGCTCGTCCTGGTTCCGGGTCGAGCAGGTCTCGGCGCGCGGCCTCGACAAGCTGACCGAGGACGAGGTGCTGGACGCGGCGGCCGTGCCGACGGGGGAGCCGCTGGCCGGTGTGGACCGGGCGGCGGTCGCCGCCCGGGTGCGCGAGGAACTGCGCCGGGTGGAGTCGGTCGAGGTCGTGCGCGACTGGCCGAAGGGCGTCCGGATCGACGTCGTCGAGCGCACCCCCCGCGTGGTGATGGAACGTCCGGGCGGCGGCTGGACCGAGGTGGACCGCACCGGGCTGCGGTACGCCACCACCGACAAGCGGCCGCGCGGTGTGCCGCGACTGGTGGTGGAACCGGACAGGGGCGTCGGCGGCGGTCGGTTCGACCGGCACCGGCTGCGTGCGGAGGCGGTGGTCGTCGCCGGCGACCTGCCGCCGGAGGTGCGCCGGCGCACGGAGGTGATCCGGGTGCGGTCCTTCGACTCGATCCGGCTGGAGCTGAGCGGCAACCGCGTGGTGATGTGGGGCAGCAGCGAGTACGGTGCCGCGAAGGCGCGTGCGCTGCGTGCCCTGCTGGCGGCGGACAAAAAACGCGCGGGCGTCGGGTACTTCGACGTGAGCGTCCCCAGTGCCCCGGCGGTGTCGGGGAGTTGACGCACATGTGTGCAGGCCAGCACCCTGGTTGGCTACCGCAACGGCTGATCACATAGGGTGAAAAGAAAAACGGGAGGTTCGGCGTGTTCGTTGAACGCGCAGTGCTTGTCGACTTAGTGTCCGTTCCGAAGACTCACAGAAGTACGGACACTGGTAACCCTAAACTTGACCGTTAGGGTTCGGGTCGGCATCCGGACCGGCCCATCGGCATAGGTCGACGCCCCGCGACCCTCGGGCGTCGACACGTAACTCGAGGCGAGAGGCCTTCGACGTGGCAGCACCGCAGAACTACCTCGCAGTCATCAAGGTCGTCGGGATCGGCGGCGGTGGCGTGAACGCCATCAACCGGATGATCGAGGTCGGTCTCAAGGGCGTCGAGTTCATCGCGATCAACACCGATGCGCAAGCCCTGTTGATGAGCGACGCCGACGTCAAGCTCGACGTCGGTCGGGAGCTGACCCGGGGCCTGGGCGCCGGCGCCAACCCGGACGTCGGCCGCAAGGCCGCCGAGGACCACCGCGAGGAGATCGAGGAGGTGCTCAAGGGCGCCGACATGGTCTTCGTCACGGCCGGCGAGGGCGGTGGCACCGGCACCGGCGGCGCGCCCGTCGTGGCCAACATCGCCCGCTCGCTCGGCGCGCTGACCATCGGCGTGGTCACCCGGCCCTTCACCTTCGAGGGCCGCCGGCGCGCCAACCAGGCCGAGGACGGCATCGCCGCGCTGCGCGACGAGGTCGACACGCTGATCGTCATCCCGAACGACCGGCTGCTGTCGATCTCCGACCGCCAGGTGAGCGTGCTGGACGCCTTCAAGTCGGCGGACCAGGTCCTGCTCTCCGGTGTGCAGGGCATCACCGACCTGATCACCACCCCCGGCCTGATCAACCTCGACTTCGCCGACGTGAAGTCCGTGATGTCCGAGGCCGGTTCGGCTCTCATGGGCATCGGCTCCGCGCGCGGGGACGACCGAGCGGTGGCGGCGGCCGAGATGGCCATCTCCTCCCCGCTGCTGGAGGCGTCCATCGACGGCGCCCGGGGGGTCCTGCTCTCCATCTCCGGCGGCTCCGACCTCGGTCTCTTCGAGATCAACGAGGCCGCGCAGCTGGTCAGCGAGGCCGCCCACCCCGAGGCGAACATCATCTTCGGCGCGGTCATCGACGACGCGCTGGGCGACGAGGTGCGGGTCACCGTCATCGCCGCCGGCTTCGACGGCGGCCAGCCGCCGGCGAAGAACCGCGAGAAGGTGCTCGGCTCCTACGGCGGCGGCAAGGAGGAGTCCACCGCTTCCGCCACGGCCGGCCGCACCGAGCCGGAGCCGGAGCGTTCCGCCTTCGGCGGCCTCGGCGCGGTGCCCGCCCGCGAGGAGGAGAGCGAGCCGGCGTCCCCGATCAGCCCGGCCAGTCCGGTCAGCCCCGTCGGCGACGTGCCCGCGCCCAGCGCGAGCAGCCCCCAGGTCCCCTCCGCCCGGCCCTACCAGGAGAGCCCGGCCGAGGAACTGGACGTACCGGACTTCCTCAAGTAGTCCGGCCCGCACCACAGTGATAGTCAACCGGACACCAGGCGGCGCGCACTTCGCCTTCACCGACAGGTGGGGCGGGGTGAGCGCCGCTCCCCGTGACAGCCTCAACCTCGGCGGGGCCGTCGGCGACGAGCCGACCGCCGTCGCCGCCAACCGGACCCGGGCCGCCACCGAACTCGGCCTCGACCCGGCACGCGTGGTCTGGATGAACCAGGTGCACGGCCGGGACGTCGCGGTCGTCGACCGCCCCTGGCCCCCGGGCGACACGCCACCCGTCGACGGAGTGGTGCACGCCGGGGCCGAGCTCGCGCTGGCGGTGCTCACCGCCGACTGCACACCCGTACTGCTCGCCGACCCGGTCGCAGCCGTCATCGGCGCCGCCCACGCCGGCCGTCCCGGTCTGGTGGCCGGAGTCGTCCCGGCGACCGTCGAGGCCATGGTGGAACTCGGCGCCCGGCCCGACCGCATCGAGGCCGGGCTCGGCCCCTCGGTCTGCGGCGCCTGCTACGAGGTGCCGGAGCGGATGCGCGACGAGGTCGCCGCCGTGGTTCCGCAGGCGTACGCCACCACGAGTTGGGGTACGCCGGCGGTCGACGTGGCGGCCGGGGTGTGCGCGCAGCTCGACGCGCTCGGGGTGCGCGCGGTCGACGCGCCACCGGTGTGCACCCTGGAGTCGAAGGACCACTTCTCCTACCGCCGGGAGCGTGTCACCGGCAGGCTGGGCAGTTACGTGTGGCTGGAGTCGAACCGATGACCGAACCGCTGGAGCCCGTCACCGAGAAGGACCGCCGGGACGAACTCGCCGCCAACCTCGAAGCCGTGGAGCGCCGCATCGCCGACGCCTGCGCGGCGGCGGGCCGCGACCGGTCGGAGGTGACCCTCATCGTCGTCACCAAGACCTACCCCGCGAGCGATGTGCGACTGCTCGCCGATCTTGGCGTTCGCAACGTCGCGGAGAACCGCGACCAGGAGGCGGCGGCCAAGGCGGCCGAGTGCTCCGACCTCCCCCTGGTCTGGCACTTCGTCGGCCAGCTCCAGACGAACAAGGTGCGCTCGGTCACCGACTACGCGGACGTCGTGCACTCGGTGGACCGCGGCCGACTGGTCACCGCGCTCTCCAGCGCCGCCCAGCGGCAGGGCCGGGAGCTGGACTGCCTGCTCCAGGTGGCCCTGGACAAGGAGGCGGACGAGGGCGCCGGGCGCGGCGGCGTCGCGCCGGACGCGGTACTCGAACTCGCCGAGCAGGTCAGGGCGGCACCGAGGCTGCGACTTGCCGGTCTGATGACCGTCGCCCCGCTCGCCGGGCCCTACGCCGGCCGGCCCCGGGAGGCGTTCGAGCGGCTGATGGAAATCTCCCGGAGCCTGCGTAGTCTTGAGCCGACTGCGAACATGGTGTCGGCGGGCATGAGTTCGGACCTCGAGGACGCCGTCGCGGCCGGTGCGACACATGTACGTGTCGGCAGTGCGGTACTCGGAGTCCGACCCCGGCTCCGGTAACGTCGCCAAGCAAGTCGGACCACCGTAGAAAATATGGTCATTTCCGACTGTAACGGGCAGGTCACGTGGATCCTGGTCGCCGATGACGGAGCCGATCCACCACAGAGCGGAGGAAGCGGAGCATGGCCGGCGCGATGCGCAAGATGGCGGTCTACCTCGGCCTCGTGGAGGACGATGGGTATGACGGCCGGGGGTACGACCCCGACGACGAGTTCGAGCCCGAACCCGATCCGGACCGGGACCGCCGACGGCAGAACCACCAGCAGGTCCACGATCCCGAGCCCGAGGAGTCGGTCCGGGTGGTCCACCCGCCGGCCCAGCGCGAACGTGATCAATCTCCCGCTCTGGTGCCCGACGCGGGCCGGGTCAGCAGGATCGCACCCGTGTCGTCCATCACACCTGAACGTCCCAACCTGGAGAAGAACGCACCAGTGATCATGCCCAAGGTCGTCTCCGAGCGGGAGCCCTACCGCATCACCACACTCCACCCCAGGACGTACAACGAGGCCCGTACCATCGGGGAACACTTCCGCGAGGGCACGCCGGTGATCATGAACCTGACCGAGATGGACGACACCGACGCCAAGCGTCTCGTCGACTTCGCGGCCGGTCTGGTGTTCGGTCTGCACGGCAGCATCGAGCGGGTGACCCAGAAGGTCTTCCTGCTGTCTCCTGCTAACGTCGATGTCACGGCGGAGGACAAGGCCCGCATCGCAGAGGGCGGGTTCTTCAACCAGAGCTGATACAACACCAGACAAGCCCCGGTCAGCGGGCCGGGCACACCAGCCAAGGGGAGAGGGAAGCACACGATGGGGACAGTGCAGCAAGTGAGTCTCGTTGCGCTGCAATGCTTTCTTGTGGTCCTGATCTTCCGGCTGGTGATGGACTACGTGTTCATGTTCGCCCGCTCATGGCAGCCCGGCAAGGCGATGGTGGTCGTTCTCGAGGCCGCCTACACTGTCACTGATCCGCCACTCAAGCTCCTGCGGCGGTTCATCCCGCCGCTGCGCTTCGGGGGTGTGGCGCTCGACCTGTCCTTCTTCGTACTGATGATCATCGTTTACATCCTGATCAGCATCGTGGCCAGTCTGTGAACGAGTACGGTCTTGCCGATATGCCGATGACCTACGTTGAGGTGAAGAGATGCCGCTGACCCCCGAGGACGTGCGGAACAAACAGTTCACGACCGTCCGTCTGCGAGAAGGCTACGACGAGGACGAGGTCGACGCCTTCCTGGACGAGGTCGAAGCCGAACTGACCCGCCTGCTCCGCGAGAACGAGGACCTGCGCGCCAAGCTGGCCGCGGCCACCCGCGCCGCCGCGCAGAACCAGCAGAACATGCGCAAGCCCGAGCCGCAGGAGCGCCCCCAGCAGGGCGGCCCCGTGCCGCCGGCCATATCCGGTCCGCAGCCGGTGCCGCCGGGGCAGCAGCAGATGGGCGGACCGCCCCAGCTGCCCGGCGCGCCGCAGCTGCCCGCAGGACCCGGTGGCCCGCAGGGCGGACCGCACGGTCCCGGCCCGATGGGTCCCGGTGGGCCGGGCGGCCCCATGGGCGCCCCGCAGATGCCCCAGCAGAACAACGACAGCGCCGCCCGGGTGCTCAGCCTCGCCCAGCAGACCGCCGACCAGGCGATCGCCGAGGCCCGCTCGGAGGCCAACAAGATCGTCGGCGAGGCCCGCAGCCGCGCCGAGGGTCTGGAGCGCGACGCCCGCGCCAAGGCCGACGCCCTGGAGCGGGACGCCCAGGAGAAGCACCGCGTCGCGATGGGCTCCCTGGAGTCCGCCCGCGCCACGCTGGAGCGCAAGGTCGAGGACCTGCGCGGCTTCGAGCGGGAGTACCGCACGCGCCTGAAGTCCTACCTGGAGAGCCAGCTGCGTCAGCTGGAGAGCCAGGCCGACGACTCGCTGGCCCCGCCGCGCAGTCCGCAGGCCCCCTCACTGCCGGCTTCGCCGTCGATGGCCTCGGCCGGCGCCTCCACCGGTGGCGGTGGCGGCACGATGGGCGGTCACCAGACCATGGGCGGCAACCCGTCGATGGGCGGCGGCGCCGGGCACGGCGGCCACCACACCCAGGGCGGCGGCCAGACCTACGGCGGTCAGCAGCAGATGTCCCCGGCCATGACCCAGCCCATGGCGCCGGTGCGTCCGCAGGGCCCGCAGCCGATGGGCCAGGCGCCCTCGCCGATGCGGGGCTTCCTCATCGACGAGGACGACAGCTGAGCAGGCGCGGTTGAGCGCGTCCGAGTAGGACGTCGGCATATATCCGAAGGGCCGGACCCCCACCGGGGGTCCGGCCCTCGGCCGTTTCCGGCCAACCGGCGCCGCGGCGGGCGGCCGACGGCGCACGACCGACGCGGCCCGGGTCGCGCCGCGGTCGCCCGACAGGTCCGGGGCCCGGTACCTGGTGGCACCGGGCCCCGGGCCGGCGCTCAGGCCCGGCGGAGCCAGAACGTGAGGCCGAGCTGCTCGTCCTCGAATGCCTGGCCGAACGACTCGTCCGGTTCGCCCTCCGTGAGTCGGGTGGCCAGCACCTCGTTTGCGATCAGCGAGGCGTGCTCGGTCATCGCCGCCGCGATCTCACCGTCCGAACCGGCACGCCAGCGCAGCTCGATCCGGTCGGCGACGTCCAGACCGGAGTTCTTCCGGGCCTCCTGGATCAGCCTGATCGCGTCCCGCGCCAGACCGGCCCGCCGCAGCTCCGGAGTGATCTCCAGGTCCAGCGCCACGGTGGCGCCGGTGTCCGAGGCGACCGACCAACCCTCGCGCGGGGTCTCGGTGATGATGACCTCCTCCGGCGAGAGCGCGATCGTCTCGCCTTCCACCTCCACCGTGGCGGTGCCGGCGCGCAGCGCCGTGGACAGCGCCGCCGCGTCCGCCTCGGCGATCGCCCGGGCCACCGGCTGGGTGCCCTTGCCGAACCGCCGGCCGAGCGCCCGGAAGTTCGCCTTGGCGGTGGTGTCCACCAGCGAACCGCCCACCTCGGACAGCGAGGCGAGCCGGCTGACGTTCAGCTCCTCGGCGATCTGCGCCCGCAGGTCGTCGTCGAGCAGTTCGAAGCCCTGCGCGGCGACCAGCGCCCGGGACAGCGGCTGGCGGGTCTTGACGCCGGACTCCGCGCGCGTCGCACGGCCCAGCTCGACCAGCCGCCGGACGAGCAGCATGTCGGCCGACAGCTGCGGGTCCACCGCCGAGAGGTCGGCCGTCGGCCAGCCGGCCAGGTGCACGGACTCCGGGCTGCCCGGCGTCACCGGGACGACGAGGTCCTGCCAGACCCGCTCGCTGATGAACGGCACCAGCGGCGCCATCAGCCGCGTCACGGTCTCCAGCACGTCGTGCAGGGTGCGCAGCGCCGCCGGGTCGCCCTGCCAGAAGCGGCGACGGGAGCGGCGCACGTACCAGTTGGACAGGTCGTCCACGAAGGTGGACAGCAGCTTGCCGGCGCGCTGGGTGTCGTAGGACTCCATCGCCCGGGTGACCTGGTCCACCAGCGCGTGCAGCTCGCTCAGCAGCCAGCGGTCCAGCAGCGGCCGGTCGCCGACGACCGGGTCGCCCTCGCCCGGCGCCCACTCGGACGTGCGCGCGTACAGCGCCTGGAAGGCGACGGTGTTCCAGTAGGTCAGCAGCGTCTTGCGGACGACCTCCTGGATCGTGCCGTGGCCGACCCGCCGCGCCGCCCACGGCGAGCCGCCGGCCGCCATGAACCAGCGGACCGCGTCGGCGCCGTGCCGCTCCATGAGCGGGATCGGCTGCAGGATGTTGCCCAGGTGCTTGGACATCTTGCGGCCGTCCTCGGCCAGGATGTGGCCGAGGCAGACGACGTTCTCGTACGACGACCGGTCGAACACCAGGGTGCCCACGGCCATCAGCGTGTAGAACCAGCCGCGGGTCTGGTCGATCGCCTCGGAGATGAACTGCGCCGGGTAGCGCTGCTCGAACAGCTCCTTGTTGCGGTACGGGTAGCCCCACTGCGCGAACGGCATCGAGCCGGAGTCGTACCAGGCGTCGATCACCTCGGGCACCCGCTCGGCCGTCAGCGAGCAGCCCTCGGCGGTGCAGGGGAAGGTGACCTCGTCGATGTACGGCCGGTGCGGGTCGAGGCCGCTCTGGTCGCGGCCGGTCAGCTCGGAGAGCTGCGCGAGCGAGCCGACGCAGGTCAGGTGGTCCTCGCCGCAGCGCCAGATCGGCAGCGGCGTGCCCCAGTAGCGGTTGCGGGACAGCGCCCAGTCGATGTTGTTGCTCAGCCAGTCGCCGAAGCGGCCGTACTTGACCGACTCGGGGAACCAGTTGGTGCGCTCGTTCTCCCGCAGCAGCGCGTCCTTGACCTGGGTGGTGCGGATGTACCAGGACGGCTGCGCGTAGTAGAGCAGCGCGGTGTGGCAGCGCCAGCAGTGCGGGTAGCTGTGCTCGTAGGCCAGGTGCCGGAAGAGCAGCCCGCGGGCCTCCAGGTCGGCGACCAGCGCCTCGTCGGCCTTCTTGAAGAACTGGCCGCCCACCAGCGCCAGCTCGGGCTCGAACGTGCCGTCGGGCCGGACCGGGTTGACGACCGGCAGGCCGTAGGAGCGGCAGACCCTGAGGTCGTCCTCACCGAAGGCCGGGGCCTGGTGGACCAGGCCCGTACCGTCCTCGGTGGTCACGTACTCGGCGTTGACCACGAAGTGCGCGCCCTCGACCGCCACCAGCTCGAACGGCCGCTGGTAGCTCCAGCGCTCCATCTCGGCACCGGTGAACCGCTCGCCGGTGGCCTCCCAGCCCTCGCCCAGCGCCTTGGCCAGCAGCGGCTCGGCCACCACCAGCTTCTGGCTGCCGTCCGTCGCGACGACGTAGCTCACCTCGGGGTGGGCGGCGACGGCCGTGTTGGAGACCAGCGTCCACGGCGTGGTCGTCCACACCAGCAGCGCGGCCTCGCCGGCCAGCGGCCCGGAGGTCAGCGGGAAGCGCACGTAAACCGAGGGGTCGATGACCGTCTCGTAGCCCTGTGCCAGCTCGTGGTCGGACAGCCCGGTGCCGCAGCGCGGGCACCAGGGGGCGACCCGGTGGTCCTGCACGAGCAGGCCCTTGTCGAAGATCTGCTGGAGCGACCACCAGACCGACTCGATGTACTGCGGGTCCATCGTCCGGTAGGCGTCGTCGAGGTCGACCCAGTAGCCCATCCGCTCGGTGAGCTCGGCGAACGCGTCGGTGTGCCGGGTGACGGACTCGCGGCACTTGTCGTTGAACTCGGCGATGCCGAAGGCCTCGATGTCCTTCTTGCCGTTGAAGCCCAGTTCCTTCTCGACGGCCAGCTCCACCGGCAGGCCGTGGCAGTCCCAGCCGGCCTTGCGGGCCACGTGGTAGCCCTGCATGGTGCGGAAGCGGGGGAAGACGTCCTTGAAGACCCGCGCCTCGATGTGGTGCGCGCCGGGCATGCCGTTGGCGGTCGGCGGGCCCTCGTAGAACACCCACTCCGGGCGTCCCTCGGACTGCTCCAGTGAGCGGTTGAAGATCTTCTGTTCCCGCCAGAAGTCCAGCACGGCGTGCTCTAGCTCTGGCAGATCGACCTGCGCGGGCACCTGGCGGTACAGCGGAGTCGGACTCATCTGACGTTCCTCCGGCGGACATGACCACTTCCGTCAGAGGGACGAGATCCGCCGAACGGCGGTGCTCCCGCGGTACCACCCTCCTTGGCGGCGGGACGCCTCCCACCGCCCTCTCATTGAGGACAGCGTGCCGGTTCTACTCGCCCACGCGCGGGGCGGGAGCTTTCTTCCGGCGGCTCCGGGGTGATCTTCACGTCCGCGCCGGCCCCGGGCTCACACCGTCCCCGGTTCGCTGCTGGCCGCGTTCGGACGCTACTCGTCCCCTTCATCGCCTTTCGCTGTCGCCCAGTGTAAGGGCCCTCACGGCCCGCCGCCGAACGGTTTCCCTCCGGCGGGACAGGGCACAACGCCCTCGCGAGCTTTCGAGCCGGCCGAGGACAGAAGCCGATCTGTCCGGCGTGCCCCATTGCCGCACGGTTCTGGTGGATTTATCGTTCCGGCACGATTCGCGAGCAAGATCACAATATGTGAAGGGATCGCGGCCATGGTTGCGAGCAGGTCCGCCGAGGGGAATCCGGCGCCCGACGAAGAGCCGGACCAGCCCGCCGCCGGGGCGGCGAAGAAGGCCACGGAGAGGACGGCCGCCAGGAAGGCGACGGCGAAGAAGGCGGCGAAGGCGACCCCGAAGAAGGCGACCCCCGGGAAGACGGCGGCGAAGAAGACGGCGGCGAAGAAGACGGCGGCCAAGAAGACGGCAGCGAAGAAGACCACCGCCAGGAAGACGGCGGCGAAGACGGCCGCTGGGAAGACGGCCGCCGAGAAGACAGCGGCGAAGAAGACCACCGCGAAGAAGACCACCGCGAAGAAGACGGCCGCGAGGGCCGAGGAGCAGACGGGAGCCGAGCAGGTGGCTGCGAAGAAGAGCACGACCGACCAGACGTCCGCGGTGCCGCCGGCGCGCAGCGCGACGGCGGTCGCGCCGGGCGAGCTGGCGGTGCGCAGCGGCGAGGAGCCGTGGACCGACCAGGAGGTCGCCGACGCCAGGACGGAGCTCGAGGAGGAGGCCGGCCGCCGGCGCAGCGAGATCGCCGCCCTTGAGGAGGCGCTCAGCGGGCTGATGCGGGACTCCGGCGACGGAGCCGGCGACGACCAGGCCGACACCGGAAGCAAGAACATCACCAGGGAGCACGAGCTGGCGCTGGCCGGCAACGCCCGGGAGATCCTGTACCAGACCGAGCGGGCGCTGGAGAGGCTGGAGGCCGGCACCTACGGGCTCTGCGAGAGCTGCGGCAACCCGATCGGCAAGGCCCGGATGCAGGCGTTCCCCAGGGCGACGCTGTGCGTGGACTGCAAGCAGAAGCAGGAACGCCGCTGATCGCCGCGCCCCTGGCGTGTCGTACGCTCGTCCCGTGACATCAGAGGCGGAGCAGGCCATCGACGAAGTCCCGGACAGGACGCCCAAGGACGGCGCCGACGACAGCGCCGAGGAGGCGGGCGGCGGCACCGCCCGCGGGCCGCGCCGGATCGCCATACTGCTGGGCGTGGCGGCGCTGGCCTACGCGCTGGACCTCGTCACCAAGCTGATCGTGGTGGCGAAGCTGGAGCACGAGCCGGCGATCGAGGTGATCGGCACGCTCCTGCGCTTCCACGCCGTGCGCAACCCGGGCGCGGCGTTCGGCATGGGCGAGGCGCTGACGATCGTGTTCACCGCGATCGCCGCGATTGTCATCGTGGTGATCCTGCGCATCGCCCGGAAGCTGTACAGCAGGCCGTGGGCGATCGCGCTCGGTCTGCTGCTCGGCGGCGCGCTGGGCAACCTCACCGACCGGATCTTCCGCTCCCCGGGCGTGTTCCGGGGCGAGGTCGTGGACTTCATCGCCCCGGCGCACTTCGCGGTGTTCAATCTCGCGGACTCCGCCATCGTCTGCGGCGGCATCCTGATCGTGATCCTCTCCTTCCGGGGCCTGGACCCGGACGGCACCGTGCACGGCAAGTGACAGCCCGCCGCCGTCCGAGGGGCGGCGGCGGTCCGGCATACTCGAGCAGGTGAGTATCCCCGCGCCTGCGTCGCCCCCCGAAGTGAGAACACTGCCCGTACCCGACGGCCTGGAGGGCGAGCGCGTCGACGCCGCCCTGGCCCGGATGTTCGGGTTCTCCCGCACGAAGGCCGCCGAACTGGCCGCGGAGGGCAAGGTCCGACTGGACGGAGCCGAGGCGGGGAAGTCCGACCGGGTGTCCGCCGGGGCCTGGATCGAGGTCGAGATGCCGGGCGCGCCGGTGCCGGTCAGCATCGTCGCCGAGCCCGTCGAGGGCATGGAGATCGTCCACGACGACGACGACATCGTGGTCATCTCCAAGCCCGTCGGGGTTGCCGCCCATCCCAGCCCGGGCTGGACGGGCACCACCGTGATCGGCGGTCTCGCCGCCGCCGGCTACACCATCACCACCTCCGGCGCCGCCGAGCGTCAGGGCATCGTGCACCGACTGGACGTCGGCACCTCGGGCCTGATGGTCGTCGCCAAGTCCGAGCGCGCCTACAGCAGGCTCAAGCAGCAGTTCCGCGAACGCACCGTCGACAAGCGCTACCACGCGCTGGTCCAGGGGCACCCCGACCCGATGAGCGGCACCATCGACGCCCCCATCGGCCGCCACCCCAACCACGACTACAAGTGGGCGGTCACCGCGCACGGCAAGCCCTCGGTGACGCACTACGACCTGATCGAGGCGTTCCGCGCGGCCAGCCTGCTCGACATCAAGCTGGAGACCGGCCGCACCCACCAGATCCGGGTGCACATGTCCGCCCACCGCCACCCCTGCGTCGGCGACACCACCTACGGCGCCGACCCCACGCTCGCCAAGCGGCTGCGGCTCACCCGCCAGTGGCTGCACGCCGTGCGGCTGGGCTTCGAGCACCCGGCGGACGGCGAGTGGGTGGAGTTCGAGAGCACCTACCCGGACGACCTCCAGCACGCGCTGGACACGGTCCGCGCCGACAGCCACTGAGCACGACCAGCCACTGAGCACGACCGGCCGCCGAGCACGACGCCGGCCCCGCCGCCGAGGCGGGGCCGGCGTCGTCCTGCCGGGGTGGCGTCGTCAGATCCGCTTCTCCTCCGGCGACGCGTCCTCCCGGGCCACCCGGACCCTCGGCAGGGCGTGCGGGTGCTTCTCCTGGAGCCAGGTCACCAGCGCCTCCCGCACCTGGCAGCGCAGCGCCCAGATGTCGTCGGCGGTGCGGGCCGTCATCGACGCCCGGACCTCGATCGTGGAGGGCGTGGAGTCGGTGACGACCAGACCCCAGTTCCGCCCGTCCCAGTGGTCGCTGGCCCGGATGACCTCCTCGGTCCTGGCGCGCAGCTCGGCGATCGGCGTGGTGTGGTCGAGGTGGAGGAAGACCGTGCCGGTCATCTGCGGACCGCCGCGCGACCAGTTCTCGAACGGCTTGCTGGTGAAGTACGACACCGGCATGGTGATGCGCCGCTCGTCCCAGGTGAGCACCACGAGGTAGGAGACGGTGATCTCGTCGACCGTGCCCCACTCACCGTCCACCACGACGACGTCCCCGATGCGGACCATGTCGCCGAAGGCGATCGACAGCCCGGCGAAGAGGTTGCCGAGCGTGGACTGGGCGGCGATACCGGCCACGATGCCCAGCACACCGGCCGAGGCGAGCATCGAGGTGCCGACCGTCTTCATCGCGTCGAACTGCAGCATCATCGCCGCCGCCGCGACCACCGTGACGACGGCCGTCGCCAGCCGCTGGATGAGCGTCAGCTGGGTCCGCACCCGCCGTATCCGGGCGGGGTCCTGCGCGACCCCGGAGTACCGGACGGTGACGGTCTCCACGACCGCGGCGAGCACCCGCAGCGCCAGCCACGCGGAAGCGGCGATCAGGATCAGCGAAAGCCAGAGCCGGACGACCTCCTGATGCTCCTTCACCAGCTTGGTGCTCTCGAAGAACCCACGCACCAGCGCGACGAAGAGCAGCGCCTGGAGCGGCACGCGCACCCGGCGCAGCAGCCCCCACATCGGGGTCTCCGGATGTCTGGCGTTCACCCGCACCAGCACCAGGTCGACGGCCCAGGCGATGAGCCAGGAGAGGACAAGCGCGCCGCCGAACACCAGCGTCGGCCGCAGCACGTATTCCATCTGATCGAACTCCTCACTGGGAAACCGGCACCAGAGACCGTACCTGGCAGGATGGGGGTGAACGCGCCGTGAGCCGGCCGATCGCCCAAGCTGTGAAGGAAGTGACACCGTGGCCGACGTCGTACTGTTCCATTCCGCCTACGGCCTGCGGCCGGCCGTGCTGGAGGCCGCCGAACGGCTGCGGGCGGCCGGGCACGACGTGCTGACCCCGGACCTCTACGACGGGCGGACCACCGAGACCGTCGAGGACGGGCTCGCCGTCAAGGAGGAGATCGGGCGCGACGAACTCCTCAAGCGGGCGGTAACCGCCACCGCCTCCCGGTCCCGACAGGGCCTGGTCTACGCCGGGTTCTCCCTCGGCGGCTCCATCGCGCAGAACCTCGCGCTGGCCGACGAGCACGCGCGGGGACTGCTCCTGCTGCACGGCACCTCGGACATCCACGAGGCGGCCTCGGTGGACGAGCTCCCCGTGCAGCTGCACGTCGCCGACCCCGACCCGTTCGAGCCGCACGACTGGCTGAACGCCTGGTACCTGCGGATGCGCCGGGCCGGCGCCGAGGTCGAGGTCCACCGCTACGCGGGGGCCGGCCACCTCTACACGGACAGCTCGCTGCCGGACTGGGACGCCCAGGCCGCCGAGGCCACCTGGCGCACCGCCGAGGCGTTCCTGGCCGAACTGGACTGAGGCCTCCTCGCGGGGCCCCGGGCGGCCCCTGCCGCCGAAGCGGGCTCAGGGGCGGGTGCAGCGTCCGGAGCCGCCGCCCTGCGGATGGCAGACCAGCTCCTTGTCGGCCGCGCGGTCGCTCAGGTAGCGCCCCACGCACTCGTTGGCGGTGGTGCGGCCCCGGTCGGCGCACCACCGGACCG
Source organism: Streptomyces alkaliterrae (assembly GCF_007097205.2). Lineage (GTDB taxonomy): Bacteria > Actinomycetota > Actinomycetes > Streptomycetales > Streptomycetaceae > Streptomyces > Streptomyces alkaliterrae. Next base: position 31,551 of record NZ_VJYK02000005.1, read on the forward strand.
CCGCCCGGCCGTCCGCGAACGGACCCGGGGCGTAGAACACCCAGTAGCCCGGGTTCAGCGACGCGTAGTCGTCGCTGCGCAGCATCCGCGCCTCCGGCACGGACGCCCGCACCGCCGCCAGCCGGCGGTCCCGGGCGGCCGCGCCCGTCGACACCGGCTCGGAGAAGAGCTGCGCGATCCAGCCGGGGCCCGGCCCGCCGGGCGAGTCGCCGCCGGGATCGTCCGTCCGCGACGGCGGGTCCTCCGTCTGGTTGCCGTCGCCCTTGTCGCCCGGGCGGTCGTCGTGGGTGCCGGTCTCCTCGCCGGGGGTGCCCCCACCGGTGGGGTCCGGGCCGTCGCCGTCGTCCGGCGTGGGATCGCCGGTGGGCGACTCCTGGTCGGTGGGCGAGCGGTCGGGCGTCGGGGAGACGGAACCGCCCTGGTTCTTCGTGTCGCCACGGGCGAGCAGCACACCGGCCCCCACCCCGCCGGCGAGCGCCAGTACGCCGACGACCACGGCGGCGACCACCGCCGCCCGGCCGCGCCGCCTTGTCGGCGCCACGGCGGTCTGCGTCGGCGCGTCGCCCGCCGGGCCCGGCCTCGGCGCGGCCAACTCGGTGGGGGAGTGGGCGACCGCCGCCGCGTGCGGGGAGTGCGGGGGCGGCGGCGGGAGCGGTGGCGCGCCGCCCGGCAGTGGCCGTCCCTCGACGACGGCGGCCAGCATGCCGTCCAGCGCCGCCGCGTCCGGCCGGGCGTCCGGATCGCGCACCAGCAGCGCGTCGAGCACCGGCTTCAGCGGCCCCGAACGGGTCGGCGGGGGCACCGGCTCGTCCAGCACGGCGGCCAGCGTGGCCAGCGAGGTGCCCCGGCGCAGCGGGCTGTGCCCCTCGACGGCGACGTAGAGCGTCATGCCCAGCGACCACAGGTCGGCGGGCGGGCCGTCGGCAACGCCCCTGATCCGCTCGGGCGCGATGTACTCGGGCGAGCCGACCAGCTCGCCGGTGGCGGTGAGCGACGTCGAGCCCTGGTGCGCGGCGATGCCGAAGTCCGTCAGCACCGCCGAACCGTCCGTCCGCAGCAGCACGTTGGCCGGTTTGACGTCCCGGTGGTGGATACCGACCGCGTGCGCGGCGCGCAGCGCGGCCAGCACCTCACGGCCGATCCGCGCGGCCTCCGTCGGCGGCAGCGGGCCCCGGGCCAGCCGGTCCTGCAGGTTCTCGCCCCGGACCAGTTCCATCACCAGCCACGGATGCGGCCCGGCGTCCACGACATGATGGATCGTCACCACGCCGGGATGGTCGATCCGGGCGAGCGCCCGTGCCTCCCGCAGCACCCGCTCGCGCAGCCGACGGGACTCGGCCGAGTCCTCGGGCGTCATCGCCGGATCCGGGGGTCGCACCTCCTTGAGCGCGACGTCCCGCCTCAGCATCATGTCGTGGGCCCGCCACACGGTGCCCATTCCGCCGCTGCCCAGACGCTCGACGAGTTCGAAGCGTCCGTCGATCCGTTCTCCCGCACTACCCCCGGCCATGGCCCCACAGCCTAAGGGGTTCCGCGCCGCAGCCCGTACCACCGGGTGCTCCCGCCCAGGGCCTGTCCGGCGCCCGGCTTGCCGAAGTGCGGCGCGGGAGGTGAGGATTCCGGCGATGAGTCCGATACCGCCGACACCGCCCGCTGACCAGGGGTCCGTCCCCGTACCTCCCGGCTCCCGTCCGTCCGCCGGGCACCGGGGGGCGCTGGCACGGGTGGTCGTGGCGGCGGTGCTGCTGCTCGCCGGGCTCGCGGTACCGCTGCTCGGACCGGAACTGGCGCTGGACGGCACCGGGGAGGGAACCGGGCCCGGCGCCGGACCGGTGACCTGGCTGCGCACCCTGCTCTTCCTCGCACTCGCCGTCCACGTCGGCGAACTGTTCGCCCGCGCCCTCACCCACCGCCTACCGGCAGGCGCGGACGTGCCCGAGCCGCCCGAGCCGAGCAGCTGGTCGCCCGCGGCGGCAACCGTCGGCTTCCTCTCCGCGTTCGGCCTCGCGCTGATCGTCTCGACCGGCAACATGCTGCCCTCGCGCCTCGCGGACATGGACCTCGGCGGGCTGTACGGCAGCCGTGACGGCACCCTCGCGCTCGTCGAGGTCAACGCCTTCCTGCTGGCCGGTCTCCTCGCGCTCACCCGGCACCGGGCGCTCGCCGCACTGCCGCTCGGCGCGGTGATCGTCGCGGAGGCGCTGCGGGCCCACCCGGAGGTGCACAGCCCGCTCTTCGGCAGTGCGCTGACGCTGGTGCACCTGACCTGCGCCGCGCTGTGGACCGGCGGGCTGCTGCACGTGCTGCGCACGGCGCGCCGCTGGCACGACCGGCCGACGGCCGCCGCCGCGCTGCTCGGCCGGTACTCGCGCCTCGCCCTGCTGCTGTTCGTGCTGATCACCGCGACCGGCCTGGTGAGCACGGCACGACGGCTGCCGCCGGAGAACGTCCTGGGCACCGCGTACGGGCGGGTGCTGGTCGCCAAACTGCTGCTGGTGGCCGCGGCCGTGGCCCTGGCCTTCACCGCCCGACGGCGGCTGCGGCTCAGCCCGCACACCCCTGCCGTCCTCGCGCCGGCCCGCGCCGAACTGCTGGTCCTCGTCCTGGCCGTCGCGCTCTCCGCGCTGCTGACCGCCGTGCCGATCCCGGTCTTCTACCAACCGGCCTTCTGGTGGGACTGGTTCTGAACGCGGCGCCGTCCCGGCCGTGCCGCGGGGGCGGCGCGGCCGGGACGGCCACGGTGGTCAGCGCTGCGGTTCGCTCACCCGCTCCAGCCGGTTGCTGCCGCTGGCCGTGCGGTAGGACCGCAGATGACGGGAGGAGGCGGCGGCGTCCGTCTTGTCGGAGACCGCGAAGAAGTCCATCTGCGCCTTGCCCCGGTCCAGGTGCAGCACGCCGTAGCCGTGCCGGTCGACGTCGACCCACTTGGCGTGCCGGTTCGCGGCCCGCAGCGCCGGCGACACCACAGGCGTGATGGTGCCCTCCCTGACCCTCAGGTAGTCGTCGAGGTTGTCCGAGGTCACCGAGGTCACGACAAACTCGGTGGCGACGCTCTTGGAGAGCGGGTAGGTGGCCGCGTTGCTCGGCACCTCGTTCGCCCAGTTCATGTGCAGGTCGCCGGCGAGGAAGACGGTGTTGGAGACCCCGTTGCGGCGCAGGTGCTCCAGCAACTCGGCGCGGTCGTGGGCGTAGCCGTCCCACTGGTCGGTGTTGACGGCGAGCCCGCCGGCCGGCACGCCGAGCAGCTTGGCCAGCGGCCGCAGCAGATAGGCGGGGAGCGAGCCGAACGCCATGGGCGAGATCATCACCGAGGTGCCGACGAGCCGCCAGTGCGCGCCGGGCGCGGCCAGACCCGACTTGAGCCAGTCGAGCTGCGCGCGGCCGGTCATCGTCCGGTTCGGGGAGTCGACCTCGCCGCTGCCGGGCTTGGCCTGCTGGTCGCGGAACGAACGCAGGTCGAGCAGGTGCAGATCGGCCAGCGAACCGAACCGCAGACCTCGGTAGGTGGTGCCGGCGAGCGAGGTGCGGACCGGCATCCACTCGAAGTACGCCTGCTTCGCGGCCGCGACCCGGTCCGCCCAGCGGCCCTCGGTGTCCGGCTGGTGGTTCTCCGCGCCGCCCGACCAGGCGTCGTTGGCCAGCTCGTGGTCGTCCCAGACGGCGATGACCGGATGCGCGGCGTGCATCGCCTTGAGATGCGGGTCGGTCTTGTACTGGCCGTGCCGGGTGCGGTAGTCGGCGAGGGTGACCATCTCGTGCGCCGGCTCGTGCGGGCGCACGCTCCGACCCCGGGTGCCGTACTCGCCGGTGCCGTACTCGTAGAGGTAGTCGCCGAGGTGCAGTACGGCGTCCAGGTCGGTGCGGTCGGCCAGATGGCGGTAGGCGGCGAAGTGGCCGGCCTCCCAGTTGGAGCAGGAGACGACGCCCAGTCGCAGCCGGTCGGGGCTGGTGGTGTCGGCGGGAGTGGTGCGGGTGCGGCCGACCGGTGAGGTCACGCCGTCGACGGTGAAGCGGTAGTAGTACTCGGTCGCGGGCGCCAGGCCGCGCACGTCCGCCTTGACGGTGTGGTCGCTCGCGGCGTCCGTGGTGACCTGGCCGCGGGCGGCCGGCGTCCCGAAGTCCCGGTGCCGGGAGACCTCCCAGCCGACCTCGACGCGGCCGCCGCGTCCCGAGCCGGGCGTCGCGCCCGGCTCGGGGGTGATCCGGGTCCACAGCAGCACGCCGTCCGGCAGCGGATCGCCGGAGGCGACGCCGTGCAGGAACGCGGGCGCCGAGGTGGTGGTCGTACCGGCGGCGCGGCTCGCGACGGCGGAGGAGGCGACCAGCGGGACCAGCGCGGCACCGCCGGCGGCGGCTATCACCGCCCGCCGGCGCGGAGTGGGTCTGAGGGGTGGGGTGGCGTCGACCTGATGCGTGGGAGGTGGCGTCATGCGCGCCAGCATAAAGACGGTCCTGACGCCCGGGAACTCATCCCGATGCGTGCTTCCCCACACTTCATCCCCGGGCCGATGCGCGTTCGTGAGCACTCTCCGCCCCGTCAACCCCTGGGTCTCATCAAGTCGTCGAGCATCAAACCGCTGGTGGCCGCACCGCCGCTCGGCGGCGCGGCCACCAGTCGTTCCTTCCCGGCTACGACACGGCCCGTACGCCCTGCCAGCCGGAGGTCTCCACCTCCACGGGGGTGCCCGCCGCCGAGGCGGTGCCGGGCACGTGCAGCAGACGCCCGCCACCGTCGGTCGCCCACAGATCGGTGATCCCGTCACCCGTCCCGTCACCGGGCGCGGTGATCAGCGGCCGGGCCGCCGGGGTCCAACCGGTCGCGTACCGCACGCGGTTGGCCGGATCGGCCAGCGACGCGGGCAGGGTGGCGCCGGCGTTCTCCGGGTCGGCCTGCCCCCGGTACAGCCACAGGTCGCCGCCCGGTTCGCGCACCAGCAGATCGGTGGCGCCGTCACCGTCGAGGTCGCCGGGGGAGACCAGCGTGCGGTCGCGCCAACCGCCGTCCCCGATCAGCACCGGTTCGTCGACGTAGCCGTCGGTGTAGCCGGGCAGGAACCACAACTGGTCGCCGATCACCGCGAGCAGGTCCACGACCGCGCTCTCGGTCCGCGCGCTCAGGTCACCGACGGCGACCAGGTCCCGGATGGACGCGGGGTCGAAATAGGCGTCGCCGTCCTCGTCGACGAACTGCGACACCTCACGCCGGGTGGCCTCCTTGACCATGCCGAGGCCGTCGTTGGGATAGAGCCACAGCTTGCCGTCCGGGCGCCGCGCGACAAGGTCGGAGTAGCCGCTGCCGGTCCAGTCGCCGCGCTGGGTGATCAGCGCACCCGACCAGCCGGGCCCGACGTTCACCGGCGGTGCCATGCGGCCCGCCGACTCCCCCCGGTGCAGGCGCAGTTCGCCGCCCGGGTCGACGGAGTAGAAATCGGGTGTGCCGTCGCCGTTGAGGTCACCGGGCTTGTCCCGGATACCGATCGACTCGGCCAGGAACGTGTACCGCTGGGTGTCGGAAACGTTGCCCGCCCGGTCCACCGACTGCACGTACAGGGTGTGCGGGCCGGCGCTGGCGGGTGTCAGCGACACCTGCACCGAGCCGCCCGGGCTGCCCGGCACCGCCTTGCGGGTCGGCGGGTAGCGGTCGAGTTCGTAGCGGTACTCGACGACGTCCGAGATGCCGCCGCTGCCGATCGTGAACGTGCCGGGGGTGCGGGCGGGGGCGCCCATCGTGCCGTCCGACCCGTCCGGGTACTGGACCGAGGTCACCGTCGGGGGCTTGCTGGGCCGGTTCGGGTCGAAGCCGAACTGGCAGCCGGGCGCGCCAAGCGTGGGTGTCCAGTCGGAGGACGAGTGGGCGTCGTGCGCCCGGGCCTTCCAGGAGTACCTGCCTCCCGAGGCGGCCAGATGCTGCTGGAGGAGCGTCTTGGGCACCGTGATCTGCGCGTAGGTGCCGGTCGACTTGGAGGAGACCGTCACGGACTTGTCGAACAGCAGGCCCGGCGGGTCGTAGCGCTTGCCGGTGGCCCACAGGTGGAACTGCACGCGGACGTTGCCACCGTCCGGGTCGGAGACGTACGCGCTCAGCTTCACGTCCGTGTTGCCCACCCAGACCTGGGAGCTGTAGCCGCAGTCTGTCCCGTTGTGGGTGCTGGGCACGGTGTCCAGGTTCCACGGGTCCTTGGGCGTCCGGTTGTACTCCACGATGAGCGTGGGGTTGGGCGCGAAGCGCTTCCAGCCGAAGGTGTCGCTCTCGTTGCTCGCCCGCAGACCGAACGTGACGTTGCTCCACTTGTTCGCGGCGGCGCGCCTGGCGGCCTCGGTGGCCTTGAAGTCCACGCCCCGGTCGGCGCAGCCGACGGACTCGTTCCCGCCCGCCACGTTGAGGGTGTCCAGCTTGGTGGACCAGGAGGGCTGCTTGTTCCACGTGGTGGCGGAGCTGATGGCGCCGGTCAGCCACAACTCGACCGGCCGCGCACTGCACGACCAGGAGTGGGTGAGCTTGATGTTGAACTGCGCGTCCAACACCTGCACTCCGGCCAGCCCCTTGGCGTTCATCCGGAAGAACGAGCGGGCGGTGCCGCGAGTGGCGGACTCGTAGCCGACCCGGGCGTCCTTGGCGCTGCTGCCCCAACCCGTGCCGTTCCAGTACGAGTTGTTCGGGTACGGCTTGTAGGCGGTGGTCCAGGCCTCGCGGGAGCCGCTGAACCGGGGGTCGATGAAGACCGGGAAGGTCGTCCGCCTGTCGCCGAGCAGCGCGCGGTCCGGGCTGAGGGCCAGGGAGTCCCGCGACACCTCCACCTTCACCGGGGCGCCGCGCGAACCGGCCTCGAGGTCGCCCGGAGTGGCCTCCGGGCGACCGGCGGCGGCCGGAGAGCCCGTGAGGGCCGGACTGGTACGCGCCGCCGGGCTCTTCGGCGTGGTGTCGGTGGGACGGGAGCTGTCCCACATCCGGGCGGTCGAGGTGGTGAACAGGGCCTTGCCGGAGGGGTCCTTCGCGCTGAGCGCGCCGGAGTCCGGGTCGGCCGACAGGGACAGGCCCTTGGTGCGCAGCCCGAAGTCGATCTTGGCCAGCTGCGGGTGGCGCGCCGCCTCCGCGGTCTTGACGACCAGTACCTGGGAGAAGCCGTCCACGTCCGCGGCGACCGCCAGATCGACGTCCGGCAGCACCTCGGGGTAGCGCGCCACATTGCCCTCGAGCACCGGGCGGGGTAGTGGTTTCGGCCAACTGAGCGAAAGTTCTCGGCCGTTCTCCTTGAACGTGACCAGCGGGCCCGTGCCGCCGGGCGAGAAGGTCACGTCGCCGGCCGCCGCCCTGGCCGCCACACGGCCGTCGACCTGCGCGAGCGTGGTGTCCACCGGCGCCCAGCGGCCGTTCTTGCGGACCCGGACCGGCTGGGCGTGCTGGGTGAGCCGGAAGGTGCCGTCCGGCGTCGCGTGCACCTCCGACGTCTCGCTGCGCAACTCGCGCACCTCGACGGCCTTGCCGCTCTCGGCTGCGGCTTCCAGGGCGCGTTCCTCGGCGGTCGGTGCGCTGTCACTGGCTGCGCCGACCTGGGCTTTCGCCTGGGCCGCGGTCGGGGCTATCGCGCTCACGGTGGCGAGGGCGAGCACGGCGGCCAGTGCTCTGCCACCCGGTGAGCGTCCTCTGGTGAGCTGCCTGAATCGTGTGTCGGACATGTCTGTTGTTCCCCTGGTCCCTTCATATGTCCAATAGTCGGCGCGAACAGTACAGGTTTCGCGAAGAGGTGATCTTTACTCAGCTTTGCTCGATCATCGACTGATCGATGCGGTTGCTTTACCGATCATCATCTCTTAGTGTGCGGTCGGTTACATGATCTTTTGGGGCGGGGAGACCGTGCAGCAGCTTCTCTGGCATCTGAAGTACCTCTGGCACTGGCGACGTTCGGTGACACTGGTCGCCTTCCTCGCCATGCTCGTCACGCTGCTGCCGCAGGCGGACATCGCGGCGGCGGCCGGCCGGGAACTTCCGGAAGTCGAGCGCGAACGTTCCGTCTCGGGGCAGGACCACAAGCCGCGCAAGAACCCCGCCGGGAAGGGCGCGCCGGCGTGGCGGCCGGGCAAGAACGGCTGGCCGACCGGCAGCCGCGTCCTTGCCGTCGACGGGTCCGCCCGTGACCAGGTCGACGGCCGCGCCGCCTCAACAGCCCGTCCCCGCCCGGGTGACCGGCCCACTCCGCTGCTGCGCGACGGCGGCAAGGGCGGGACCGGGGCGGGCCTGCCCGTCGCCCTCACCACTCCCGGTGCCTCGGACTCCAAGGACGCTTCGAAGCGGAAGCGTGGCTCCGAGCGGAGGCGTGCCGCCCGCCCCGGCGAGACCGCCCGCGTCGAGGTCCTGAACCGTGCCGCCGCCCGCCGGGCCGGCGTCGAAGGCCTGCTTTTCACTCTTGCGCCGACCACCGGCGGCGGCCTCACCCCGAGCGGCGACGACAGCCCCGCCCGCGGCGAGGTCGGCGTCCGCGTCGACTACTCCGGCTTCGACGAGCTCTACGGCGGCGACTGGGCGAGCCGCCTGCGCATCGTCCAGCTCCCCGCCTGCGCGCTGACCACCCCCGACAAGGCCGCCTGCCGCACCGCCACCCCGCTTCCCAGCGAGAACGACCCAGCCGAGCAGACCGTCACCGCCGACGTCGACCTGGCCCCGACCACCGCCAAGTCATCGGCCGTCGGCGCCCGTTCGTTCGCCGCCCAGCCCGTGGTCTTCGCGGCCGCCGCCGGCTCCTCCGGCTCCTCCGGCTCCTACTCCGCCACCCCGCTCTCGCCGTCCGGCTCCTGGATGGCCGGCAGCTCCTCCGGCGGCTTCTCCTGGACCTACCCCGTGGAGACCCCCGAGGTCCCCGGCGGACCCCAGCCCGAGATCGCGCTCGGCTACTCCTCCCAGTCCGTCGACGGCCGCACCGCCTCCACCAACGGCCAGTCCTCCTGGGTCGCCGAGGGCTGGGACTACGAGCCCGGCTTCATCGAGCGCCGCTACCGCTCCTGCGCCGACGACCAGGGCAACGGCGCCAACAACACCACCAAGACCGGCGACCTGTGCTGGGGCTCCGACCAGGTGATCATGTCCCTCGGCGGCAGCTCCACCGAACTCGTCAAGGACGACACCACCGGCGACTGGCGCCCCGCCGACGACGACGGCTCCCGCGTCGAGCGCAGGACCGGCGCCGCCAACGGCACCAAGGACGGCGAACACTGGGTCGTCACCACCACCGACGGCACCCGGTACCACTTCGGCCTGAACAAGCTGCCCGGCGCGCCCGACGACACCGTCACCAACTCCGTCGCCACCGCGCCCGTCTACGGCAACCACCCAGGCGAGCCCTGCCACGCCTCCACCTTCGCCGCCTCCTCCTGCACCCAGGGCTGGCGTTGGAACCTGGACTACGTCGTGGACACCCACGGCGACGCGATGACGCTGTGGTGGACCAAGGAGACCAACCGGTACGGCGCCGCCGGAAAGGACACCGGCGTCGCGTACACCCGCGCCACCTACCTCCGCCGCATCGACTACGGCCAGCGCGCCACGTCGCTCTTCACGGGCCAGCCCGCCGGCCGGGTCGGCTTCACCGTCGCCGAACGCTGCGTGCCCACCGCGAACTTCGACTGCGCGGTGGCCAACCGCACCCCCGCGAACGCCACCCACTGGCCCGACGTGCCGCTGGACCAGGAGTGCAAGTCCGGCGCGAGCTGCAAGGGCAAGAACAGTCCGACCTTCTGGACCACCAAACGCCTCACGAAGATCAGCACCTCGGTCCTCGTCGGCACCGCCCTGCGCACCGTCGACAGCTGGACGCTCGACCAGTCCTTCCCCGCCACCGGCGACGGCACCTCGCCCGCCCTCTGGCTGAAGTCCCTCACCCGCACCGGCCACGCCGCCGACGGCACCACCGCTTCCATGCCGCCGGTCACCTTCGAGGGCATCCAACTCGACAACCGCGTCGACGGGCTTGAAGGCCTGCCGCCCTTCTCCCGGTGGCGCGTCAACGCCATCCGCACCGAGACCGGCGGCAGCATCGCCGTCACCTACTCCGACCGCGACTGCCGGGCACTCGCGCCCAAGCGGATGCCGGCCGATCCGCACACCAACACCTACCGCTGCTACCCGCAGTACTGGACGCCCGAAGGCGCCTGGGAGCCGGTCCAGGACTGGTTCCACAAGTACGTCGTCACCCAGGTACGCGAAGAGGACAACGTCACCGACGCGCCGCCCAAGGTGACCAGCTACGAGTACCTCGGCGGCGCCGCCTGGGCCTTCGACGACAGCGAGTTCGCCGACGACAAGCACCGCACCTGGAGCCAGTACCGCGGCTACGAACGGGTCCGCACCCGCCTCGGCGCCGGCGACGACGTCAAGCAGCTCAGCGAGCACCGCTACTTCCGCGGCATGCACGGGGACAGACTGCCGAGCGGTACCCGCACCGCCTCGGTCAGCGACTCCGAGGGCAACGCCGTCACCGACCACGGCCACTTCCAGGGCCAGCTCCGCGAGGAGATCACCTACGCCTCAGACGGCGGACCGGTCGAGAACGCCACGACGTTCACCAGCTGGGCGCAGAAGACCGCCAGCCGCAAGCGCGCCGGCACCACGCCGCTCGACGCCTACATGGTCCGCCCGGCCACCAACCGCAGCCGGGAACGCGGCGACGGCGACACCTGGCTGCGCGCCACCGAGACCACGACCTACGACAGCTACGGCATGCCGACCAAGGTCGACGAGGTCACCACCGGCGGCACCAAGCGCTGCACCACGACCACCTACGCCCGCAACACCGCCAAGCACATCCTCGACGCGGAGGTCCGCGAGGTCACCACCGCCGGAGCGTGCGCCGAGACCGGCGCGACCGTCCTCGACGACACCCGCACGCTCTACGACGGCCAGACCTACGGCAAGGCCCCCACCACCGGCCTGGTCACCCAGGTCCAGGAGCGCAACGCCGAAGGCGACGGCTACGTCACCACCGACCGCACCGAGTACGACGTGCACGGCCGCGAGACCGCGACCTTCGACACCGAGGGCGGCCGCACCACCGTCGCCTACACCCCGGCCACCGGAGCGATTCCCACCAAGACCGTCACCACCGACCCGCTCGGACACACCGAAACCGTCGAGTTCGACCCGCTGCGCGGCCTGCCGCTCGCCGAGATCGACGCCAACGGCAAGCGCGTCGACCTCGAGTACGACCCGCTGGGCCGGCTGCTGAAGGTCTGGGACATCGACCGCGACAAGGCAACCCAGACCCCGTCCGCGACGTACGAGTACTCGATCACCAAGACCGCCCCCACCGTCGTCACCACCCGCGCGGTACGCGACAACGGCAGCTACTCGGTCTCCTACGAGATCCTCGACGGCCTCCTGCGCACCCGCCAGGTCCAGGACCAGGCCGTCGGCGGCGGACGCCTGATCAGCGACACCTTCCACGACAGCGCCGGCCGCGACTTCAAGTCCAACGACGGCTACTTCAACGAGTCCGCGCCCTCCCGCACCCTGCTGCTCGTCGGCGACCACCAGGTCCCCGCGCAGAGCCGCGTCACCTACAACGGGCTCGGCGAACCCACCGCCGAGATCGCCTACTTCCGGGGCGAGGAGAAGCACCGCACGGTCATCGAGCGGACCGGCAACTCCACCACCACCGTCCCGCCCGGCGGCGACATCGTCACCACCACCTTCACCGACGACGAGGGCCGCGTCGCCAAGCTGCGCGAGTACAGCAACACGGCCCGCACCAAGTGGCGTGACACCACCTACCACTACGACGCGCTCGACCAGCTCGTGAGGATCACCGCGCCCGGCGGCGCGGAGACCACCTTCACGTACGACGGCCGGGGCCGGCAGACCAGCTCCACCGACCCCGACGGCGGCACCACCCGCTACACCTACGACAACTCCGACCGCGTCGTCACCACCACCGACCCGCGCGGCAACACCCTGTACACGAAGTACGACGTCGGCGGCCGACCCGTCTCCCTGCACGAGGACGGACCGAACGGCCCCAAGCGCCTGGAGTGGACCTACGACACCCTCGGCAAGGGCCTGCCCGTCGCGGCCATCCGCCACCACAACGGCGAGCAGTACCGGGAGGAGGTCACCGGCTACGACAAGGCCTACCGCCCCACCGGCACCCGGACCGTCATCCCGGCCTCCGAAGGCCTCGTCGGCGGCACCCACAACTACCGCTACTCCTACACCTCCACCGGCAACCTCTCCTGGGTCGAGGTACCCGGCGTCGGCGGCCTCACCACCGAGCGGATCGTCTTCCGCTACAACGCCGACGGCCTCCCGATCTCCATCGGCGGTACGGCCAACTACGTCACCGACGTCCAGTACTCCGCCTTCGGCGAGACACTGCGCGTCGAGTCCGGAGCCACCGGACGGAAGGTCTGGAGCTCGTACGAGTTCGACGAGTTCACCAAGCGCCTGACCAAGGCCACCTTCGACCGCTCGGTCAACCCCGGCCGCATCGACGACGTCCGCTACCGCTACGACGAGGCCGGCAACGTCACCAGCATCACCTCCACGCCCGGCCAGGCCGTCGCCGCCGACGCCAAGCCGGACACCCAGTGCTTCGCCTACGACCAGCTGCGCCGCATGACCTCCGCCTGGACGGCCAAGACCGACTGCGCGGGCACCCCCGGCAAGGCGACCGTCGGCGGCCCCGACGCCTACTGGCACAGCTACGAGTTCGACGAGGCCGGCAACCGCACCAAGCTCGTCGAGCACGACACCGACGGCGACGCCGGCAAGGACGTCACCCGCACCTACCGCTACGGCAAGGCCGGCGTCGGCGGCCCCAACGCGCTCGCCGAGGTGCTGTCCACCGGCCCCGGCGGCGACCGCCTCAACACCTTCGCCTACGACAAGGCCGGCAACACCACCAAGCGCCAGCGCGGTGGCACCACCCAGACCCTCACCTGGGACATCGAGGGCCAACTGACCAAGGTCAGCGAACCGTTGGAGGAGGGCGGCACCTCCGAGACCTCCTACCTCTACGGCCCCGACGGCGAACGCCTCATCCGCACCGCCCCCGACGGCAAGAAGACCCTCTACCTCGGCGAAGCAGAACTCACCGTCGACGACCGCAACGGCGAGCGGACCGCCCAGCGCTTCTACGAGCACCCCGACGGCTCCACCACCGTGCGCAGCACCGGCGGCGGTCGCGAACTCATGCTGAGCGACCACCACGGCACGTCCAACACCACGGTCGACCTCGTCGACCCGGCAATGGGCGTCGTCCGCCGGCAGACCATGCCGTTCGGCGAGGAGCGCGGCGCCGCGCCCACCTCCTGGCCCGGCGAACGCGGCTTCGTCGGCGGCACGATCGACCGCGCCACCGGCCTCACCCGCCTCGGCGCCCGCGACTACGACCCGGCGACCGGCCGCTTCATCTCCGTCGACCCGATGGTCGACTACACCGAACCGGCCACCATCAACCCCTACGCCTACGCCAACAACGCGCCGGCGACCTTCTCCGACCCCGACGGCCTGTTCTTCCCGATCCTGGTCGGCATCGCCGCCCGGATCGCGCTCCAGGCCGCCATCCGCGCCGCCGCCCGCTACGCCGCGCGCCGTGCCGCGCAGGCCGCCGCCCGTCGCGCCGCCCAGGCGGCAGCCCGTCGCGCCGCGGCCCGTGCCGCCGCCCGCCGCGCCGCCGCCCGCGCCGCGGCCCGCCGTGCGGCAGCGCGCCGCGCCGCCCAGCGCGCCGCCGCCCGCGCGGCAGCCCGCCGCGCGGCGGCCCGTGCGGCAGCCCGCCGCGCCGCCCAGCGCCGCGCCGCGGCCCAGGCCCGCCAACGCGCGGCCCGCGCCGCGCAACGCCGCGCCCAGGCCCAGCGCGCCGCCCAGCGCCGCGCCAAGCCCAAACCGCGCCCGCAGCCCAGGAGCCAACCCAAGCCGAAGCCCAAGCCCTCCCAGCAGAAGAAGCCCACGCAGCGGAAGGTGGAGAACGTCAAGCGGGAGCTGAAGGAGGAAGCCCGCGACAACGCCATCGACACCGCCACCAACGGCGGTGGCAACCCCGGCTGCAACAGCTTTGCCCCCGGTACCTACGTCCTGATGGCCGACGGCTCCAAGAAGCCGATCGACAAGATCAAGGTCGGCGACAAGGTTCTGGCCACCGACCCGAGGACGGGTAGGACCGAGACGAAGACGGTCACCGCCACCATCCTCGGCGAGGGCAGGAAGCAACTGGTCAAGGTCACCGTCCGCACCGCGGAGCTCGCCGCCGCCGCGGTGTCGGCCGGCGCCGCGGTGACCGGTGGCGACGGCACGAGCCGCGCATTGTCCGTCGCGGCCGACGACCGGAACCCGTCAGACCGGGGCACCGCCTCGGTGGTCGCCACCGACGGTCACCCGTTCTGGGTGCCGCAGCTCGGTGAGTGGCTGAAGGCCGACGAACTCGCCCCCGGCCAGTGGCTCCAGACCTCCTCCGGCACCTGGGTCCAGATCACCGCCGTCGAGCAGTGGACCGCGAAGCAACGCGTCCACAACCTCACGGTCGAAGGCATCCACACGTACTACGTGGGCGCTGGCCCTACCACGGCTCTCGTCCACAACTGCAACGGCAGTACGTGGACACCAGACGAGAACTACTCACCTGAGGCGATCGCCTCGCGGAGCGAGGAGTGGTCTCGCCAGGCTGGTCTCACCAAGAAGCACGATCAACTTGCTCGTGAAGTTGCCTCCAACCCGTCCTACCCCCAGCGCATCTCGGGTGGAGCATTGGACTTCTTCAGGAACAGTGGTAACGCTCGAGGCTGGTCCGACTGGAAGAACTCACCCATCTTCGACATGACCGGACTGGGCCAGCACAACCAGATCCGAGTCATGGTGCACCACAGGACGGGAGAGATAGCCTGGTTCCCGCTCAAGAAGTCGGGGGAGCACGACTACAACAACCCGAGGTACTACAAGTACGGCCGACGCGGTCGATAGCGGGTTGGAAGTGGTGACGGCGCGCCCCGAGCGGCCGCGCGCCGTCACCGCTGTTCATACGGCTGCAGGAGTGAAGGGAGAAAATGAGCGAACCGCATCCGTCGCTCGTCGAGAGGCTCTCGGCGGCGGGCTACCGGTACCTGGAGACGCTGCCGATGAACAGTGATCTGGTTCCGGTGCTCGTGGCGCGTTACCTGACACAGCTCCTTCCCGATGAGGGCAGGCGAGACGTTGTCATCAGTCACGACAAGCCAGACCTGACCTCCGTACTCAACAAGACATGGGGGCGGTTGGCGAGGGAGTCCGGCCTGCTCTCCACGAGCCGTCGCGGAGCCAGCGAACTGCTTGTCGGACTGGACCTGGCGGTGGACGTGCCCGACGAGCCGGAGTTCGAACGCCACCGCTGGGTTCGCGTCTCAGCTCACGAGTACTGCGACATCGCCGGTGTCGGTTGCGAGAACGGCGTTCTCGGGGTTGGGAGAAACAACCCGTCCTTTGTGATGGCCTCGTTGGACGGTCGTGTGCTCCTGGCAGCCGGCTACTGGCAGATCGGCGTCGGGTTCGCGGTGATCACTGATCCGGGGCGAGTGCTGTCATTCCGTGATCATGCTAAGCGCCTGACCTCGTTCCCGTTCGTCGAAGCCGCCCAACGTGACTGGGCCGAACGCTGGGTACGGACGGTCAGCTCGGAGGACGAGTCGATCCAGCGTCGAGACTCCCCTCGGTCGGATGCTGGCTGATCGCGCCGGGAGGTTCGTCCGGTCGGTGGGGCGGTGGACGTCGTCGTACGACGACGAGTGTCCCTGGCCGGGTGAGGGTGAGTGGGCGGAGGCGGCCGAGGTGTACGGCGAGGAGCGGGTGAGTCGTTGCCGTGACGTGCTGCGAGACGTGCGGGTGCTTGGTGGGCTGCGGTACGACAGTCTCTCGTGGTCGTTGGAGGAGACGGTCACCTTCTGGCCGGAACTCGACATCGATCCGGACGACGGGTTTCCGGCCGTCTCGCTCATCGAGCACTCGGCGGCGCACCCGTTCGGCGTCTGGCTGGACGAGGAGGGCGTCGTGCGCTTCATGGCCGGCAGTGAGGCGGGCGGTGAGTACGTGGCGGTCTTTCCGACGGTCTCGCACCTGATCGCATCCGACGCGGTTCACGCGGAGTGCGCGCGCTGGACGGAGGTGGAGCGGGGCGGACCCGACGGCGTGCCCGGGCTGGAGGCGCTTCTCCAAGGTATGCGGCCACTGGGCGACGCGTCCGGCTGGACCGAGGGCTGGTGGGAGGCCGACGGAGTGCGTGCCCACCTGTGGCGGACGTTCTCGCATGTCTTCGACAGCCCGGAACTCGTGCTGTGGCGGGTATGGGTGCGAGATGAGGAGGCTCGGGCCACTCTGCGCGCGATGAGAGCCGCCCGATTGTGAGGTCCCGCCTGCTTGGTGGTGCGCTTGTTCGATGTATCGCCCCATCGTGGCGGAGCCGCGTGGCTGCGGGCGGGAGCGCTCGTATGCTGGCCGTGTACCGTCCGGTGGGGCCCGACAGAGGCCGCCGATCGGATGGAGGAGGTGAAGGGAATGAGTGTTGCCACCGACCACACCGGGCCCTGGACCGTTGCCGACGTCCTGGCCCTTCCTGAAGACCGCACCATGCGTTACGAACTGCTGGGGGAGTCTCTCGTAATGTCCCCCGCCCCCGGCGTCCGCCATCAGCGGGCCTCGTTCCGCCTCCACGTGGCCCTGGACGCGGCCGCCCGAGCCGTCGGCGCGCCGGTGGAGATCCTGGAGGGCGTCAACGTCGTCCTGCCGTCCGGGCTGGTCGTGCCCGACCTGGTCGTGGTCGACGCCGGCGCGACCGCCGACGACCCCGTCGCCGTCGACATCGACGCCGTCCAGCTTGTCGTCGAACTCGTCTCGCCCGGCAACAGCACCATGGACCGCAAGGTCAAGCCGCTGCTGTACGCGGAAGCCGCCATCCCGCACTTCTGGCGCCTTGAGTTGGAGCCCGCCCCCATGATCGTCGCCTACGAGCTGGAGAGCGGCCGCTACACAGAGCGGGCCACGGCACTCGCAGGCGCGACCACCCACTTGGACGCTCCGTTCCCGATCGCCATGGACCCTGCTGGGCTCGCCCGGCAGTAGAGCTTTGCTGGTAGCTCCGGGCCAACTAGGCCGGGTGCCTTCGGAAGGCACCCGGCCTAGTGTCGTGCGGGGCGCGGGCCGCGGGGCACGCGCGCCGGGTCAGTCCTTGATCGCCTTGTCGATGGCGGTCTTCAGGGCCTCCGGGTTGCTCGGGATGCTCTGCGTGGACTCGTCGATGATCGGCTTGCCGTCGTAGCGCAGGGTGGGGGTGGAGCCGATGTTGCGCTCGTTGAAGATCTTCGCCTGCTCCAGGCCCCAGCGGTCGAAGGTGCCGTCGCGGACGTCCTTGGCGAACTGCTTGTTGCCCTTCAGCTCCGGGACGGAGTCGCCGATCTTGATCAGGTAGTCGTCGTCACCGAACGGGTCGCCGCCCTCGTCGGGGTGGAACTCGTCCGAGTACATGGCCGCCTTGAAGGCCATGAACGCGTCGGGGCTGACGTTGAGGGCGGCGCCGAGCGCGCTCATCGCGTTCTTCGAGCCGTCGCCGCCGATGCGGTTGTCGAGGAAGTTCGCGCCGTAGAACTCGACGTTGTACTTGCCCTCGGTCATGCCCTTCTTCAGCTCGGCGCCCGCGTTCTGCTCGAAGCCGGCGCAGCCCGGGCACCGCGGGTCCTCGTAGAGCTCGAGCGTCTTGGGCGCGTCCTTGTCGCCGAGCAGGACGGTCAGGCCGTCCTTGCCGGAGGTGTTCGCCGGGGCGACGAGGTCCTTCTTCGCGGCCGCGTCCCAGTACTCGTCCTCCAGCATCTTCGTCACCGCGAAGCCGATGCCGCCCATCACGGCGAGGGCGGCGACGACGGCGCCGGCGACGCCGAGCTGGCGGCGCATCTTGGCCTTCTTCGCCTCCTTCTCCCGCTCGGCGCGCAGCCGCTCACGGGCGACTCTCTTGGCTTCCTGGCTGTTGCGCTTGCTCATGGCTGTGGGTACTCCGTCGTGAGGGGTGTTGACTCGACAGTATGTGCGGGGTTCGGCCACGCGGCGGGATCAGCCGCGGGCAGCAGCCTGGCGTGGCGGACCCCGGCGCACAACGGTGTGTACGAGCAGCGGCAGGGCGGGAGAGGGGCGGCGGTAGGCCGTGCGCGGCGCGCGGCGGCGCGGGGCGCCGGTCGTCGCGGTACGCGCGGTGAGCGCGGTCAGGCGGCGCAGCAGCGGGCGGGCCAGCTCGGCGGCCTCCATGACGGCGGCGCGCAGCAGCCGCGTGAGCGCGGCGTCGCCGCGCCACAGCCAGGCCGCCGCGCCCAGGCCCACCGCCACGTGCGCGCCCAGCAGCAGCCAGGGCGCGGCCGGGTGGCTGAGCGGCACGGTCGGGGCGTCGCCGGCGAGGCGGGCCAGCGGTGTGCCGAAGTCTCCGCCGGTGCAGATCAGGTTCACGCCCATCGAGCGCAGCGGGCCGATCACCGGTCCGCCGTTCGCGCCGTAGCAGGCCTGCTGGCCGGTGGTGAAGACGGTGTCGGCGGCGAGCTGCAGCGGCAGCAGCAGGGCCGCGATGGACCAGTAGCCGCGGAGTCGCCCGCCGAGGGCGTAGGCGGCGGCGAAGACGACCGCGCTGACCAGCAGCAGCGGGGTGAGCGGCACGGGCGCACCGGAGAGGAGGACGTGCGTGCCGGCGGAGAGCGTGACGCACAGCGCGGTGAAGACCGCCGCGCGCGCCGCTCGTATCGCCGGCTGCGGGCCGCCGCCCGGCCCGCCTGTCATGTCGCCCATCGAAAAAGAGTGTGCCATGGGGGTGGATAAGGACAGGGTGAGGGCGCCGCTTCCGCGATCTCTCCGCGACCCACCTGTGACCAGGCGGCCCACGGCCGCCTGGTCACAGGTGGGTCGCGGAGAGATCGCGG